>NZ_JBHYWI010000144.1:0-12791 GCF_042751525.1 Kitasatospora sp. NPDC059408
ACGTCGCCGAATCCGCCGCCATGTCCGTCGTCAACTTCGCCGCCGTCATCGTCATGGTGCTGCTCTTCCTCAAGGTCAGCCGCTGGAACGAGGAGGAGAACCGATGAACCGCCCGCCCCGGTCGCCCGCCCGCCGCCCGACCGCCCGGACCGCCCTCTACGCCGCCACCGCCTGGGCACTCGCGGCCCTGTTCCTCCTGCCCTACCTGGAGATGGTCGTCACGGCCACCCGGCCCGCGGGCCAACTGCGCGACAACGCCTACCTGCCGACCAGCTTCGACCTCTCCTCCTTCACGAGGGTCTGGACCGACACCACCCTCGGCGGCAACCTCCGCACCACCCTCCTCGTCGCCGGTGGCTCCACCCTGCTCGTGCTGCTGGTCGCCCTGCCCGCCGCGCACCACACCGCCCGGGTCCGCTTCCGCGGCCGCAAGGCGTTCCTGCTCCTCGTCCTGATCACCCAGATGTTCCAGCCCACCGCACTCCAGGTCGGCCTCTACCGGGAGTTCCACACCCTCGGCCTCCTCGACAGCGTGGGGGTGCTGGCGCTCGCCAACGCCGCCTTCAACCTGGCGTTCGCGATCTGGATCCTCAGCGCCTACATCGCCTCCATCCCGGTGGAACTGGAGGAGGCCGCCCAGATCGACGGCAGCAGCCGGATCGGCGCGTTCTTCCGCGTCACCCTGCCGCTGGCCCTGCCCGGCGTCGTCACCGCCGTGATCTTCACCTTCATCTCGGCCTGGAACGAGTTCGTCATGGGGCTCACCCTCACCACCACGCCCGAGCGCCAGCCCCTCACCGTCGGGATCGACAACATGATCGGCGCCTACAGCGTGCAGTGGAACCAGGTGTTCGCCGCGTCACTCGTCGCGATCGTCCCCGTCGTCGTCCTCTTCGCCTTCATCGAACGCCACGTCGTCGCGGGCCTCACCGCCGGCTCGGTCAAGTAGCGAAACGGCCGGGGAGACCTCCTCGGCCGGTCCCGCATGATCCACGCGCGATATACGCTTGGTGACGGCGCAGACAGTGGAAAGTGGAGTGGGCATGCACGACCGGTGGACGCGACTGCTCGAAATCCTGGGCGACAAGGGCCGGATCGACGTCGTCGAGGCCGCCGAGCTCCTGGGGGTCTCCACGGCCACGGTCCGCCGTGACATGGAGGAGCTGGCCCGGCAGCAGCTGCTGACCCGCACGCGCGGCGGCGCGGTCCTGGGCGGGGTCGCCTACGACCTGCCGCTGCGCTACAAGACCGCGCGGCAGGCCGACGAGAAGCACCGCATCGCGCGGGCGGCCGCCGGGCTCGTGCCGCCCGGCGCGGTCGTCGGCCTCAACGGCGGGACGACGACCTCGGAGGTCGCCCGCGAGCTGGCCGTGCGGGCGGACCTCGCCGAGCACACCGAGGGGCCGGCGCTGACCGTCGTCACGAACGCCATCAACATCGCCAACGAGCTGGCGGTGCGCCCGTACGTGAAGACGGTCATCACCGGGGGCGTCATCCGGTCCAACTCCTACGAGGCGACCGGCCCGTTGGCCACCCTCGTGCTCCAGGGCCTCTCGATGGACTGCATGATCCTCGGCGTGGACGCGATCGACCCCGCCTTCGGCGCGGCCACCCACGACGAGGGGGAGGCCAGTACGAACCGCGCCATGACGGAGCGGGCCGCCAAGGTGATCGTCGTCGCCGACTCCACCAAGCTCGGCCGGCGCGCCTTCGCCAAGGTCTGCGCGATCGGCGACATCGCGGTACTGGTCACCGACGGCGACGCACCCGACGAGGTGGTCGAGCAGATCGCCGCCCAGGGCGTCGAGGTGCTCTGCGTCTGACGACCGCCGCGGGCGGCCGGGCTGCCCGTGCGGCCCGGAGCAGGGCTGCCCCTGGCGGCCGCAGCGTGTCGGCTAGCCGAACGTGAACCAGTTGACGTTGACGAAGTCGGCGCCCTGGCCGCTGGCGAAGGTGAGGTAGACGGTGTGCGTGCCGGTGGTCCGGGTGATGTCGGCGGGCACCGTCCGCCAGGCCTGCCAGCCGCCGGTGTTGGCGACCGCGAAGCTGCCGACCGGTGCGGCGGTCGGGCTGTCCAGCCGGACCTGCACCAGCCCGCTGATGCCGGGGGCGGCGCCGGAGGCGACCCGGGCGAGGAAGCGGGTCGTGCCGGAGCCGCCGAAGTCGACGCCCGCGTAGGCGAGCCAGTCGCCGTTCGCGATCCAGCCGACGTCGTGGCCGCCGCCGGTGTCGGCACAGGGCTCCAGCGCGGTGCCGGACTGCGTGCTGTAGGACTCGGCCCGGATGGTGCCGAACGCGCTGGTCCCGCCGCCGGGTTGGGGCGACGGCGACGGCTCTGGGCCGGGCGGGGTCTGGGTGCCGCCGACGGTGACGGACAGCAGGGTGGGGTTCGCCGACTGCACCTTGCCCTCGAAGTCCACGCCGGCCGGGTGGACGTCGTCGTAGGGGAACGCGTAGCCGAGGTGGTCCGGGGTGGTCGCGTGCAGGATGCGGGCGTAGTGGTTGGTGCGTGCGGCGGCGTAGAAGGCGGCCGGGTTCTCACCGTCCGGCTGATGCGGATCGTCCAGCAGGGTGGTGCGGTTGAGCGCGGCGGCGAGGCGTGCGCTCAGGTTGCCCATGAGGTCGTTGCCGGTGGTGAACGGCGCCGAGCTGCAGTTGAAGACGGCGGCGGTGGAGGGCCTGGTGAAGCCGCCGGCACCGGGGAAGGTGAGGACGCCGTCGCGGACCCGGCCGGTGACGGTGCCCCAGCCGGACTGGGTGTCGACCACGAGGTCGGTGCTCTGGTACTTCTGCCACACGGCGGCGAGGTAGTCGTCCAGGTAGCCGTTGAACAGTGACGGGTCGCTGCTGATCGCGGTGTTGGGGCTGAGGATGCGCAGGGTCCGGCCGGCGGGGTCCGGGACGATCAGCCGGGACCAGTCGCCGCCGTCGGCGGTGGCCTGCGTGCGCAGCACGGCCGCGGCGGACTCCAGGCCGCCGACGGGCAGGCCGCTGACGCTCTGCCGTCCATCGCCGGTGGCCAGGTCGAAGGCGATCGGAACGGCGGCGAAGTCGACGTAGCTGATGTTGGCGTACAACTGGTCGGGCCCGTAGGTGAATTCGCAGAAGCCGTAGGCGGTGGCGATGTTGGGGTCGGTGGGGTTGCTCACCGAGGGCAGCGCGATGCCCGGGCCCGGGTTGATCAGGAAGGTGAGCTCGCGGCCGATGGAGAAGTAGATCCGCCCGCTGGAAAGGTACGGCAGGCTGATCCGCCGCGGGGTGCCACCGGACGCGCCCAGCGCGATGGCGCAGTCGGCCCCGAGCGGCGCGCCCGGGGCGCTGGGGGAGGGCGGGTGGTAGAGCGTGCTGCCGTCGGAGCGCAGGAAGGCCCAGCTGTTGCCCTGGGCGGGGTCGAGACCGAGGACGTAGGCGTAAACCGGCTGGGACGGCACGGTGTTGACCAGATCGACGTCGAGCCGCTGCGGGGTGGTGGTGCCGTCGGCGCGCTGCGACAGGGCGAACAGCGCGGGCGTGGCCAAGGCCGCGACGGAGGCGCCGAGCATGGTCCGGCGAGTGATCACGGGGGCTCCGGGGGGTGGGGGACGGGCGGCGACCCGGACGGCGCCGCCTGCCCGCCACCCTCCCGCCGGGGCGCGAACACGTCAATATCTGTCACCGTAAGCGGCTCTTAAGCCTGCTTCGGTTGATTTCCCGAAGGCACCGTCGGCGGCTCGGGTTCCCATGCCGCCTTCCCGTGACATGTGTGCGTGTCGCCATCCGATCGCGCCCATGCGGCAACCGGGCGGGCGCCGGGCACGTCTTCGGTCGGACGGGGCAGACCGGGAGCCGGGAGGGGACGATGGGGCAGCGCGAGGTGGAGCCGGAGCTGGCCGCGCACGTGCGGGCGGCGTTCGCGGAGTTCGGGAACGAGGTCACCCTGCACGGGGAGGTGGCCCGGGACCTTCACGGGCGCGACTACGGGCTCGGCGGGCTGCTGGAGCTGGTGGAACGGCGGCCGGACGTTCCGCTGGCGGAACTGGTCCGGGCCCACGTCCTCGAACTGGTCGTCGCCGTCCAGGGGCCGATGGCGGGCGACGCGGGCTCCCCGGTGGAGACGGCCGCCCGGCTCTACCCGGTGCTCCTGGACGCCACCACGCTGGTCGATCCCGCGCGGCTCCCGCATGCGCTCGAAATCGCGCCCGGGGTACTGGAGTTACTCGCGCTGGAGTCGCCCGTCGGCTGGCAGGTGCTGACGTCGGAGGCCGTCGCCGAACTCGGGGAAGCGTCGCGGTTGCGCGTGGACGCACGGGCGCGGCTCGCCCGGCTGCCCGTCGAGGGGCACGAGGTCCGGCCGACCGGGCAGGGCGGCAGCCTCCACGTCGTCACCGGGGGCTCGGCGCTGACGGGGAGCCGGGTCCTCGTCCTGGACGCGCTCTACCGTGCGGTCGCCGGGCGGGACCTGCCGCCGGACGGCGCGGTGGTGGCGTTCCCGACGCCGTTCCGGCTGCTGTTCGCGCCGTTCGACGTCGAAGTACCGGAAGTGCTGCAGGTCCTGATCGAGACGGCCGCCCGGGAGTGCGACACGTCCGCCGCGCCGCTGTCCCGGCACACCTACTGGTGGCGTGGCGGAGAGCTGACGCCGCTCACCGAGGAGGGCGAGGGCGGTCTGCTGGACATCGTGCACGTGGACGAGGTGGTCGCCGCGGTCACCCGGCTGGCCGGCGGGGGAGGGGACCTGCCCGCGCCGCGTCCGCACCACTACCGCTTCGCGCACCGCCTGCTGCCCTCGCTCCCGGAGCTGGGCTCGGTACCGGGGGAGCGGCTCGACACCGAGCTGCGACGGCTCTGGGAGGAGTACGGCGCGAGCCTGCCCGTCGAACACCGGCTGGAGCCCGACGGCCTCCGGGGCGGTTTCGTCCAGGGCGGGCGGCACCGCATGCTCCTCGTCGCCCTGCCGGTGCCGCGGGCGGCGACGGAAGCCTTCGCGGTGGTGCTGGCCTGGCCGAGCGACGGGTCCGCGTTGCGGACCTTCACCCTGGAGTACGCGGTCGACCCGATCACGGGCGAGCGCGGGGCGGTGCTGGGCGAGTGGGAGGGGGAAGGACGCCACCGTCTGCACCGGACCGGCATGACCGCCGAGGCCCGCCCCTTCCTCCACGCCGTCGAGGCCCTCCTCGACCCGCCACCGCCACCCCCGGCGAAGCGGCGCGGCCTGTTCCGCCGCTGACCGCGGTCCGGCCGGTGCGGGCCGTTGCCACGGAGCCGGGACGGGAGCGCCTTGCGAAGATCAACAACCGGGTGGAAAGCTCGCGGCATGCCAACTTTCTCTTCCTACGACGGTACCGAACTGGCCTACCACCTCATCGGCGAGGGCGAGCCGCTGATCTGCCTGCCCGGCGGCGCGATGCGCGCCTCGGAGTACCTCGGCGACTACGGCGGGCTGTCCGCCCACCGGCAGTTGGTCCTGCTCGACCACCGCGGCACCGGCGATTCCCCCGAGCCCGCCGAGGTCGAGAGCTACCGCTGCGACCGGGTCGTCGCGGACGTCGAGGCCCTGCGCGTGCACCTCGGGCTGGAGAAGGTCGACCTGCTCACCCACTCGGCCGGGGCGAACCTCGGCGTCCTCTACATGCAGCGCCACCCCGAGCGCGTCGCGCGCATCGCGCTGATCACGCCGGGAATGCGGGCCGTCGGGATCCCGGTCGACGAGGGCAGCCGCGAGGCCGCGACCTCGCTGCGGAAGGACGAGCCCTGGTACGACGAGGCGATCGGCGCGTTCCGCAGGGACTGGACCGATGTGGGGTCCGACGAGGACGCCGCCCTGTCGGGCCCGTTCTGGTACGGCCGGTGGGACGAGATCGCGCAGGAGCACCATGCCACGCGCGCCACGCAGCTCAACCGTGACGCCCGCGCGGCGCACTACGCCGAGGGCGCGTTCGACCCCGAGGCGACGAGGGCCGCGATCGCGGGGCTAGAGATCCCGGTCCTGATTCTGATCGGGGAGCTCGACTTCAGTCCCAGCCCGGTGCTCGCGACACGGCTCGGCGAGCTGTTCGCGGACGGCTGGGTGCAGCTCGTCGTGCAGCCCGGAGCTGGGCACCACCCCTGGCTGGACGACGCAGCCTCGTTCGGTGGCGTTGTCACGCGCTGGCTTGCCGAGAGCTGACCGGCCCTCCGCCGGATCCCGGTCCGCCACCGACTCGGCCCTCGTCCGGCCCCGGCGGCGCGATCGACGCGAACGCCTCGCCGGGGCGTCCGAGGACGCCCCGCCGCCGTGCGGTCCGGTCGCCTCAGTCGCCGGCGACGTACACGTAGGTGCCTGGCGCGTGGCTGCACTTGCTCAGCAGCGCTTCCAGGCTCACCAGTTGTGAGTCGTCCCGCCAGGTCGGGATTCCCTGCACCTCCGCGCGCGCGGAGGCGCATTGCCGGGAGTCCAGCACGGTGTCCCCGTAGGGGTCGATGGCCGCGAGGACGGGGAAGCCCTTGCGGGGGAGCTTCGTGACAACGTCCATGAGGACGTCGTGCTCATCCCCGAAGGATTCGGTGACCGTCCGCTGCAGGGACTCCCAGCTCCTCAGATCGGGGAGTTCGGAGTGCCAGAACACGTCAAGTCCCACGGCGACCTCCAGCCTTCGTCAAAGGGGGCAGGCGGTGAGCACCCTGCTCTTGTGTACCACGACCTCCGGACGGGTCCTCAGCGTTGAGGAGTTGAGGCGTTGAGGAGTTGAGACGTTGTCGCGGGGCGCCGGTCAGCTCGTCAGTGGAAGCGTGAGGACGTGGACGAGTCCGCCCCCGGGGTTGGCCTCCACGGTGAGCCGGCCCGCGCCGCCGTCGGTGCCGTGAAGGTCCTGAGGGCCCCGGGGCTTCGCGTGCAGCCAGGGCCGGGCTCCGGCGGCCACGTCCGGGCCCCGGTCGGTCACCCGGATCTGCAGGGCGCCCGGCCCGCCGGGGCGCTCCGGCGCCGTGGTCGCCTGGACGAGCACGCGGGCTCCGGGCGGGGTGCGCAGCCACGCGGAGCGGACCATCGCGGCGAGCGTCCGCTCCAGCCGGCTCTGGTCGACGGGGACGGGTGGCAGCCGGTCCGGAACGCGGACGGTCGCCGAACGCGTCGGCACCTCGGCCAGCGCGGCGGCGACCGCCGAGGACACGTCCGCCGGTCCGGGCTGCGGTGCACGCGCGTCGGGCGCGTGGACGGCGCCCGTGACGGCGGTGGCGACGTGGCGGCTGTGATCGCCCACTGGTGCTCTGTTCCGTTCGGTGGGTGTCGGCGGGTGGCGGATGAGGAGTGTCCGGGGTCCGGCCTGTCGGCCGCGTGTTCGGACACTCCATCACCACGTGATCCTCTCGGATGAAAGCTGAGGTATTGATGAGGCGACCATCGGGTGACAACGGCGGATCGGCACCCGCCGCGCGTCGGGCTACGACAGGGTCCACCGCTGGCTCTCGCCGCCGTTGCCGTCCGGATCTCATGCGGGATGCTGTCGTTGGTGGCGAGGTCGGGTCGTCGGGGCAGTGGCCGGACTCCCCGCCCGCGGACCACCTCGGTACTGTGGTGGCCCGGAGCGTGGGAAGGGTGGGCCTGATGGGGGCGGGAGCGTGGCGCGGGCCGCTCGTCCGGCTGCGGATGCGGCTGTTGGCCGAGATCAATGCGACCGTGCACGGGCAGGACCTGCACCTGGAGCGGTACGACCGTCCGGCCGGGGACCCCGGGCTGTACGGTCCGGACAGCGTGGTGTGGCGGGTGCACGGGCACCCGGCCGGGATGCTGGCGGGCGGCTTCGCGGCCCTGTTGCTGCAGTCCCTGCACCCGGTGGCGATGGCGGCCGTCGACGCGCACTCCGACTTCCGGGTCGATCCGACCGGCCGGCTCAACCGGACGGCCCGCTTCGTCACCACGACCACGCTCGGCTCGACGGCGGCGGCCGAGGCGGCGATAGCCGGCGTCCGGAGGATCCACCCGCGGATCCGGGGCACGGCGCCGGACGGCCGCCCGTACCGTGCCGACGATCCGGAGCTGCTCACCTGGGTGCACACCGCCGAGGTGCACTGCTTCCTGACCGGCTACCAGATCTTCGCCGCGACCCCGCTGACCGCCGCCGAGTGCGACCGCTACTACGCCGAGGCCGCGCGCGTCGCCGAACGGCTGGGCGCCGCTGCGATACCCGGGTCGCGCGCCGAGGTGGCGGCCTACCTGGCCCGGATCCGGCCGGAGCTGCGGGTGACGCCGCCGGCCCTGGACGTGTTGCGCCTGCTGCGGGGCTTCGGCCGCAGTCGTCGGGAGCGCATTGCCGTCCGGGTGCTGACGAACGCCGCGATCGCCCTGCTCCCGGACTGGGCCAGGGCCGAACTCGGCGTGCGCCGGCCCCGGTTGGTCCGGGCGCTCTGGGACCGCCCGGTGGCGCGGACCGCCGGCCGGATCATGGTGTGGGCCTGCGGCCCGTCCCAGATCCGCGCCGTCGCGTACGCACGGGCCACCGCGACGTCCACGACCGTCGTCCACGTCGAGGAGATCGGTTGATGGTCGGCACGTCCGCCCCGCGCCCGGTCCTGTACCTGTTCGGCTCCGCCGCCCCGCCGGTGCTGAATGCGGCGCAGATCGTGCGGCACGCCCAGTTCAGGGGGTGGGACGTCGCGCTCGGGCTCACCCCGACGGCGGCGGGCTGGCTCCAGGACGAGATGTCCAAGCTGAGGCGGCTGACCGGCCATCCGGTGAAGTCCACCTACCGGCGGCCGGGCGACCCGGACCTCCTCCCGCCCGCCGACGCCGTCCTGTTCGCGCCCGCCACGATGAACAGCATCAACAGCCTCGCCCTCGGGCTCACGACCTCCTGGGTCGTGGGGTACGCGGCCGAGGCGATCGGCAAGGGAATCCCGGTGACGGTGGTGCCGTGCCTGAACACGGCCCTCGCCGCGCACCCCCAGTTCCCGCGCAGCGTCGAGACGTTGCGCGGGGCCGGGGTCCGGGTGCTGCTGGGCGAAGGAGGCTTCGTGCCGAACGATCCGGGCGAGGAGCGACCCGAGGGGTACCCGTGGGAGGCCGCGCTCGCGGCTGCCAAGGAGTCCCTTGAGCGGTGACACCCCGTCGTGTGCCTACCGCCCGGGGGCGGTCGTCGGCGGGGTGTTCAGCACGCGGAAGGAGATGCCCGCCGCGATCAGCCGGTCGATCAGGGGGCGGCCCATCGCCACTGCCGTGGTCAACTGCCCTGCCACTGGCGGCAGGTCGTCGTAAGCCAGGCACAGTGCCGACTCGGCCAGCATCTTCGCCGTCTCCTGGTAGCCGGGATCGCCGCCGGACACCTCGGTGAGGAGCGTACGGCCGTCCTGTGTCCGGGCGGCGAAGCGGACGGCGAACCAGGAGCGCGCCCGCTGCTCCGCGTTCGGGCCGTCGCCGGGCTTGCGCAGCCGGCCCAGGACCCGGCGCAGCGTGGGCAGTTGGGCGGCGACGGCGAGGGCCGTCACCGTGGCGACACCGGCGAGGGCGATCGGCAGCCGTCGTACCGCCGCGTAGTGCGCGTAGGCGAAGTCCGGGCCGTACTCGTCCAGTGCGGCGGCCGAGCGGGAGACCACCTGCGGGTCGATCGTGGGCATCGGCACGGCCCACGCGCGGGCCGCCCGTGACCGGTGCGGTCGGCCGGCCGGGGTGCGGACCAGCCGTCCCTTCGGCCGGGGCTCGGCCGCGCGGCGCTCGCGGGCGGCCCGGGCCATCGCGCGGGGCCGGGAGAAGGCCGTCATGGCCGAGGCGAAGGTGCCGCCGGAGATGGTGCCGCCCGCGCGGACGAAGCCCTCGACGGAGACCCGGGCCGACGGTCCTTCGCGGCGGAGCAGTTCCTCGACGGTGTAGAGCACGCCGAGGTCGTGCGGTACGGAGTCGAAGCCGCAGGAGTGCACCAGCCGCGCTCCGGTGGCCACCGCCCGCTCGTGGTGCCGGAGGTACATCCGGTCGACGAACTCCGGCTCGCCGGTGAGGTCCACGTAGTCGGTGCCGCTGTCCGCGCAGGCCGCCACGAGCGGCTCGCCGTGCCGCAGGTACGGGCCGACCGTGGAGATCACCACGCGGGCGGAGCCGGCGACGTCGCGCAGCGCCGCGCGGTCGGCGGCGTCCGCGATCAGCAGGGGGAGGTCGGCGCAGCGCGGGTCGATCCGCGCCAGCCGCGCCCGGACGGCGGCGAGCCTGCCCTCGTCCCGCCCGGCGAGTGCCCAGCGGCACCCCTCGGGTGCGGTGCGGGCCAGGTACTCGGCGGTGAGCCCGCCGGTGAACCCGGTGGCACCGAACAGGACGAGGTCGTACGGGCGGGGCTCGGCCATCAACGGTCCCTACTCACGGGTAATCGACGGCGCCACGCTAGGAGCCGGTCGTGGCGGTGTCAACGGTCCGGGCCCCGGGTTTCCATCGGGGCGTGCTTGGCGCTACTTTGAACGTGTTCAATTTAGCTCTCGGGGGGTACGGGATGACCGAAGAACCGTCGCTGCAGCACGCCGCTCTCGTCGAAGCGGAGCCGGATCGTGACCGGGTCCGCCCCAGTGCGCGGGTGCTCGTCGCCCTGGCCGTGGTCGCGTGGGTGCCGTTCGTCGCCGAGGGGCTGCACTACCCGGCGAGCCCGGGGTACTGGGCCCTCCTCTTCACGCTGGTCGGGCTGACCGCGCTGCCTTTGGTGATGCCGGGTGATCCGGGGTTCCGGATCACCTGCCTCGCCGTCGGCTGGCTCCAGTTCGCGATCGAGATCGTGCTCTCCGTCCCGTTCCTGCTGCTCGCGGTGCCCTTCTTCGTTTTCGTCTGCCCGTCGGGTGTCGTGCTGCTGCTCGCGAGTCGGCGCAACCGCGGCACGGTCGGCACGGCGATGCCGGTGCTGCTCGCGGCCTGCCCGATCCTGCTCCTGGCGCACGGCGGGTGGACGCACATGTAGCAGGCGTGCTCACCGCCGGCGGCAGAGCCGCCCGTCGGGGGTGCCCAGCAGGTGGCGCAGGGGTTCGATGACGACCGGGCCGCAGTACCGGACGGTACTGCGGCGGACGCCGGCCCGGGCGAGGGTGTCGTCGGCGGCGGAGCCGGAGACCGAGAGGCGGGCGACGGTCGTTCCGGCCGGGGTGTCGATGACCAGTTCGTCCAGGCGGCTCCAGCCGCGGCGGGCCAGGCGGTACGGGACGGTGCCGTCGATCGCCGCGGCGGCGGCCAGGGTGGTGGTGTCGCCGGGGGTGAGCATCCGGTCGCCGGGGACGGGCAGGGGCCGGACGGCGAGGCGCCGGTACTGGTACTGCCCGACCGCGGCGGCCCGCAGGCCGGTGCCGATCCGCGCCGGGCCGAGCAACCGGGCCGCTGCGCGGGCGAGTTGGGCCAGCCGCCAGCCGAGGCGGGCGGTGAAGGCGTCGGCGAAGAGCCCTCGCTGGTCGTGGACGCCGAGGTCGGCCGCGTCCACGAAGAGGTACGGACGTCCGGCGGAGACGAGCGAGACCTCCATTCCGTCGACGGGCAGGAGGGCACTGCCGGACGGCAGCAGGTCGCCGAGCCGTCGTGGCCGGCGGTAGGCGAACTCCAGGCCGAAGCCGGTGCCGGCGCCGCTGCGGTCGAGCTCGCACAGCACCCGGTGCCCGGTGTCGAGCACGTTGATCCGCGCCCGGGACGCAGGGCGGTCGCGCGGCAGCCAGGCCAGCCGGTCGGCCACCGCGACCGCGGCGAGGAGCGCGTGGCCGCCGCCGTGGCGCTCGGACCGGTAGTCCAGGTCGAACCGCGGATCGCGGGAGGGCTCGATCATCGCGATGGCCGAGACGGGGACGCGGTAGGTGTCGGCCACCCAGCTCCGCGCGATCAGGAGGGCCTCGTCGAGTTCCCGTCCGTCCGGGGGCAGCACCCGTCGGTCCAGGACGAGCACGGGGCGGGTGCTGCCGCCGGGGTGGGACAGGTGGCCGATCATCGAAGCCCCTCCGGTGCGGTCGCTGAGGTGCGACGAAGGATGCGGGATCCGGGCCGGACCGGGCAACGACCGTGCGGTGAACGGTCGCCGAACGGCGCATTCGGGCAGGTCGGCGATATTCGCGGAGTTCTTCCGGGTTGGCCCCTCCGCGTCAAATTCAGGGTGTCTTCGGGAATTGGTCGACCGTTCGCCGGACGGACATGGCAACCGGCTCGCGCAGGCTTGTAGCGTCCCGGATCGCCGATCGGACGGTGCGTGAATTCCGCCTGATCACGACGGATATTCGCCACGGATATCCGCCATGGACATTCCATTCCCTTGCCCGGAGGTCTGAACTCGTGGTCGACCATCTCCAGGCGCGTTTCGCCGGCCCCATGCAGTCGGTGTTCCGCGTCGTCGCCGGACTCCTCTTCGCCTGCCACGGCATCGCCTCGCTCTTCGGCTTCTTCGGCGGTGCCGCGGGCACCCACGGCGGGACGCTCCACCTCGGGGCCTGGCCCGGCTGGTGGGCAGCCGCCATCCAGCTGGCCGGCGGCGCGCTGGTGCTGCTCGGCCTGTTCACCCGGCCCGCGGCCGTGATCTGCTCCGGCTCCATGGCGTACGCGTACTTCGTCGTCCATCAGCACCACGGCCTGTTGCCGATCGAGAACGGCGGCGAGCTGTCGGCCCTCTACTGCTGGATCTTCCTGCAGATCGCCACGCTCGGTCCGGGCCCGTGGGCCGTCGACGAGGTGCTCCGATCAGGCCGGATCCAGCAGGCCGCGGAGCCCGGTGCCGAACGGTCGGCGGTCGCCGGCTGAGGCGTCCGGCGGTCACCCGTCCGGTGGCGGGGGGGGCCCCGGGGGGGCCCCGGCCCCCCCGTGGGGGGGGGGGCGCCCCGGCCCCGGAGGGGTTGTTTAGACC
>NZ_JBHYWI010000145.1:0-12189 GCF_042751525.1 Kitasatospora sp. NPDC059408
ACGCCATGCGTCCCGGTCGGCCCCAAGCCCTGACGGCTGCACGGGCAGCTGCGTCAGCGGATGTTGTCCACGTCGACGAGGTCGACCCGGACGTTGCGACCGCCGAGGGCGCCGACCACGGTGCGCAGAGCGCGCGCCGTGCGGCCGCCCCGGCCGATCACCTTGCCGAGGTCATCGGGGTGCACACGCACCTCGATGGTGTTCCCCCGACGCAGGTTGCGCGAGCGCACCTGCACCTCGTCGGGGTGCTCGACGATGCCCTTCACCAGGTGGTCGAGGGCGTCCTCGATCACGATCAGGCCTCGGCGGCGGCGTCGGCCTCAGCCTCGGCCTTGTCCGACTTCTTGGCCTTCGGGGTGATGGCGACACCGGTGGTGGCGTCCTCGAAGCCGGCGACGGCCTTCGCGAACAGGTGCGAGAAGTCCTCGACCTTGGGCTCGGCGACCTTGAGCGGCGCCGGGGCCGGCAGGCCCTTGAACTTCTGCCAGTCGCCGGTCAGCTTGAGGATGGCGAGGACCGGCTCGGTCGGCTGGGCGCCGACGGACAGCCAGTACTGGGCGCGGTCGCTGTCGACCTCGATCTTCGAGGGGTTGTAGGTCGGCTGGTAGATGCCGATCTCCTCGATCGCGCGACCGTCACGCTTGGTGCGCGCGTCGGCGATGACGATGCGGTAGTGCGGGGAGCGAATCTTGCCGAGACGCTTGAGCTTGATCTTGACTGCCACGGGAGTGGATTCTCCTGGTGTTGACGTGGGTGAGCGGTCGCGTTCATCGCGTGGGGTTGCGGTGCGGACCGTTCAAGGGACACGCCAGCCGTAGGAGAGAGGGGTCCTGCTCGGCTGCCGAGTACTCAGCTGTCCATTCTGCCATACCGGCGCCAACCGCCTGGACCGGGCCTCCCGGGCACCGTCTGCGGACCGGGCTTCCCGGGCCCCGTCCACCGAGCCGGACACGGAGCCGGAGCCGGAGCCGGACCGGCCGACCCCCGGACCCACCTCGTGGGGCCGGACCGGACCGGGAGCCCCCGCTCCCGGTCGAGTCCACTGATTCCGTCCACGAGTCTTCCGATCGCACCCGCCGGTTCCACTGCCCGCACAGCCGACCACCGGGTCCTGCCACCCGGTCACGCGACCCCGAACCGGTCACGTGAGCCCGATGGGCCCTGCCTTGCCGAACTTCTCGAACGCGCTTGTCGAACTCGTCGAACGTGCCGAACTCGTCGAACCCCGCCGAGATTGCTGAAATTGCTGAAATGGTTGGAACTACCAGAACCGCCGGAACCGCCGGAACTTCCGGAACCCCGGAACGAACCGCCGAACCCGACAGGATCAGGCGATCTTGAAGGGCTGCTGGCACGCGCCGCAGACGATGGACGCCTGCGCGAGCACCGACGGCACGACCCGGACGTTCCGCCCGCAGCCGCACACCGCCTTGACCCGCACGCCGCCCCCGGAGGAACCGTGCCGGGCGGCCGGCCCGCGGAAGGCGCGCGTCGCGCCCTCGCCGGCCACCGCCTCCTGGTGCGCACCCAGGGCGCGGTCCAGGCGTTCGATGGTTTCGGCGTACCGCTCCTGCGTCTCCTTGAGCATGGTCACCTGGGAGAACCCGCTGCTCGCGTGCGGTTCCACCGGGTGTGCCAGACCGAGCTCGGAGGCGAGCATCAGGAAGCGCCGGTTGTGGTAGCGGCCGGCCCGCGAGGTGTCCCGGATGTCCCGGGCCGCGGCCAGACCGTGGGCAGCCTCGTGGAGGAGCCGCTCGAAACCGAGCCGCGTGCCACAGGCCGAGGAGGACTCTCCGATCAGGGCCTCGGGCGAGGCCAGGTCCGGGAGGTCCTGGTGGTAGGCCTGGATGTCACTCCAGGCGGCGGCCAGTTCGGCCGCGAGGACGAGGGGCTGTGTCGTGCTCACGCTAGACCAACGATGGAGTGCGAGCCGATGTTCCGCCTGTTCCCGTTCTCCGGGAATTCCCAGGGAACTCCCAGGAATGCATGGTCGCGCGCGAATTGCGCGTTCCGGATCTGACGCAAGACCAACCCCCTGCCGGTTTCGGCCCGCGCAGCTCGGCGGGCCTGGTGAATTCCGTCCGGGGGGCGGGCTGTCGCACCCAGGACGTACGGCCCGTGGTCCTGTCGAAGTTGACAGGGCCACGGGCCGTACACCGTACCGCTATTCCGTTAATACCGGCAGTTGACCGGCCAGTAGGGATGTTGCGAGTCCGGAGCCCTCGGCGAGAGTTACCGGATTCTTACCACCCGCATTCCGGGCAAATGTTGCCGGTAACGGTCATTACCCACCGCTGGTCGTACCGATGGTCGGGATCAGTACGCACGCGCGACGATCGCGATATTGCCTTCCTGGTCGTCCGTCTGCGGCACCGAACCGTCGGCGGCGACGATGCAGCGCACCGAGACGCCCTGCTCGGCCAGCTTGGCCTCGCCCTCCGGGCCGAGCTCGGCCCAGGAGATCCGGCCCCAGCCGGTGGCGGCGGCCTCGACGGCCTCGTCGAGGGTCTTGACGTCGACGGTGCGCGACTCGCGGCGCTCGCGGGACTGGCGCAGCAGGAGCGCCTGGTCGTCCTCCAGGACGCCCGGGAGCAGCTCGGCCAGGGCGTCGATCGAGACCGGCTCCTTGCCGCCCGCGATGCGGCGGACCAGCATCGCGGTGCCGTTCTCCAGGTCGCGCGGGCCGACCTCGATGCGGACCGGAACGCCCTTGAGCTCCCAGTCGACGGCGCGGCGGCCGAACGGGGTGTCGGTGCGGTCGTCGACGACCACGCGGACGCCGACGGCCTCCAGGCGGGCGCCGATCTCGCGGACCTTGGCGATGACCGCGTCGTCGCCCTTGATGGCGAGGACGACGGCCTGGACGGCGGCCAGGCGCGGCGGGACGCGCAGGCCGTTGTCGTCGCCGTGGGACATGATCAGGCCGCCGACCATGCGGGTCGAGACGCCCCAGGAGGTCTGCCAGACGTACTCGCGCTCGGCGCCCTGGAGCTGGTAGGTGGTGTTGAACGCCTTGGCGAAGTTCTGGCCCAGCTCGTGGCTGGTGCCCATCTGCAGGGCCTTGCCGTCGCCCATCATGCCCTCGAGGGTGAGGGTGTTGATGGCGCCGGCGAAGCGCTCCTTGGCGGTCTTGCGGCCGAGCACGACGTCGATGCCGAGCACGTTGGTCATGAAGTCGCCGTAGACCTGCGTGTGGATCATCGACGCGTACGCGCGGGCGTCCTCGTAGGTGGCGTGGGCGGTGTGGCCCTCCTGCCAGAGGAACTCGGTGGTGCGCAGGAAGACGCGCGGGCGCAGCTCCCAACGGACCACGTTGGCCCACTGGTTGATCAGCAGGGGCAGGTCGCGGTGGCTCTGCACCCACTTGGAGAAGTACTCGTTGATGATCGTCTCGGAGGTCGGCCGGACGACGACCGGCTCCTCCAGCTGCTTGCCGCCGCCGTGGGTGACCACCGCGAGCTCGGGGGCGAAGCCCTCGACGTGCTCGGCCTCCTTGGTCAGGTACGACTGCGGGATGAACATCGGGAAGTAGGCGTTCTGCGCGCCGGCCTTCTTGATCCGTGCGTCCATCTCCTGCTGCATCCGCTCCCACAGGCCGTAGCCGTACGGTCGGATGACCATGGTGCCGCGCACCGGACCGTTGTCGGCCAGCTCGGCCTTGTTGATGAGGTCCTGGTACCAGCGCGGGAAGTCTTCCGCCTGAGGGGTGAGAACGGGTGCCTTAGCCATGGCCCGAATGGTACGGGGAGCGGCCCCCTGACTTCGAATCGGTATCACACCCGCGGCGGACGGCCACCCGGCCACGGGACGCCACGGCTCGGCCACGGGACGACCACCGCACGACCACCGCACGACCACCGGACGGACGGGGCACGACCACGGGACGGACGGGGGCGCGGACGCGGGACGACCCCCGCCGACAGCAGGGGGCGCACGACCGCGACACGCGCGCACCACCCTGCACCCCTCTGGACGCCGCGCCCGAGCCGCTGTTCGCTGGAGTGGGGCGGGACTTTGGGGGAGCCGTAGCAGCACACCGAAGGACCGGATGGGAGGCCGCGATGGCTTCAGCTCGGACGACCGGCACGACCGAACGACCAGCGGGCGCACGACCGCACCACCCCCACGCGGGGGGCGCGTGGCCCGCGCGGGCGCGCGACTGGGCCGAGATCCAGGAACGCATGCTGGTACCGCTGTACGAGGCGGTCTACGACCGGCTGGAGGTCGGCCCGGCGAGCAGCGTGCTGGGCCTGGGCTGCCGCTCCGGGCTGGCGCTCCTGCTGGCGGCCGGCCGGGGTGCCCAGGTCGCCGGCCAGGAACCCCGGGACGAGCTGCGCGAGCTCGCGCGGGACCGCCGGCTGCGGGTGTGCGCGGGGGCCCGGCCGGCCACCGCGCTCCCCCGCTCGGCCCATTCGCTGGTGACGGTTTTCGAACAGCTCCCGGCGAGCGCCGAACCGCGCATCGTGGTCGCCGAGGCCGCCCGGCTGACGCTGCCCGGCGGGCACGTGGTGCTGGCCGCCTGGGGGCCGCAGGAGCGCTGCGAGAGCGCCGCGGTGCTGGACGTGGCCCGGCGGATGGCCGGCCGCACCACCGCGCGCGACCCGTTCGACCTGAGCGCGCCGGGTGCCCTGGAGGACCTGATCGCCGCGGCCGGCCTGCGTCCGGCCGGCAGCGGCCGGGTGAGCTGCCCGTTCGCCTATCCGGACCTGGACAGCGCGGTGCGCGGCCTGCTCTCCACCGGGCTGTTCGAGGCCGCCGAGGAGTTCTCCGGCGGCGCGCTGGTGGCCAAGGAGCTGGAGGAGGCGCTGCAGCCCTACCTGCGCGCCGACGGGTCGGTCCGGATGGAGAACGTGTTCCGCTACCTGATCGCGGAGCGTCGCCGCTGACCCGGGCACCGCGGCACACGCGGCGCGGCACACGCACGGCCCGGCACACGCACCGCAGCACACGCGGCCCGGCACGAGCGGCCCGGCAGACACGGCACGCCGGAACCCGGCGGACCGGGGGCACACCCCGAGACGGACGAAACCGGGGGCGCCCGCCACCACGGCGAGCGCCCCCGGCCTTCTGCCCGCGCTTCCCCGAACGGCCCTGCACGGCCCCGCCGCGCACCACCGGGCCCCGCCACGCACCGAACGGCCCCGCATGGCCCCACCGGGCCCGCCGCGCACCGCCGCCCTACGAAGCGTCCCCGTCCTCGGCCGCCTCCCGCGGCACCCCGGCGGCCCGGTAGGCCTGCGCCTCGTCCAGCGTCTCCGCCTCCAGCAGCGCCGCCGCCAGCGCGTCGAGCCGGGTCCGCTGCTCGGTCAGGATCCGCACCGCGTCCTCGTAACACTCGGCGACGATCCGCCGAGCCTCCTCGTCCACCGCGTCGAGCGTGGTCGGGGCGGCGGAGAGCCCGTACGCCCCCTGCGGGTCGGCGGGCACGGCGGTGAGCCGCCCGACCCGCTCGCTCATGCCCCAGCGGCCGGCCATCCCCCGGGCGATGTTGGTGACCTGCTCCAGGTCGCTCTCCGCGCCCGTGGTGATGACCCCGTAGACGACCTGCTCGGCCGCCATCCCGCCGAGCGCGCCGATGATCCGGCCGCGCAGGTAGGGCTCGGTGTACGAGTAGCGGTCGTTCTCGGGCGTGGAGAGCGTGACGCCGAGCGCCCGGCCGCGCGGCACGATGGTGATCTTGCGGACCGGGTCGGCGCCGGGCTGGAGCATCCCCAGCAGCGCGTGCCCGCTCTCGTGGTACGCCGTGCGCTCGCGCTCCTCCTGCGGCATCACCAGCGGCCGGACGGCGCCGAGCTGGACCTTCTCCAGCGCGTCCGAGAGGTCCCGCTCGTTGACGGCGTCCTGCTTGCGCTTGACGGCCAGCAGGGCGGCCTCGTTGACGAGGTTGGCGAGCTCGGCGCCGGTCATCCCGGGGGTGACCTTGGCCAGCCGGGTGAGGTCGGCGTCGCCGGCCAGCGGGACGGTCCGGGAGTGGATGGCGAGGATCGCGGCGCGCCCCTCGCGGTCCGGCGGACTGACGGTGATCCGCCGGTCGAAGCGGCCGGGGCGCAGCAGCGCGGGGTCGAGCACGTCGGCCCGGTTGGTCGCGGCGATCACGATGACGCCCTCGGAGCCGGTGAAGCCGTCCATCTCGGTGAGGATCTGGTTGAGCGTCTGCTCGCGCTCGTCGTGCCCGCCGAGGCCGCCGCCCCCGCCGCGCTGGCGGCCGATGGTGTCGATCTCGTCGATGAAGACGATCGCCGGCGCCACCTTGCGCGCCTCGGCGAAGAGTTCGCGGACGCGGCTGGCGCCGACGCCGACGATCATCTCGATGAACTCGGAGGCGGAGGCGGAGAAGAACGGCACGTTGGCCTCGCCGGCGACGGCCCGGGCGAGCAGCGTCTTGCCGGTGCCGGGCGGGCCGCTCAGCAGCACGCCGCGCGGCATCTTGGCGCCCATCATGCGGTACCGCTGCGGGTTCTTCAGGAAGTCGACGACCTCGGCGAGTTCGGCCTCGACCTCGTCGATGCCGGCCACGTCGGCGAAGGTGGTGCGCCTGCCCTCCTCCGCGACCACCGGCTTGGGCGGCGCCTTGCGGCCGAGCGGCCCGGCGCCGAGGCCGCCGGACATCCGGCGGGCGAGCAGCACCCAGATGAAGACCAGCAGCAGCATCGGGGCCAGCGAGAGCAGCAGGTTGGAGAGGAAGCTGCGCTGCTGGACGACCGGCGAGGTGGCGGTGACCTCGATGCCCTGCTGCTGGAGGGTGGCCCAGAGGTTGTCGTTGGCGAAGGAGGGCCGCTGGGTGGCGAAGTCGGTGTAGTCGCCCTTGGCGCCGTCCGGCCGGGGCTGGGCGGACTTGAGGGTGCCCTCGATGGCGTCGCCCTTGGAGTAGATCTTGGTGATGTTGCCCTTGTTCAGCTGGTTGTTGAACTCGGTGTAGGAGATCGTCGTGGCGCCCTCGTTGCCGAAGAAGGACAGCAGCACGTCCGAGATCAGGAACACCACGAGCGCGGTGAGGATGAGGCCCATCCAGCCGCCGGGCATCCGGCGGCGGGGCGGCGGCGGGGGCGGGGCGCCCTCCGACCGCCAGGGCTGGTCGGGGGTCTGGCGCGGCGGGACGGGTTCGGTCACCTCTCGGACGATACGGACGCACGCTCGGGCGGGCCAACCGCAACGCCGCGCCCCCGAGCGGCCCCGGGTCAGCCCCGCGCGGCCTCCCGACCCGCCCCGGGACAGCCCCGCCGCGCCCCGAGCGGCCCCGACCGCCCCACCCCGCCCGCCGGATGCCCGCCGGGCACACCCGCTAGGCGCCCGAGCCCGGCCACTCCTCGACGGTCATCGCGAACCGCTCGTGGTCGCGCCAGGCGCCCTGCAGGAACAGCATCCGCGGCGTGTAGCCCTCGTGCCGGAAGCCCAGCCGCTTCGCCAGCGCGATCGACCGCTCGTTGTCCGGCTGCACGTTGATCTCCAGCCGGTGCAGCCCGAGCCCGCCCGCCGGCTGCGGGGCGAAGCAGCGGTCCACGACCAGCCGCATGCCCTCGGTCATCCGCCCGGTGCCGGCGAACGGCAGGTAGGAGTCGTAGCCGAGGGAGGCGTTGCAGAAGCGGCCCATCACGATGTTGGCCACGTTCACCTTGCCGACCAGCCCGCCGGTCTCGCGGTCGACGATCAGGTAGGTCCGCAGGCCGGCCCCCTGGCGCTCCAGCAGGTCGGGCAGCCCGTTCGGCTCGACCGGGTTCCACCGCCCGACGTGCTCGGCGGACCGTCGGACCGCCTCGGCGTACGCACCCTCGTCCTCGGCCCGCGGGGCCCTGATCGTCACTCGCACCCCACCATCATCGGACACGCGATCGGCCCGCCGCCCGGATAATCCGGACGACGGGCCGATCGGTGACGACGGCGGGGACGGTGGCGGGCCGACGGGCCCCGGACCGCCCGGATGCCTACAGCAGGTCCTTGAACTCCTTGGGGAGCTCGAAGTCGGCCGGTCCCTTGCCCGCGCCGAGGCCGAACGCCCCGCCGTCGGCCGGGGCCTGGGCGCCGCCCGGGCCGAGTGCGCGCCGCTCGGCGGCGGCCGCCTCCTCCTGCGCGCGCTTCAGCGGGTTGCCGCTCTTGCGCTTGCCCTTGGCCTGCGGGGCCTTCTTCGCGGACTTCTTCGCGCCGCCGCCCATGCCCGGGATCCCCGGCATGCCGGGCATGCCCTTGCCGGAGGCCATCGCGGACATCATCTTGCGGGCGTCGAAGAACCGCTCGACCAGGTTCTTGACCTCGCCGACCTGGACGCCCGAACCCTTGGCGATGCGGGCCCGGCGGGAGCCGTTGATCAGCTCCGGCTCGGCGCGCTCGGCCGGCGTCATCGACTTGATGATCGCGCCGACGCGGTTGACGTCCTTGTCGTCGATGTTGTTGATCTGCTCGCGGATCTGGCCCATGCCGGGCAGCATGCCGAGCAGCTTGGAGATCGAGCCCATCTTCTGGACCTGCTCCAGCTGGGACAGGAAGTCGTCCAGCGTGAAGGCCTTCGGGCCGCCGCGCAGCTTGGCGGCGATCTTCTCGGCCTCGGCCTGCGAGAAGGTCTGCTCGGCCTTCTCGATCAGCGAGAGGACGTCACCCATGCCGAGGATGCGCGAGGCCATCCGGTCCGGGTGGAAGGCGTCGAAGTCGTCGACCTTCTCGCCGTTCGAGGCGAACATGATCTGCCGGCCGGTGACGTGCGCGACCGACAGGGCGGCACCGCCGCGGGCGTCGCCGTCGAGCTTGGAGAGCACGACACCGGTGAAGTCGACGCCGTCGAGGAAGGCCTGCGCGGTGGTGACCGCGTCCTGGCCGATCATCGCGTCGACGACGAACAGGACCTCGTCCGGCTCGACCGCGGCGCGGATGTCCGCGGCCTGCTGCATCAGCTCGGCGTCGATGCCGAGGCGGCCGGCGGTGTCGACGACGACGACGTCGTACTGCTTCTGCTTGGCGTACTCGATCGAGTCCTTGGCCACCTGCACCGGGTCGCCGACGCCGTTGCCCGGCTGCGGGCCGTAGAAGGCCACGCCGGCGCGCTCGGCGACCACCTGGAGCTGGTTGACCGCGTTGGGACGCTGGAGGTCGCAGGCGACCAGCAGCGGGGTGTGCTTCTGCTTCTTCAGCCAATGGCCGAGCTTGCCCGCGAGGGTGGTCTTACCGGCACCCTGCAGACCGGCGAGCATGATCACCGTGGGGCCGTTCTTCGCGAACCGCACCCGACGGGTCTCGCCGCCGAGGATCGCGATGAGCTCCTCGTTGACGATCTTGATGATCTGCTGCGCCGGGTTCAGCGCGCCCGAGACCTCGGCACCGAGCGCCCGGTCCTTGACCTGCTTGATGAAGGCCCGGACGACCGGCAGCGCGACGTCCGCCTCCAGCAGCGCGATGCGGATCTCGCGGGCGGTGGCGTCGATGTCCGCCTCGCTGAGGCGGCCCTTGCCACGGAGGTTCTTGAACGTCGCTGCGAGGCGATCGGAAAGGGTGTCGAACACGTCGTCGCGGGTCCTCTGCGGCATCGGTATCGGTACGGTCGTCGCCCCCAAGGGTATCCGGCCACCCCGGGTACGGTCTCCACCCCCGTACGGACCGGGTCCGCGGCCCCTTCCCGCCGGGCCCGCGACCCCGTTCAGCCGAGTGCCGCGCGGACCGCGGCCGCCACCTCCCCGGCCCGCTGGGCGGCCAGCGGGCGGCCCTCCCCGTCGGTCAGGTAGAAGGAGTCGACGGCGTCCGCGCCGAGCGTGGAGACGTGCGCGGTGCGCACCCGGACGCCGGCCTCGTCCAGCGCCCGGCCGATCCGGTGCAGCAGCCCGGGGGCGTCGTGCGCGCGGACCTCCAGGACGGTCGCCGTCGCCGAGGCCACCGCGGGCGCGACCGTGACCAGCGGCGGCGGGGTCGGGATGCCCCGGCGCCGCGGGGCCGCCGCGTCCCGCTCGGCGAGCCGGCGGGCGACGTCCAGCGAGCCGTCCAGCGCCCGGCGCAGGTCCGCGCGCAGCCGGGCGGCCTCCGGCAGCTCGCCGTACTCGGCCGCCACCCGCCAGGAGAGCAGCAGGACCGGGCCCGCGCCGATCGGGTCCAGCTCGCGCAGGCCCGCCGAGCGGACGGTCAGCCGGTGCAGCGCGAGCACCCCCGCGACCGTGCCGAGCAGCCCGGGCCGGTCCGGGACGGCCAGCGTCAGCTCCACGCCCATCGGCTCCGGCGGGGTCGTGAGGGGCGGCTGCGCCGCAGGCGGGCCCGCCGTCTCCGCCTGGGCCTGGAGCGCCAGCGCCGGGGCGTCGGTGCGCGCGGCCTCGACGGCGAGCCGCTCCTGTTCGGCCGTGGGCGCCGCCTCGGCGGGCGCCGCCGGTCCCCCGGACAGCTGGGCGGCGGCCCGCGCCACCAGGCCGTCCACCAGCGAGGCGCGCCAGGTGCTCCACGCCGCCGGGCCGGTGGCCAGCGCGTCCGCCTCGGTGAGCGCGTGCAGCAGTTCCAGGCGCGGCAGGGTGGTGACCACCTTGGTGATCGCCTCGACGGTGGCCGGGTCGTCCGGGTCCCGCCGGGTGGCGGTGTCGACCAGGGTCAGGTGGTGGCGGACCAGCACCGCGAGGGTCTCGGTGTCCTCGGGGTCGAAGCCCATCCGGACGGCGACGTCGCGCACGATCACCTCGCCGGCCTCGCTGTGGTCACCGGGCCAGCCCTTGCCGATGTCGTGCAGCAGCGCGGCGACCAGCAGCAGGTCGGGCCGGGCCACCCGGCGGGTCATCGCGGCGGCCCGCACCGCCGTCTCGACGAGGTGGCGGTCCACCGTCCACCGGTGCACCGCGTTGCGCTGGGGGCGGCAGCGGACCCGCTCCCAGTCCGGCAGCAGCCGGGTGACCACGCCCTCGGCCTCCAGCGCCTCCCACACCGGCACGGCCGCCTCGCCGGCGCCGAGCAGCGTGACCAGCTGCTCGCGCGCCTCGTCGGGCCAGGGCACCGGCAGCGGGCGGCACTCGGCGGCGAGCCTGCGGACCGTCGCGTACGAGACGGTGAGCCCGTTCTGCGCGGCGGCCGCCGCGGCGCGCAGCGGCAGGACGGGGTCGGCGGCCGGGCGGGCGCCCTGCGCGAGCACCGCCTCGCCGTCCTGCTCGACGACGCCCTCGGCGAGCGGGCGGCGCTCGACCGCGCCGCGCGCCACCGCGCCCGAACCGCGCCCGGCGCCGCCGAACGGGAAGGCCAGCCGCCCCGGCCGTCGGCCCCGGCCGGACCGGGCGGCGAGCACCCGGTCCACCGCCCGCCAGGTGACGTCGCTCGCGTAGGCGATGGTCCGGGCCGCCTCGTAGACCTGGCGCAGCAGCGCGTCGGCGTCCAGCACGCCGAGCCGCTCGGCGACCTGGTCCTGGTCCTGAAGGCTGAGCCGCTCGGTGGCCCGGCCGGTGGCCAGGTGCAGCGCGTCCCGGACGTCGGCCAGCCGCAGCGCGGCGTCGTCGAGGCCGTCGCGCGGGGCGTCGGCGAGCCAGGTCGCGGCGACCGCGTTGAGCGCGACGACGTCGCGCAGGCCGCCCCGGGCCTCCTTGAGGTCGGGCTCCAGCAGGAACGACAGCTCGCCGTGCCGCTCGGCCCGCTCCCGGCCGAGCTCGCGCAGTTCGGGCAGCCGGGCCGGGGCGCCGGCCCGCCAGTCGCCGAGGACGGCGGAGCGCAGGGCCGCGGTCAGCGACTCGTCCCCGGCGACGTGGCGGGCGTCCAGCAGGCCGAGCTGCGCCTTGAGGTCGGCGGCGGCGACGGACCGCGCCTCGGCGACGGTGCGCACCGAGTGGTCAAGGGAGGCACCCGCGTCCCACACGGGGTACCAGATCCGCTCGGGCAGCTCCCGGTCGATCCGGCCGGAGTGCAGCAGGAGGACGTCGAGGTCGCTGCGCGGGGAGAGTTCGCCGCGCCCGTAGCCGCCGACGGCGACCAGGGCGACGCCGGCGGGGGCACCGGCGGACGCGAGCAGGCCCGCCAGCCAGTCGTCGGTGAGCCGGGCGAGCGCGGCGCGGCGTTCGCGGCCGGCCGGGCCGGGGCCGGCGAGCAGCGCGGCCCTGGCCGCTCCGTAGCCGGCGGGACCGGAATCGGAAGGACTGGTCTCGGTGGTCATGCGGGGTCCCGTCCGTCGGGCGGTTGTGCGGGGTGGCGCCGGCGGGCGGGCCGGGCGCCGATGCGCCGCCGGGCGGGCCCGCGACCCCTGGGGGTCGCGGG
>NZ_JBHYWI010000146.1:0-11943 GCF_042751525.1 Kitasatospora sp. NPDC059408
CACCAAACCTTGTGTCCCCGGGGGGGGGGGGGCGCCCCCCCCCGGTGGCCGGGGGGGGGGGCCCGCCGCCGTCAGTGGCTCGCCCTGAAGGGCAGTTCCAGCTCGGCCCAGACCACCTTGCCGTCCCTGGTCAGCCGGCTGCCCCAGCGCTGGGCGAGCTCGCTGACCAGGAACATGCCGCGCCCGCCCTCGTCCTGCTCGGCGAAGGGGCGCAGCTGCGGGGTCTGGCCGCCGGCGTCGGAGACCTCGACGGTGAGCACGCGGTCGCGGAACAGCCGCAGCCTCCGCGGGGCGTCGGCGTGCAGGAGGGCGTTCGTGACGAGCTCGCTGACCAGCAGTTCGGCGTAGTCGGCGAGCGGGGTCAGGCCCCAGCGTTCCAGGGTCGCGCGGGTGAAGCGGCGGGCCTTGCCGGGCAGGCGGCCGCCGCCGGTGAGCGGGAGGGTGGCGATCCGGTCGGCCGGCAGCGGCAGCACCCGGGCCATGATCATCGCGATGTCGTCGTCGGTGCCGTCGGTGACGAGGGCGCCGAGCACGGCGTCGCAGGTCTGCTCCAGGGTGCGGCCGGGCTCAGCGAGGGTGCGGGCGAGCAGGTCGATGCCCTTGTCGATGTCCTGGCCGCGGCGCTCGACCAGGCCGTCGGTGTAGAGGGCGACCATGCCGCCCTCCGGGAGGGTGAACTCGATCGACTCGAAGGCCACGCCGCCGACGCCGAGCGGCACGCCGGGCGGGAGGTCGACCCGGCGGGCGAGCCCGTCGGGGCCGACCCACACCGGCGGCAGGTGGCCGGCCGAGGCCACCTGGACGGTGCGCTCCAGCGGGTCGTAGACCGCGCAGATGCAGGTGGCGAACTGGCCCTCGCCGATTCCGTGCGCGGTCTCGTCCAGTCGGGTGAGGACCTGCTCGGGCGGCATGTCGAGGGTGGCGAGGGTGCGGGCGACGGTGCGCAGCTGGCCCATCGTGGCGGCGGCCCGGATGCCGTGGCCCATCACGTCGCCGACCACCAGGGCCACCCGGCCGCAGGACAGCGGCACGACGTCGAACCAGTCGCCGCCGACCTCGCTGACGACGCTGCTGGGCAGGTAGCGGTAGGCGATCTCCAGGCCGAGGGTGCGGTGGATCTCCTGCGGCAGGAGGCTGCGCTGGAGGGTGAGCGCCGTCTCGCGCTCGCGCCGGTAGAGCCGGGCGTTGTCGAGCGCGAGGGCGGTGCGGGCGACGAGCTCCTCGGCGAGGGCGACGTCGGCGTCGGTGAACGGCTCGGGGTTGCGCATCCGGATGAACTCGGAGCCGCCGAGGACCATGCCGCGGGCCGAGATCGGCACCATCAGGTACGAGTGGATGCCCGCCGCGATGCCGGGGGCGACGCGCTCCTCGCTGGCGACCAGGCCGCGCAGGACCTCCTCGTCCACGTGGGCGCGCAGCAGCGGCTTCCCGCTGCGCAGGCACTGGGTGTAGCTGCGGTGGGGGGCGTACTCGGAGGTCTCGCCGACGGCGTCCACGGCGTGCGTGAGGCCGGACTCGTAGGACTCGCCGACGGCGACGGCCCGCAGCTTGATCGCGCGGTCGGCGGGGATCGCGGTGGGCTCGGCACCGCGCAGCACCGGCTCCAGGAGGTCGACGGTGGCGAAGTCGGCGAACCGGGGGACGACGGCCTCGATCAGCTCCTCGGCGGTGCGCTGGAGGTCGAGGGTGGTGCCGATCCGGGCGGTGGCCTCGGCGATGGTGGCGAGACGTTCCTGCGCGCGGGAGGCGCGGGCCTCGGCCTGGAAGCGCTCGGTGACGTCGATGATCGAGGAGGCGACGCCGAAGACCCGGCCGGTGGAGTCCTCCAGGCGGAAGTAGGAGGCGGACCACGCGTGGTCGCGCCTCGGGTCCCCGGGGACGCGGCCGTGCGAGCGGGCGTCCACGACGGGCTTGCCGGTCCTGAGCACCTGTCTCATGGTCTGCTCGATCTCGGCGGTGTTGATGCCGGGCAGGACGGCGGATATCCGGCGGCCGAGGTGGGCGGCGGCCGGGACGCCGTTCATCCGGGCGAGCGCCTCGTTGATCCGCACGTAGCGCAGCTGGGTGTCGTACACGGCCATGCCGATCGGCGAGCGGCCGAAGATGCCGTCGAGGACGGCGAGGTCGGCCTCGATCTCGTGGATGGCGCCGGTGTCGGAGGCGGTGGCGAGCAGGAGGAGGGTGCCGCCCGGGCCGGCGATCGGGTAGGTGCGGAACTCCAGCTCGACCCGGTGGCCGTCGCGGTGGCGCACCGGGAAGACGAAGGAGGTGCCGGTGCCGTCCATGATCCGCTGGAAGATCGCGAGGACCTCGCCGCGGTCGCGCTCGTCGGTGAGCAGCCGGGCGGCGTAGCTGCCGACGGCCTCGTCGGCGGTGAAGCCGAGCAGGGCCTCGGCGTCCTCGCTCCAGTGCAGGATGAGGCCGTCGCCCTGGACCAGGACGGTGGCGAGCGGGACCAGTCGGTGGCCCTCGGGACGTGCGGGGGCGGCACCCGGTGCGGGGCCGGCGGCGTCGGTCGCGTCCCACTCGTGTCCGTGCATGATCAGGCAGCACCCCGGTTCGGCTCGTGCCCGGCCGGGTGGGCCTCGCGGTCGGTGCCGGCCGGGATTCTTCTCCAGACTGCACGGACATCGGCCGCCCGGCGACCCCTTGGAGGGGGGCCGTTCCGGTCGCTCCTGTCGTACGGGCGTCATGGGCGTACCGGGCGCAGCGTACTCTCCAGAAGGCCCGCCCACTGCCGGATCACTCCGGATCGTCGGGCGCTGTCGTCGGTGAGCAGGTTGGCCAGGCCGAGGCCGCGGGCGAGGTCCAGGGTGGCCTGCACCGATTCGCGCACGCCGGGGCGGGTCTCGTCGGCGTCCAGGAACTCGACGGCGGCCCGGTGGGCCTCGCGGCCGACGTGGCCCTCCAGGGCGATGATCCGCTCGCGCAGCGGTTCCTCGGTGGCGGCGGCCGTCCACAGGTGCAGGGCGGCGCGGAACAGCGGGCCGGTGTAGAGGCGCACGATCATGTCGACGACGGCCCCGGTGCGGTCGGGGCCGGCGGCCGGCAGCTCGTCCGCGTGGGCGCGGACGGCCGCCAGCCGCTCGGCGGTGACGTGCTCGACCGCCGCGGTGAACAGGTCCTCGCGGGTCGGGAAGTGGTGCTGGGCGGCGCCCCGGGAGACCCCGGCGCGTTCGGCGACCACGGCGACGGTGGAGCCGTGCCAGCCGCGTTCGGCCAGACAGTCCACGGCCGCCGCGAGCAGCCGGGCGCGGGTGGCACGGCTGCGGTCCTGCCGGGGGGTGCGGACGGCGGGGTGGCTGGTCATCGGTGCTGGCGGTTCCTGTTCCGGTGGGGGCTCGGCGGGTCGATCCTCACAGATGCGCCCTGCGTGCGGGTCAGCGGGCCGCCGCCTCTCGGGCTCGCAGTTCGCGGCGGAGGATCTTTCCGGCGGGGGACTTGGGGACGGCCTCGACGAACTCGACCGCGCGCACCTTCTTGTAGGGGGCGACCTGGCCGGCGACGAACGTGGTGACGTCCTCGGCGCTGAGCCTGCTGCCGGGCACCCGGACGACGAAGGCCTTGGGACACTCGGTGCCCTCGGCGTCCGTCACGCCGATGACGGCGGCGTCGGCGATCTGCGGGTGGCCCAGCAGGACGGCCTCCAGTTCGGCGGGGGCGACCTGG
The DNA here is from genome assembly GCF_042751525.1 of Kitasatospora sp. NPDC059408. Taxonomy (NCBI): domain Bacteria; kingdom Bacillati; phylum Actinomycetota; class Actinomycetes; order Kitasatosporales; family Streptomycetaceae; genus Kitasatospora; species Kitasatospora sp. NPDC059408. The sequence goes on from NZ_JBHYWI010000146.1 coordinate 3,670, forward strand.
TAGCCCTTGTACTTGATCAGCTCCTTGACCCGGTCGACGATGTGCAGGTAGCCGCGGTCGTCGACGAAGCCGACGTCGCCGGTGTGCAGCCAGCCCTCCTCGTCGATCACGGCGGCGGTCTCGGAGGGGCGGCCGAAGTAGCCCTTCATCACCTGTGGGCCGCGGATCAGGAGCTCGCCGGGCTCGCCGGGCCCGAGGTCCGTCCGGGCGCCGTCCAGGGCGGTGACGCGCAGCTCCGTGGAGGGGACCATCCGGCCGACGGCGCCGGGCGAGGGGTCGGTGTCGTGCGGGGAGACGACGTGGGTGACCGGGGACAGCTCGGTCATGCCGTAGCCCTGGAGCAGGTGCGGCAGGCCGAGGCGGCGGGCGCAGGCGGCGGCGAGCTCGGTGTCGAGCGGGGCGGCGGCGCACAGCAGGTACTCGACGGAGGACAGGTCGAAGCGCTCCACCAGCGGGTGCTTGGCGAGGGCGAGCGCGATCGGCGGGGCCACGATGAGCGCCTGCACCCGGTGCTCCTCGATGGCGCGGCAGAACTGCTCCAGGTCGAAGCGCGGCAGCACGACCACCGCGGCGCCGCAGCGCAGCGGCTGGTTGAGCAGCGCGGCGAGGCCGTAGATGTGGAAGAACGGCAGGACGGCGAGCACCCGTTCGCCCGGCTCGGGGCGGTACAGGGCGTCCACCTGGCCGAGGTTGGTGGCGATCGAGCGGTGGGTGAGCATGACGCCCTTGGGCAGGCCGGTGGTGCCGCTGGAGTACGGCAGCACGGCGACGTCCTCGCCGGGATCGATCGGGACCTCGGGCACCGGGGCGGCGCTGGCGAGCAGGTCGGCGAGCGAGCGGTGGCCGTCGGCGCCGTCCAGCACGACGATCTCGCGCAGCGGGCGGCCCTCGGCGGCGAGCAGCTCGGCGGCCTTCGCGGCGGTGGGCAGGAAGTGGGAGACGGTGACCAGCCAGCGGGCGCCGCTGTCGCGCAGCTGGCCGGCGAGCTCGCCCGGGGTGGCGAGGGAGGAGACGGTGGTGACGGTGGCGCCGGCCCGGGTGGCGCCGTAGAACGCCATCGGGTACGCGATCGTGTTGGGGCTGAAGAGCGCCAGCACGTCGCCCTTGCGCACGCCCGCGTCGGCCAGGCCGGCGGCGACCCTGCGCACGGACCCGGCGAGCTCGGCGTGGCTGACGGTCCGTCCGGTGAGGCCGTCGATCAGGGCCGGCCGGTCGCCGTACCGCTCGGCGTCGCCGAGCACCGCGTCGTGGATCGGCAGGTCGATCGTCGGTACGTCGGGGAAGTCGCTGAGGAACACCAAGGTAAGCCTCCACTAAGGAAGTTGAGGTGGATTCTGGACCGGCGACGGGTCTCGGGGGCGGGTCGGCCGGGGGCGCGTTCAGGAGCATACGGACAGCGGAGGGACGCTGGGCCATTGTGGGGAACGACGGCCGGAGCGCGCGTGGCACAGTTGCCGCCGGGGGGCGCCCGGTCGGACGGTGTGCACCACGGCCGCCCGCCCCCGGGAGCGGCCCCGGAACCTGGAGCACCCCAACCGTGAGAGCCACCTCCCCTACCCTGCCGCGCGGCCGCCGCCTGCTCGCCGCCGCCACCACGGCCGTCGTCCTCGCCCTCGGCGGCGCACCGCTCGCGTTCGCCGCACCGGGCGACAACGGCGACGTCAAGATCCACAGCGACACCACGCCGGTGGACGACACCCGTGACGAGCCCAAGGTCTGCAAGTTCTACCTCGACGCCTTCAACTTCGACACGATCCAACTGGTCAGCTGGACGATCTCGCAGCAGCCGCCGACCGGCACCGCACAGGTGCTCGCCGGGTCGATCGTGCTCACCAACGGCACCGGCGCGACCCAGAACTTCACCCTCCCGGACGGGCACTACAAGCTCGAATGGACGTTCGTGGGCGAGAACGGGAACGCCAAGCAGAAGGTCTTCGACGTCTCGTGCGCCTCCTCGTCGCCGTCGTCGTCGCCCTCGTCGTCGCCGTCCTCGTCGCCGTCGCCGTCGCACTCACCGTCGTCGTCGCCCTCCTCCTCGCCGTCACCGTCGCCGTCGCCGAGCGCGTCCCCCAGCGCCTCGCCCAGCCACTCGCACTCACCCAGCGCCTCCCCCGGCGGCGGGCCCCACGGCGGGGTGCCCACCGGTGGCGGCGGCACCTCCGGGGCCAACGCCGCCGAGGTGATCGGCGGGGTCGCACTGCTCGTCGGCGCCGGCGGCCTCACCATCCGCGCGATGCGCCGCCGTCCCGGGACCAATGCCGACTCCTGACCTCCCCTTCCGCGTACCGCGCGGCGGCCCCGGCCCGGTCACGGCCGGGGTCGTCGCGCTGGCTCTCGCGGCGGGCGGCATCTGGCTCGTCCACGTCGGCACCGACGGCCGGGACGGGCCGCCGCTGCCGGCGCCCTCCGCGACCGCCGCGGGCATCCCGGCGCCCAGCCCCGGCCGCTCGCCGGTGGCCGCACCGCCCGCCCACCCGCCGCTGCCCGCCTCGCCGCCGACCAGGATCCGGATCCCCGCGATCAAGGTCGACGCCCCGGTCATCGGCCTCGGGCTCAGCGCCTCCCGGCAGCTGAACCCCCCTCCGATGGACCAGCGCAACCTGGCCGGCTGGTACCGCGACGGCGCCGCGCCGGGAGCGGCCGGCAACGCCATCACCATCGGGCACGCCGACAACCGCACCGGGCCGGCCGTCTTCTACCGGCTCGGGCTGCTGCGCCCCGGCGACACCGTCGAGGTGGCCCGCAAGGACCGGCGCACGGCGGTGTTCACGATCGACTCCGTCCGGGTGTTCCCGAAGAAGGACTTCCCGGACGCCCTCGTCTACGGCGCCACCGAGCGGGCCGAGCTGCGGGTGATCACCTGCGGCGGCAAGTTCGACCGGAAGACCGGCTACGAGTCCAACACCGTCGTGTTCGCCCACCTGACCGGAGTCAAGTGATCCGCCGTCAGTACGACTTCGGCAGCCCGAGGGTGTGCTGGGCGACGTAGTTGAGCACCATCTCGCGGCTGACCGGGGCCACCCGGCCGACCCGGGTGGCGGCCAGCAGCGCGCCCAGCCCGTACTCCTGGGTGAGGCCGTTGCCGCCGAGCGTCTGCACCGCCTGGTCGACCGTGCGGGCGGCGGCCTCGCCGGCCGCGTACTTGGCCATGTTGGCCGCCTCGCCGGCCGCGAGGTCCTCGCCCGCGTCGTAGAGCAGCCCGGCCTTCTGCGTCATCAGCCGGGCCAGCTCGATCTCCACCGCGCACTGCGCCAGCGGGTGGGCGAGGCCCTGGTGGGCGCCGATCGGGGTCGACCAGACCGTCCGCGTCTTCGCGTACTCGACGGCCTTGCCGAGGGCCTGGCGGGCGAGGCCGAGCGAGAACGCGGCGGTCAGGATGCGCTCGGGGTTGAGGCCCGCGAAGAGCTGGAGCAGGCCCGCGTTCTCGTCGCCGACGAGCGCGTCGGCGGGCAGCCGGACGTCGTCCAGGAACACCTGGAACTGCTTCTCGGGGGCGACGAGCTCCATCGGGATCGCCCGGAACTCGAAGCCCGGCGTCTCGCGCGGGACGACGAACAGGCAGGGCTTGAGCTTGCCGGTGCGGCCCCCTCCGGTGTCGGCAGTCTCGGTGCGGGCGACGAACAGCACGTCGTCCGAGTGGTCGATGCCCGAGACGAACACCTTGCGGCCGGTGAGCAGCCAGTCCTCGCCGTCGCGGCGGGCCACGGTGGAGATCCGGTGCGAGTTGGAGCCGGCGTCCGGCTCGGTGATGCCGAAGGCCATCCGGCGGGTGCCGTCGGCCAGTCCCGGCAGCCAGCGGCGCTTCTGCTCGTCCGTGCCGTACCGGGCTATGACCGTGCCGCAGATCGCCGGGGAGACGATCAGCAGGAGCAACGGGCAGCCGGCGGTGCCCAGTTCCTCCAGGACGATGGCGAGGTCGGTGATGCCGCCGCCCCCGCCGCCGTACTCGGCGGGCAGGTTGACGCCGAGGTAGCCGGCCTTGCCGGCGTCGGCCCACAGTTCGTCGGCGGGTTCGCCGGCCCGGGCCTTGGCCAGGTAGTACGCGGAGCCGTAGCGGCGGCCGAGGTCGCCGACGGCGCGACGCAGGGCCTGACGTTCGGGCGTTTCGAGGAGCTGACTGCCGATGGCGGACATGCGGGGTCCTTCCTCAGGCCTCTTGGGCGACAACGGTGGGTTTGACGACGGAGGGTTTGACGACGAAGGGCTTGACGATGAAGGGCTTGACGACGGCGAGCAGGGTGCCGAGTTCGACCTGCCGGCCCGGGGTGGCGCGGAGTTCCACGAGGGTGCCGTCGGCGGGGGCGACGACGCGGTGCTCCATCTTCATCGCCTCCAGGAACAGCAGGGGCTGCCCGGCGGTGACGGTGTCGCCGACGGCGGCGGCGACCCGGATGACGGTGCCGGGCATCGGGGCGAGCAGGGCCCCCGGTTCGGTCTGGGCGGCGGGGTCGGGGAAGCGGGGGACGACGGTGAGGGCGGTCGTGCCGTCCGGGGTCTCGACGAAGACGTCCGGGCCGTAGCGGACGACGCGGTAGGTGCGGCGGATCGTGCCGTGGCGGAGGGTGACGCTCTCCGGCGTGTGCTCTTGCTCGTGCTCGACGAGCTCGGTGTCCGGGTGGTCGTCGGCCCGCAGGCCGTCCCGGGTGAGGCGGTAGCGCACCTCCAACTCGCCACCGTCGGGGGCCCGGTAGCGCTTGACCTGCGACTGGGACGGGAGGTTGCGCCAGCCGGACGGCAGCGGCGTGCGGCGCTCCGCCGCGTCGGCGAGGGCGGCGGCCAGGGCCGCCCGCGCGGCGCCCTTGTCGTCCGGGGCGGTGAGGTCGGCCGCGTGCTCGGCGAGGAAGCCGGTGTGCAGGCGGCCCTCCAGGAAGGCCGGGTGGCGCAGTGCTCGGGCGAGCAACTCCCGGTTGGTGGTGGGTCCGTGGAGCCGGGCGCGGGCGACGGCGTCGGCGAGGCGGCGGGCGGCGGCCGCGCGGGTCGGGGCCCAGGCGATCACCTTGGCGAGCATCGCGTCGTAGTGCGGCGTGATGGTGCTGCCGTTCTCGACGCCGGAGTCGAGGCGGAGCGTGCCGCCGAACTCCTCGTGCGGGACGGTGAGTTCGAAGTGGTGCAGGGTGCCGGTGGCGGGCCGGTGGTCGTGCGCCGGGTCCTCGGCGTAGAGGCGGGCCTCGATCGCGCAGCCATTCGTGGGCGGGGGTGCGGCGGGGAGCTTCTCCCCCTCGGCGACGGCGAGTTGGAGCGCGACCAGGTCGAGTCCGGTGACGGCCTCGGTGACCGGGTGCTCGACCTGGAGGCGGGTGTTCATCTCCAGGAAGTGGAAGCGGCCGTCCTCCGCGAGGAGGAACTCGGCCGTGCCCGCTCCGACGTAACCGATCGCGCGGGCGGCGGAGACGGCGGCCGCGTGCAGCGCGGTGCGCACGGCGTCGGGGATCCCGGGTGCCGGGGCCTCCTCGATCACCTTCTGGTGGCGGCGCTGCAGCGAGCAGTCGCGGTCGCCGACCGCCCAGACCGTGCCGTGGGCGTCGGCCATCAGCTGGACCTCGACGTGCCGGCCGGTGGGCAGGTAGCGCTCGCAGAACACCTCGTCGGAGCCGAAGGCCTTGGCGGCCTCGGCCTTCGCCGCCTCGATCTCGCCCGGCAGCTCCGCCAGCGAGCGGACGACGCGCATGCCCCGGCCGCCGCCGCCCGCGGCCGCCTTGACCAGGAGCGGCAGGTCCGCCTCGGCGGGTTCGGCGAGGGCGTCGAGGACGGGCACGCCCGCCTGCGCCATCAGCCGCTTGGCGGCCGTCTTGGAGCCCATCGCGGCGATCGCGGCCGGCGGCGGGCCGACCCAGGTGAGGCCCGCGTCGAGCACCGCCTGCGCGAACCCGGCGTCCTCGGACAGGAATCCGTACCCCGGGTGGACGGCATCGGCGCCCGCGTCCAGAGCCGCCCGGACGATCAGGTCGCCGCGCAGGTAGGTGTCGGCGGGTGCGGCGCCGGGCAGCCGGACGGCGGCGTCGGCCTCGCGGACGTGCGGGGCGCCGGCGTCCGGGTCGGAGTGCACGGCGGTGGTCGCGATGCCGAGGGCGCGGCAGGTGCGGAACACCCGGCGGGCGATCTCGCCGCGGTTGGCGACCAGCAGGTTGGTGATCATTCCAGGTCCCCTTCTACCTTCTCCATCCGGCTTCTACATCCGGAAGACGCCGTAGCCGCGCGCGCCCTCGACGGGCGCGTTGTGGATCGCGGACAGGCAGAGGCCGAGCACCGTCCGGGTGTCGCGCGGGTCGATCACGCCGTCGTCGTAGAGCCGGCCGGACAGGAACGCCGGGAGCGACTCCGCCTCGATCTGCTGCTCGACCATCGCGCGGATCGCGGCGTCCGCGTCGTCGTCGTACGGCTGCCCCTTCGCGGCGGCCGACTGGCGGGCGACGATCGACAGCACCCCGGCCAGCTGCTGCGGGCCCATCACCGCGGACTTGGCGCTCGGCCAGGCGAACAGGAACCGCGGCTCGTACGCCCGCCCGCACATGCCGTAGTGGCCGGCACCGTAGGAGGCGCCCATCAGCACCGAGAGGTGCGGCACCGTGGAATTCGAGACGGCGTTGATCATCATCGAGCCGTGCTTGATGATCCCGCCCTGCTCGTAGTCCTTGCCCACCATGTAGCCGGTGGTGTTGTGCAGGAACAGCAGCGGGGTGTTCCGCTGGTTCGCCAACTGGATGAACTGGGCGGCCTTCTGGGACTCCGCGCTGAACAGCACGCCCTGCGCGTTCGCGAGGATCCCGACCGGGTAGCCGTGCAGGCGGGCCCAGCCGGTGGCCAGGCTCGGGCCGTACATCGGCTTGAACTCGTCGAAGTCGGAGCCGTCGACGATCCGGGCGATCACCTCGCGCGGGTCGAACGGCACCTTGAGGTCGCCCGGGACGATGCCGAGCAGTTCCTCCTCGGCGTACTTCGGCGGCTCGGCGGACGCGTCCGGCCCCGGGCCCGGCTTGCGGTGGTCCAGCCGCGCGACGATCCGGCGGGCGAGGCGCAGCGCGTCCGCCTCGTCGACGGCGAAGTGGTCGGCCAGGCCGGAGGTCCGGGCGTGCATCTCGGCGCCGCCGAGCGACTCGTCGTCGGCCTCCTCCCCGGTGGCCATCTTCACGAGCGGCGGGCCGCCGAGGAACACCTTGGCGCGCTCCTTGACCAGCACGGTGTGGTCGGACATGCCCGGCACGTAGGCGCCGCCGGCCGTCGAGTTGCCGAACACCACGGCCACGGTGGGGATCCCGGCGGCGGACAGCCGGGTGAGGTCGCGGAAGAGGGCGCCGCCGGGGATGAAGATCTCCTTCTGGCTGGGCAGGTCGGCGCCGCCGGACTCGACCAGGTTGACCAGCGGGAGGCGGTTGTCGAGCGCGATCTCGTTGGCGCGCAGGGCCTTGCGCAGCGTCCACGGGTTGCTGGCGCCGCCGCGGACCGTCGGGTCGTTGGCGGTGATCACGCACTCGACGCCCTCGACGACGCCGATGCCGGTGACCAGCGCGGCGCCCACCGGGTAGTCGCTGCCCCAGGCCGCCAGCGGGGAGAGCTCCAGGAACGGCGAGTCCTCGTCGATCAGCAGCTCGATCCGCTCGCGCGGCAGCAACTTGCCGCGGGCGCGGTGGCGTTCGACGTACTTGGGGCCGCCGCCGGCCAGCGCCTTGGCGTGCTCGGCGTCGAGGGCGGCGAGCTTGTCGAGCATCGCGGCGCGGTGCTCGGCGTGGTCGGGCGCGGCCGGGTCGACGCGGGTGGGCAGGACGGTCACGACGCCTCCGTGCGGTCGAGGAGCGTTTCGGGGACATCGACATACCGGGCACGCAGCCACTCCCCCAGCGCCTTGGCCTGCGGGTCGAAGCGGTGCTGGGCGGCGACGCCCTCGCCGAGCAGGCCGGTGATGACGAAGTTGAGCGCGCGGAGGTTGGGCAGCACGTGCCGGGTGACGGGCAAGTCCTGGGCCTCGGGGAGGAGTTCGCGCAGCCGGTCGACCGTGAGGATGTGCGCGAGCCAGCGCCAGCCCTCGTCGTCGCGGGCCCAGACGCCGAGGTTGGCGTCGCCGCCCTTGTCACCGCTGCGGGCTCCGGCCACCAGGCCGAGCGGGGCCCGGCGGGTGGAGCCGGCGGGGAGCGGCTCCGGGAGCTCCAACGGCTCGTCAGTGTACGGCGCTTGAGGGCCGACCTGCCGAGTAGCCGAGGGGAATTTCACCCCTCGGCCCTCACAGAACCGTGCGTAACAGTCTCCCGTTACACGGCTCATGCCGCTCTGATCATCAGA
>NZ_JBHYWI010000147.1:0-11681 GCF_042751525.1 Kitasatospora sp. NPDC059408
CGGCCCGCGCGCCGCCGGGCCGGGCGGCGCGCGGCGCTGGTGGAGTGGGGCGAGACACCTGCCGGAAGTATCCCGCTGGAGCTCTTTCGGGCTGGTGGGAGAGCATGTCTCAGGCAGCGATGTGTGCAGGCCGACGGCCGGTTAGGGCGGAGTGCAGGGCAGTTCGGGCTCGGGAGGCACCTGCGGTGGCCACGTCCGCGCCATCGCGGGCCGGGGGAGTTCGGGAGGTCAGGCCGGCGCACGGGCGGCAGACGCCCGGTCGCGGTACGGTCCCGAACACACGGTTCAGGGCCTGTGCGGATGGGGCTCGGCATGGCACCAGCGGGCGGATCAGCATCAGCCAGCGGATCGCGACCTACGAGGACGATTCGGAGCTGTCCTCGCGCTCTCGGTCATGACACCTGGCGGCCGAGCACAGCGGAGATCGCGCGCTGGTGGACAAGACCAGTGCGGACGAGACGGGCTGCCGGTGTCGAGCAGTCGACGATGGTGAGGTGGTTGGCGGCCGGCGCGACTCCTCCGTCGAGGATGACGGTCGCCTTGACGCCGGTGGAGTCCAGGAAGCGCTGGACCTCCCCGATCGTGATCGCAGGGCCGGGCGCGTCGACTCCCGCATCGCCTGAGATGTTGACGGTCGTCGCGGCCACCGGCGTTCGGGCCGCCGTCGCGAGGGCGCCGAGTGGGCCCGACGAATTGGTGGTGAGGGCCGGCGACCCGACTGCAGGGTTCTGTACCCCGACGTCGACGCTCTGCCAGGGCAGGAGCATGGCGAGGTTGCCGGGCCAGAAGGCGTCGGCCAGTTGCCTGGCCTCGGGATGGATGACGAACTGCTTCTCGCACGCCTCCAGGGAGGGGGTGACGAGTACGAGGGACTTGGCGCGTGGCCGCTGCTTGCCGTCGAAGATGCTGTTGCAGGCGGCCAGATTCGTGGCGTCGGCGCAGATCATGTACCAGCGCTCGGTGGGCACGATGACGAGTTCGCCAGCTTCCAGGGCACGGGCGGCGGCGTTGAGCTGTTCTGGCGGGATCGGTCGCATTGGTGTCCGTCCGTCTTGGGAGTCAGTGGACGGGCCGGGCGTGATCCCGGCCCTGCTGGGAGTTCACGCGGGCTGCGGCAGCCCCGGGTAGTCGAGCCACGGGTCTTGCAGCGCCAGCAGCCGCCGCCGCGCGTGGTCGGGGTGCTCTACGCGGAAGTACGCCATAATTCGTGGCCCCGGGCTGAGGTTGCGGCCAACGGCGTGGGGGACGAGGTGGTGCATCAGCAGCAGGTCGCCGGGCTGGCCGAGGAACGGGATGCCGGCGTGGGCGTCGATGTCGGGAGGGACCTGCTCGGTGATGCCGAGCGACCACTGGGTGCGGAACCACTCGGCCATGGCCAGGTGCCCGCCTGGTTGGTAGCGCAGGGCTCCGCCGTGCGGGTCGGTGATGTCGGACAGCACTACGCCGACGAGCAGCGAGAAGGTCCGAAGCTCGTCAGGGTCGAGGTGTGGGCAGGCGACGCCGTCCACGTGCATTGCCTTCTCCGGCTGGGCTTGTTCGAGTTGGCCCTCGGGGATGCGGATCTGGAGCTGCACGGTGGAGACGGGGCGAACGGCGCCGAGCAGGTCTTGGGCGAGCTCGGCGGCCGGGGACGCGGAGAAGAGCGCGAGCAGGTCGGGGTGGCTTCCGAGCTCTGGCGCGAAGGTCCGCCGTGTGTACGCGTTGATGAGCTCGGGATTCATCGAGTCGCGGTACCAGTCGGTGACCAGTTCACTGGCTCGGACGATCTGGTCGTCGGGGACGGCGCCGCGCCTGACGAGCAGGCCGTCGCGCATGAAGGCGTGCTTCTCTGCAGCGGTGAGGGCCACGGGATCTCCTGGTAGGCCGGGGGCAGTTACGGGCTGTGGTTGGTGAGGTGGGTGAGCACGTGGCCGGCCGCATCAAGGGCGCTGTCGAGAATGGCTCGGCCGGCGTCGGCGGTTGCCCGGCGCGGGTCGCCTCCGATGACGCCGCAGGTGGCGATGGTGGTGTCGCCGGAGGTCCACGGCCAGGTCGTGCCGCGGTCCAGGACGAGCCGCTTCGCCTCGGCACCGTTGGCGGTGAAGTCCGTTGGGAGGCTGTCGAGATGGACGTCCTCGGGCGCGAGTACGAGCATCATGGCCGTCTCGCGGATGCCCGCGTGGATCTCCGGGACGGTCTCGCCGCCGACCTGGACAGTGGACAGCGAGGCCGGGTGGATGACGCAGACGGAGAAGGCGGGCGCGCGCCTCAGCTCGTGGAGGGCAGGCTCCAGGATTCCCCGGTTGCCGCCGTGGCCGTTGATGATCAGGAGCGTTCGCGCAGGGGTCGCCCGCAGGTGCTCCGTGACCACGGCGTCGAGCAGGGACATGAAGCTCGCTATCCGTAGCGACACGGTTCCCGGCGACCAGGCGTGTTCGAGCGAGAGCCCGTACGGGATGGCCGGCAGCGCCCACAGGTCGTGCTGTTCGCCGTACCGCTGGACCAGCAGGCCGGTGAACCGCTCCGCGATCACGGTGTCCGTGTTGAGCGGTAGGTGGGGACCGTGCTGCTCGTGGGAGCCGATGGGGAGGCAGAGCACGGATTCGGTGGTGAGCTCGGTCAGGACCCTGGGTGCGGCCAGCCGCCCGTACTGGCGGGCGGCCGGGCCGTCTGCTCGTATCACTCGGTGCCCCGCCGGCCGATGCGGATGAGGAACTCGTTGTCCTCCGGGAAGACGTCCTCGGTGCTGTGCTCAGCGAGGGCGGTCTCCACAGCCGCCTCGAACTCGTCAAGGCGGCCTCCGAAGAGGTGCGGTGCGGCGAAGCTCGTGGAGTAGAGGTAGCCGAGGATGCTGTTGGTGCTCCACGTCCGGTGGACGGGCACCCGGATCTCCTCGACCCGGTTGAACGGCGACTCCTCCATGATCTCGCTGTAGGGCCGGTTGTGGTGCTTGAAGGTGCTGTTGCCGGCGCGCCGTTCCTCGCCGAGGAAGCTCTGGACGACCGCGCGCACGGACTGCTTCCAGGGGCTGTCGGCGGTCCAGAAGCTGTTGTCGCCGAAGATGGCGACGGCGCCGCTGGGGGCCACCTGGTCGTCGAGGAGGGCGAGCACGGTGGCCTGGTCGAGCCAGTGGAAGGCCCGGCAGATCGTCACGAGGTCGGCCTGCCAGCCGCTCGGAGGCTTGAAGTCCTCGGCCGTCGACTCGATGAGCGACAGGCTGGCCCCGTCAGGGAGTTGGGGTCGGAGGGCCTCCTCAGCGGCCTTGAGCATGTCGGCGTCATTGTCGATGGCGATGATGTCGTCGAACCGGCCGAGGAGGGACTCGGCGACCAGCCCGGTGCCGGTGCCGATGTCCAGGAGCCGGCGGGGCTTGCCGGGGGCGACGGCCTGGTCGAGGACGGTCGCGACCTCCTCGGGGATGCCCGGGCGGTACTGGCGGTAGTAGCCGGCGGTGCCGGTGAACAGGCTCATGGGTTCCTCAGATCGATTAGGTGGAGGACGTGTTGGACTGCGTCGGCGAGATCGTGGGCGACGAGCACGTCGTGTTCAACGAGGACGTGCTCGTCGGGGACCGTACGGCCGTGGGAGAGCCAGACGGCGGCGAATCCGGCGTTTGTGGCGCCGCTGATGTCGCATTCCCAGTCGTCGCCGACATGGACCATGGCCGATACCTGGTGGGCGTCGGCGACGGTCCAAAATGCGCGGCAGTCGGGCTTGGCGAACCCGATGCGGCAGGACGGGAAGTGGGCGCTGACCCACGGAGAGAGGAGCGCGAGGAGCCGGTCGGGGTCGGCCTCGGTGCAGGTCACGTTCGAGAGCGTGACCACGGTGGCGCTGCTGCTGAGTTGCTGAAGAGCCTCGATGACTCCGGGGAGGAGGACGAGGGGGGAGACGGGCAGATCCGTTGGGAAGTCCGACTGCTTGATCTCCAGTTCCGCGCAGACCTGCTTGATCACGGCGTCGGTGATCTCCGGGGCAGTGTGCAGGACGTCCCGCATCACGCGCCGGGCCTGCTTCGGGCCGAGCGGTGAGACGACGGCGAGCCGGGCCGCCAGGCCAGGGCCCTGCGGGTTTCCGAGGGTTCCCCCGATGTCCAGGCTGACCAGTCGACTGACTGACCCACTCATGCAGCGTCACCCCCGGCCGGGGGCAGGGCAGAGACGATGGCGGCGATCCGCGCCGTACGGATCTGGGTGGTGGTGGCCTCACCGAGGAAGGTCAGCGCGTACCGCAGCTCGGCCGCATCGAGCGCGTCCAGGTCGCGGCTGCCGGCCTGGGCGGCGCCCGCCAGGTCAGCGGGGACCACGCGCGGGCGAAGTCCGTGCGGGAGGTGGAGGGTTCCGGCCCAGAACGGGCTGGGCGCCTCGATCGTTTCCAGCGGCCGGAGCACGGTGACGTCGTCGAGTGTGAAGATCCGTACGGCTGCGGCCCCTTGGCCGAGGTCAAGGATGCCGGAGAGGAAGGTGTCGTGTCCGTCGAGTCGTCGGTCCAGGACGAGGAGCAGGCCGTGTTCGTCGTGACGGGTTGTTCCTTGGACAGGGAAGGTGCCGATGGTTCGGGTCATCGCAGTCTCCGGGGTTGGGTTCCGAGTCCGGGGGCGTCAGGGGCGGGAAGCAGCCCGCTTTTGGGTATCCAGGGCTCGGCGTAGAGGAGTTGGCGGCGCGGTTCCCACTGGCGGCGGTACTCGACGGCCGGGACGTCGTCGGGGAAGGCGGCGGCGAGGTGGATGCCGGGCACCATCGAGCGGCCGTGGGGGTAGACAGGGACACCGGCCTCGCGAACGCTCGTGATGATCTCGACCGCACGAGTGAGGCCGCCGCAGCCGACGACGTCGATGGTGAGCGCCGTGGGCCGAGCGAAGTCCAGGAGGGTGTCCAGGTCCTCGTCGGGTCGCAGGCGCTCGCCCACCGCGACCGGTACGCCAGCATCGGCCAGCTGGCTGTAGACGCGCAGGTAGTGCTCCGGTAGCGGGTCCTCCAGCCAGGCCAGCATCGGCTGATCAAGGCGGCCGGCGACAGCAGCAGCGAGCTGCGGACTCCAGGTGCCCACCGCGTCGACGGCGAAGGGCTCGCTGATGACCGCCGCAGCATCGGCCAGTGCCGCGACCAGATTCCTGGCCTCGGCGGCGACGTTCGTCCCCTTGCGCCGACGCAGTCCCCACTTGGTGAAGGCCCAGCCCTCTTCGAGAACCTGGGCCAGCGCACCGTGGCTAGCGGGGCCGCTGAGATCCAGGCGGAGCCAGGAGGCGTACGCCGGTACGGCCTGCGTCCTCCGTCCTGATGCCAGGAGGTCGGCCACCGGTTTGCCGACCAGGCGGCCGTGGAGGTCCCACACCGCGCAGTCGATCGCTCCGACTGCCCAGTCCGAGACCTCCGGTACGGCTGCCCGTATGCGCGGTCGGAGGCCGTCGTGATCAAGCAGCGAGGCACCGACGACTGCGGGGACGATCGCCTCCACTGCTCTGCCGACCGCCGTGCTCACGGGCCCGTACCAGCCGGTCTTCCCGGCACCGTGGACCGCGACGAAGACACTGTCGTCCCCGGACTCCGCCACGCCTACCGGCACGGTCTCCACCTTGTCGATGAGCGGCTCCGTCATCGGGCGGCCTCCAGCCTGGTGACCAGCCGACCAGCAGCCCGGAGCAATCCGGCGGTGTCCAGGCCGAGCTCGCGCGCGAGGGCGTCCTGCGACATCGGTCCCGGCGGCTCGCGCCAGCCGATCACGTCAACCGGCCGCCGCAGGCGCCCCGCCAGCAATCCCCACACAGCTGCCGGATGCCCGAGCGTGACGACCAGGACCGCGGAGCGCTCGCCCAAGTAGTGATCGACCTCGGCGTCAGTCAGGCCCTTGGGCCAACGCCCAGGATCGCCGAGAACGGTGAGGTCGAGAACGCCCACGACGCGGATTCGGCAGCTCAGCCGGTCGCTGAGTACCGGCACCGCCGCCGTGACGGCTTCGGCCGGCAGGTCTCCCGCCACGACAATGGTGAGGTCAGGATCCTCCTCGTCGCTCAGGTGAGGCCAGATCGCGAGCCCGCGTGCCAGTTCCTCCTCGGCGGTCTCAAGCGGGAGCCGCAGTTCGGTGTGCTTGCCCGCGACCAGGACGTTGACGCGGCCCGTCGAGTTCAGCGCCGCGTCGAGCGCGGCGGCCGTCCGCTGCGTGTCGGCCGGAACCAGCACGGTCACCGCAGGGTCCTCCGTCGCGAGCAAGGCCGTGGCGAGCGACGGATCGCCGTGGGTGAAGACGTTGTGCCACCCGTACGAGGTCAGCAGCAGATTGAGGCTCGGGAACGCCTTCTCCTCGGCGAGGCGACGGTGCTTGAGGTGGCCGACGATCCCGGCGGTCAGAAGCGGGGCGAACGCCTCGTAGGACACCAGGACCCCGCGCCGACCACTGCTGATCCAGCCGGACAGCCAGCCGAGGAGCACCTCCTCGGCCAACACCTCGGACACCCAGGACTCGTCCCGCAGTGCGCCGAGGCGGTTCGAGGACAGCTCGTCCGGGCTGAAGACCCGGAAATCACCGGCCCTGGCATGCCTGCGGAGAACACCGCCTACCGCCTCCCCGAAGTGGGCGGCACCGCCGAGAACGACCGGCTTCGGCCCCTCTCGGGCTGGGCGTCCAGGGCCGACCACAGAGCATCGCGCGGCAGACTCCAGAGCCTCGGCCAGTGCGCCGATCGGCTGGCCGTCGTGGTCGAAGAGCTCCGCGGGCTGGTACGACGCCAGCCACCTTTCCATCTGGCTGCGCTGGGCTTCGTTCCGGCGGGCCCCTTCAAGTGGAGTCTTGTGGGCCGCAGCTGTCCCGAGCACCTGCCGCCCATCGACCGCCTCCGGTCCGCTCCAGCCCTTCACGCAGCGGAGAAACACAGCCGTCCGTGAGCCGTCAGCGACCTCATGAGCGGATACAACCAAGGCGTCCCGGAACGCCTGGTGCTCATCGGCGCTGGCCGCCGCCACGTGCACCACCCGGCCTCGCCACCCGAGGCCGGCCGCGTACGCAACGAGCTCGGCGTCGCTCATCGCTCCCAGCAGCGATCGGTCACCCATGCGGAAGCCGTTGACGTGGACGATTGGCAGGACCGCGCTCCCCTGCAGAGCCCGAGCTGCAAGCCACGACGCCGCCGTTGTGGGGGTCTCGCATTCTCCGTCGCCGACGATGGGCACCATGACCCGTCCGGGCACGTCGAGC
Source organism: Kitasatospora sp. NPDC059408 (assembly GCF_042751525.1). Classification (NCBI taxonomy): domain Bacteria; kingdom Bacillati; phylum Actinomycetota; class Actinomycetes; order Kitasatosporales; family Streptomycetaceae; genus Kitasatospora; species Kitasatospora sp. NPDC059408. The sequence goes on from NZ_JBHYWI010000147.1 coordinate 7,171, forward strand.
GCCATGCCGTGGCTGAACGCGAGCGCGCCACCAAGGCATCCGCCGGGTGCCGCTCCCGCCGGCAGCAGCGGATGGGTTTCCGCACCGAGGCCGTCGACGTCAGGGAAGTTCCGGGCCAACCGCCTGAGCCCGGCTACATCGCGGGAGTACTGCGGGCGTACGGCTGCCAGCTCGCCGGTAAGCCAGGCGTAGGCGAGCTGGACCACCCCTGCGTGGCCGGCGCCGATCACCGGAACCAGTTCACGGCCGGGCCCCAGCTCGCCAGCAGCGAGAACGGTGTGGGCGAGGGCCCACACCGTTCCAGGGACGGTGCCCCAGTGACCGGCGGGGCGAGGCTTGACGTGGTCGGCCTGGAGCGGCTCGGTCAGCAACTGGTTGTCATCGAGGTGCAGAAGTACCACCGCCGCATACGTGGCTGCCCTCCACAGCGCGTCGGCCCGGTTCAGCATGGCGGCACCAACTGCTCATCGCCGAACGTGAAGTACCACAACGGCCGGTAGCACTCCCATGCCGCCGGGCGGAGGCCGGTCGGTCCGACGATGTCCTCGATGGCCCGGCGGGCCTGGAGGTAGTACTCCAGAGAGTCGGAGCCTTCTGCCCGGAGGCCTGCCATGATGGCGTTGTGCGCCTGGTACACCTGGAAGTTGGGGAACTCGGTGACGAACGGCATCAGCTCGGCCACACCACTTCGAAGGTCGGCGAGCCGGTCCAGGCCGACGATGTAGGTGAACGAGGTCGCGTGGCCGGCGCCCATCGCCCGCCGCAGGACCCTGGGCATCTCCTCGGCGGTGAGCGTCGCCTTGCTTGCCTTCAGAAGCAGGTCCCTCCGGCTGAAGCATTCCGCGGTGAGCCGCAGCACGAACGGGGCGACGCGCTCCGCCAGTTCCGCGAACGCCTCGCTCGTGCGGATGACCGAGGTGAGGAACCCGATCCGAGCGCCGATCCCGTGGGCGGCGAGCACGTCACGAAGTCCTATTAGATGGTCGACGGCCGCCCGCTCCCGCTCGAAACAGCCGGTCGACACGGTGACCTCACGAAGTTCGGCCAGGTTGTGGCGGGGGTGCTGCTCGACCATCGCGGCCAGCAGTTCGGCCAGCTCCCGCTCCTCCGAGAGACGGGGATCGGCGGCGGCCTCCAGGGTGTTCGGGCAGAACGAGCACCCAACGCAGCGGCTCCGGGCGTTGGGGTTGAGCGTCGCGGCCCGCCCGTCGTCCCGGAAGTACCCGCCGACCGCCTCGTCGGCGGCGACGCGGTCGACGGAGCCGACGACGACGCCGCCCAGCGACAACTCGTCGCCGACCAGGTGGAACGGCGAAGCCTTTGCGTTGAGCGGGACGATCACCATCCAGGCGACGTCCGGCCGGGTCGTGAGACGAACCGAGATCCGGGCGCGGTGACGGCCGTGGGCGGAGGAGATCCCGAACAGGTTGATCGCGATGAGCAGGGCGTCCTCCACCGGCACGCCGTAGCGCTCCGCCATGCCCCTGACCGCCGGAAGCGTGAGGACCGCTGCCGGTTTGCTGCTGATCGCTGCTTTCATGATCCACTCTCCGTCACTGGCTCGACCGGGCTCCGCTGCCCTGGCCGTCGTTCTCTGCTGGATCTGCCTCGCTCCCCTCCACTGGTCGGGGAGGATGAGCCCGTGTGGGCCTGCCGGTGTCCGTCCGGCAGGCCCACACGGTTCCTTCGCTCAGCGGCCGGGGTACGGCGGCTGCGGGGTCGGCGGTGCCGGCGGCGGCGGGGGCGGAGGCGGCGGAGGCTGGGGCGCCTGCAGGCGCGCGATGGACGACATGGCAGTGTTCCCTTCTCGCTCGGTGGTGCGTGTGGCGACGAAGCGTGACTCCGTTGTCATGCCTCGGGTTCGACCGCGGGGTGCTGCTCAAGGTCGCGGTCGGGCTCGTGATCGGCCGCCAGGACGGGGCCGAAGTGATCGGAGCTGAGCCGGTGGTCGGCTGCCACTCCGAGCAGGGCGAGGACGATGAGGTGGCCGAGCGCCCAGAGCCAGGTGAGAACGGCTTCGACGGGATCCCGGTGAGCAGCGCGGTAGATGTCTTCGTGCGGCTGGTAGTTGGTCATGCCGCATCGGTCCTGAGCTCGGCCCAGACCACGGTGCCGTCACTCGTCGCGTCAACGCCCCAGCTCTCGCACATCCGGCTCACGAGGAGGAGCCCCCGGCCGTTCTCGGCCAGGGCGGATGGGGCGGGCCGGTCGACGGGCCCGGGCCCCGCGTCCGTGACCTCGATTCGCAGACCGCGCGGCTGAGGTGCCAGGCGGACGTCGAAGCAGCCGAGGCACGACGCCGCGCCGTGAAGAACGGCGTTGGTGCAGAGCTCGGACGCGACCAGCTCGATGTCCTGGACGAGTGGCCTGTCGAACTTCCATGCGCCGACGACCCCCCTAATCAGCGCCCGGGCCAAGGGCACGGAGGCGTGAGCGCGCAGGAAGCTCATCTGCACCGACAGGCAGCCGGCCACCTCGATGGCTTCCTTTGCTCGAAGGTCCTGACGTGCCACCACGATCAACCCTCCTCGTTGCCCAATCACCCGTCAGGCAGATCTGCTTGAGGGCGAGTCAGAACGCTAGGAGGATGGATGGTGGGGAACCCGGAAAATCCTTCCGGGGTAGGCAGCGGGAGCGCCCTCAGGCTGGGAGCATGCCTGGAATGAGTGAGACGCTGAGCATCGGCGAGCGCGTCGCCTGGTACCGCCGTCGACGCGGCATGCCCCAGGAGGTTCTGGCCGGCCTCGTCGGGCGAACAGCCGACTGGCTGAGCAAGGTCGAGAACGGCCGCATCGAGCTCGATCGGCTGTCGGTCATCAGGGCGCTGGCCGATGCCCTCGACATCCGGCTCGGCGACCTGCTGGCGGAGCCGTCACTCCTCGACTGGCCCGGTGATGCCCAGGGCGGAGCCGTCTCGAAGCTGCGCGAAGCGCTCATGGACTACAAGCAGCTCTCGCCGTTCCTGGCGGCCGACGACGCCGAACAGCCGCCCGACCTCGACATCCTGCGCGCCGAGGTGGGCTCCGCCTGGTCCGCCTACCAGGACGCCAGATACTCCCGCGCGACCAGACTCATCCCGGACATCCTCTCCCAGGCCCAGCGCGCGGTGCGCATGTACGAGGGCGATCAACAGCAGCAGGCCAAGGCGTTGCTCGCGATGGCCTACCAAGGCGCCGCGATGGTCCTGACGAAGATAGGCGAAGCCGACCTCGCCTGGATGTCGGCCGACCGCGGCCTCACAGCGGCCCAGGAGTCGGGCAACATCGTCGTCACTGGCTCGCTGTTCCGCTCGGTCTCCCACTGCTTGCTCAGCAACGGCCGCCTCACCGCCGCCAGGGACTTGGTCATGAACTCGGCCTCGTTCCTGGAGGCCGGCTTGGAGGACGGCTCCCCGACCTACCTGTCGATCTACGGCACCCTGTTCCTCGTCGGGTCGATGGCCGCCGCAAGGATCGAGGACCGGAGCACGGTGCGCGACTTCCTCGCTGAGGCGGACCGGGCCGCCCAGCGCCTCGGCCACGACGCCAACCACATGTGGACGGCCTTCGGGCCCACCAACGTGGCCATCCACCGCATCTCGACCGCCATGGAGCTCGGCGACGTCCAGATCGCCCTCGACCAAGGGCCGCGCGTGGACTCCTCGACCCTGCCACTCGAACGCCGAGTGCGGCACTCACTCGAAATCGCCCGCGCCTACAGCGCACAGAACCGCATGGACGAGGCCCTCGCCCTCGTACTGGACGCCGAGGAGCTGGCCCCCGAGCAAGTCCGCTACCACTTCATCCCCCGACACCTGGTGACCAACTGGGTCCGCCAACAGCGCGGCAAACCCAGCTACTTGCTGGCAGGTGTCGCGCAGCGGCTCCAGATCGTCGCGTGACGCGGCTGGGCGGCTACAGTCGTCGCCATGAGCGACTCCCAGTCCCACGAGGTCGTGGCCCAGCCCCGCACCGCCGCCGGCGTGCTCTTCTTCGACGAGGACGACCGCATCCTCCTCGTGAAGCCGACCTACAAGCCTGGCTGGGAGATCCCCGGCGGCTACCTGCACGCCGGCGAGACCCCGAGCGAGGGCGCGGCCCGTGAGGTCAAGGAGGAGCTCGGCATCACCCCGCCGATCGGCCGCCTGCTCGTCGCCGACTGGGCACCCCACTCCACCGAGGGCGACAAGCTCCTCTTCGTCTTCGACGGCGGCATCCTCCCCGTCGACGAGCTGGACAACATCACCGTCGACCAGGTCGAGATCGGCGAGTACGCCTTCCACGCCACCGACCAGCTCAACGCACTCCTCATTCCGCGCCTCGCCCGCCGCGTCCACGCCGCCTGCGTCGCCAGGACGCAGTCCGCGACCGTCTACCTGGAGCACGGAGCGACTCGCGCGTAGGGCCTACGCCTCACGGTGGCTCCACGGAGCTCTCCTGCGGCAGCCTGTGGACGTGATTTTCCCGCCTCGGCGTGGCGGGGGGGGGGGGGGGGGCGGGGCCCCCCCCCGGGGGGGGGGGGGGCCCCCCCCC
>NZ_JBHYWI010000148.1:0-11635 GCF_042751525.1 Kitasatospora sp. NPDC059408
CCACGGAGGGCCGCCACCGCCGTTTCGTCATGATTCGCCACGGCCCGGACGGCCCCTCCGCGGGGGCCTCCTCGTCCCGGCGGGGCCGGTGCGGCAGGATGTCCGGCATGACGTCGAGCGCACCTGACGAATCCGCCGGCCTGACCGGGCCCAGCGACGCCGTCGGGCCTGCCCCGGCGCCCGTCACCGCCGCCGGGCCGCCGGCCAACACGGTGGTGGTCCCGGCCGACGAGGACCCGGTGGCCGCGGCCGGCAGCGAGTTCTTCGGCGGCCCGCCCGGCCGCCGGGCGCTGCTGGGCGTCTCGTGGTGGGTCCCGGTGCGCGTCCTGGCGCTCGCCGTCATCGTCATCTCGGTGCTCGGCATGGTGCAGAAGGCGCCCTGCTACAGCCACGCGTGGTTCCAGGCGGGCTCGCCGCAGTACATCCACGCCTGCTACAGCGACATCCCGCACCTGTTCGCCGGACGCGGCTTCGCCGCCGGGCTGCACCCGTACGTCGACCGCATCCCGGGCTCCTCGGGGGACCTCCAGTACCTGGAGTACCCGGTGCTGACCGGCCTGTTCATGCAGATCGCGGCCTGGCTGACGCCGGGTGGCGGCACCCAGCAGGACCAGGAGCAGTGGTTCTGGGCGATCAACGCCGGCCTGCTGATGGCCTGCGCGGTGGTCGCCGCGGTGGCGCTCTCGCGCACCCACCGGCGCCGCCCGTGGGACGCGCTGCTGTTCGCGCTCGCGCCCGTCCTGCTGCTCAACGGCACCGTCAACTGGGACCTGCTCGCGGTCGCGCTGGCCGCCGTCGCGATGGCCTGGTGGGCGGGCTCCCGGCCGCTGTGGGCCGGCGTGTTCATCGGCCTCGCCACCGCCGCCAAGCTCTACCCGCTGCTGCTCCTCGGCCCGCTGCTGGTGCTGTGCTGGCGGGCCGGAAAGTGGCGCGAGTTCCGCGCGGCGCTGGGCGGCGCGCTCGGCGCCTGGCTGCTGGTCAACCTGCCGATCATGATCGCCAACTGGCAGGGCTGGTCGACCTTCTACGTCTTCAGCAACCACCGCGCCGAGGACTACGGCTCGTTCTGGCTGATCGTCATGCAGAACCGCGGGACCGGGCTGGAGTACCTCAACTCCTACATCGCGGCGCTCATGGTGCTGGGCTGCGCGGCCATAGCGTGGCTGGGCCTCTCGGCGCCCCGCCGTCCGCGCTTCGCGCAGCTGGCGTTCCTGGTCGTCGCCCTGTTCATCGTGGTCAACAAGGTCTACTCGCCGCAGTACTCGCTCTGGCTGCTGCCGCTCGCGGTGCTGGCCCGGCCGCGCTGGCGGGACTTCCTGGTCTGGCAGGCCTGCGAGGTGCTGTACACCCTGGGCATCTGGTCCCACCTGGGCTTCGTCACCGGGACCAAGCAGCACGGCATCGGCGAGGCCTGGTACCACTTCGCGATCGTGCTGCACCTGCTGGGCACGCTCTACCTGGTCGCCCTGGTGGTCCGCGACGTCCTGCTGCCGGACCGCGACCCGGTGCGCTGGGACGGCAGTGACGACCCGTCCGGCGGGGTGCTCGACCGGGCCCCCGACGCGGTCGTGATCGGGGCCGCCCGCCGCCTGCGCGAGGACGAGAGCTACGCGGAGTACGCGCCGGCCGGCCCCGGGCAGTGGCTGGACGAGCCGGAACTGCCGGAGCCGGCCGAGAAGGGCTAGCGGGAGAGGGGCCTCCGCGGGAGGCCCCGGCGGGAGGGCCTCAGCGGTCCACGACGCGGTCGAAGTGCGTAGTGGTGTGCCGGACCTGCAGGCCGAGCTCGTCGCCGATCACCGGTGCCTTGGTCTCGCCGTCCAGGAACAGCAGCGAGACCTGCATGTGCGGCGGCTCGGCGAACCAGAGCTGCTTGCCGGCCCAGTGGAACGGCGACTTGGTCTTGTTTACGGTCGCCAGGCCGGCCCGCGCGATGCCCTTGGCCCGCGCGCCCATGCTCGCCACGTACTTGGGGGCCTCCAGGCCGATGCCGTGCGCGGTGCCGCCGGCGACCACGACGATGTGGCCGTCGGAGGGCGCCGGGTGCTGGCGGTAGCCGTAGCGGTCGCCCTTCTTCACCGGGGTGACGTCCAGGACCGTCGCCCGGACCTCCAGCGCGCCGTGGTCGCCCAGCCAGAGCCGGGTGCCGATCCGGGCGCGGAAGACGGTGCCCGGGTAGCGCTGGGCGAGCTGGTCCATGCCGGCCGAGCCGAGGTGGCTCACGAACACGGTGTCCACCGGGATCCCGGCCGCCCGGGCGGTGTCCACCCAGTACGCGACCTCCTCGACCGGGCTGGAGCCGTCCGGCCGGTCCATCGGCAGGTGCAGCGCGAGGCCCTCGAAGGAGACGCCCTCCAGCTCGGCGGCCACCGCCGGCAGGTCGGCCGCGCTCACGCCGTGCCGGCGCATGGTGGTCATGCACTCCACGACCACCCGGGCGCCGTGCAGCGCGCGCAGCGCGTCCACGCTCGCCACCGTCCGGATCACCCGGGCGTGCGGCAGCGGGAGCACCTCCTCGCCGATCCGGTAGGGGGTGAGCACCAGCAGCTCGCCGCCGTACCACTCGGCGGCGTCGGCCGCCTCGTAGGCGGTGCCGACGGCCAGCACCCCGGTGCCGAGCAGCGTCGCCTCCTCGGCCAGCCGGTGGTTGCCCAGGCCGTAGCCGTTCCCCTTGGCGACCGGCACCAGGCCGGGGAACTCGGCGAGGACGGAGCGCTGGTGGGTGCGCCAGCGTTCGGTTTCGAGGTAGAGCGACAGCGTCATCGGGTCAGCCTCCTCAGCGGCGGGACATGTAGAGGTCGAGGGCCTTGTGCAGCAGCTTGTTGAGCGGGAAGTCCCACTCGCCGAGGTACTCGGCCGCCTGCCCGCCGGTGCCGACCTTGAACTGGATCAGGCCGAACAGGTGGTCGTTCTCGTCCAGGGTGTCGCTGATGCCGCGCAGGTCGTACACGCCGCCGCCCAGCGCGTAGGAGTCGCGCATCATCCGCCACTGGATGGCGTTGGACGGCTTGACCTCGCGCTTGTGGTTGGCCGAGGCGCCGTAGGAGTACCAGACGTGCTCGCCGACCACGAGCATCGTGGTCGCGGCCAGCGGCTCGCCCTCGTGGTAGGCGATGTAGAGGCGCATCCGGTTCTGGTCCTCGGCGGTGAGGGCCTTCCACATGCGCTGGAAGTAGGAGAGCGGGCGCGGGGTGAACTTGTCGCGCTCGGCCGTCACCAGGTAGAGCTGGTGGAAGATCGGCAGCTCGTCGTAGCCGCCCTGGTACACCTCGACGCCGCTCTTCTCGGCCTTCTTGATGTTGCGGCGCCAGAGCTGGTTGAAGTTCTTGTGGATGTCGTCCAGCGAGCGGTTGGCCAGCGGCACCTGGAAGACGTAGCGCGGCTGGACGTCGCCGAAGCCGGCGCCGCCGTCCTCGCCCTGCAGCCAGCCGGCCTTGCGCAGCCGGTCGGCCACCTCGAAGGCGCGCGCCTCGTACCAGTCGGCCTCGACGTCGCGCAGGCGCTTGGCCTGCTTGCCGGCGATGGCCTCCTTGATGGTGGGGGCGTTCCAGCGGCGGATGACGATCGGCGGGCCCATCTTCACCGAGAACGCGCCCTGCGCCTTGAGGTGGGCGAGCATCGGGGAGAGCCAGCGGTCGAGGTCGCGGTCGAACCAGTCGATGACCGGGCCCTCGGGCAGGTAGGCCAGGTAGCGCTTGACCTTGGGCAGCTGCCGGTAGAGCACCAGGCCGGCGCCGACGAGCTGGTTGCCCTCGTCGAACCAGCCGATCGACTCCGAGCGCCACTCGGCCTTCACGTCGCCCCAGGACGGGACCTGCATGTGGCTGGCCGAGGCGCGGCTCCTGATGAAGGCGAGGTGCTCCTCGCGGGTGATCGTCCTCAGGCGCAGGCTCATGCTCGGTGCTCCTCGTCGGTCGGGCTGTGGTGGCCCCGGGTTCTCGGGGTGACCCTATCGTCCGGTGGCACCGGCGCCCGTGGGCGCGGGCGTGACGGCGCCCCCGTGCGTACCTGTCTCCTGCAGATACGCGACGGGGGCGCCGAGGGTTCCTGTCGAGGGGGCCGGAAGCGGTCCCGGAGGCCCGGGATCAGCCCCAGAGGCCGCCCCGGGCGATGCCGAGGTAGAAGCCGACGGCGGAGGCGCCGAGCGTGATCATCAGGACGAAGCGCTCGGCGGTGGTGACCGAGACGAACATGCCCCAGAGCCCCGCGACGATGCCGAACAGGCCCGTCCACGAGGTCAGCAGGTGCAGGTTGTAGAAGAACGACGTGGTGAAGGAGACGACGCCCAGCAGCGCGGTCAGCGCCACCAGGGCGTTCTCCCGGGGGTGCGGGTGGCCGTCGGTGTTGAGGGTGAGGGCGGGCATGCGGTGGACGGACTGTGCCATGTGTCCCACCTCCTGGCGTGGAGACGAACGGGCAGGAATCCCGTTCCGTCCAGATTGCGGCGGTTGGACTGGTCTCACAACCCCTATGCGTTTTGTTCGGCCGTACGGGTGCGGGTAGGCTGTGCCGTCTGCACTGGTGTAGTTGTGCCCCCTTGCGCCCTCTTGCGGGCGGCCGCCCGATCGGGTGAGCGGGGCCCGACTGTCGGACCCGGCCGCTACGGTGGGCCGGTGTCGTCACACGCTCCGGTGCCGACGCTGCACAACCCTCCTGCCACGGAGAGACCGTGGCCGTTGAGTCCAAAGGAGGTGGGTTACCCATGCGTCACTACGAGGTGATGGTCATCCTCGACCCCTCGGTCGAGGAGCGCGCTGTCTCCCCCCTGATCGAGAACTTCCTCACCGTCGTCCGCAACGCCGGCGGCAAGGTGGAGAAGGTCGACACCTGGGGTCGTCGCCGTCTGGCTTACGAGATCAACAAGCAGTCCGAGGGCATCTACTCGGTCATCGACCTGAAGGCCACGCCTGAGGTCGTCAAGGAGCTCGACCGCCAGATGGGCCTGAGCGAGTCGGTTCTGCGGACCAAGGTCCTGCGCCCGGACACCCACTGAGCCACCTCTGAGGCCTTCGGGTCTCGGGTAGCTCGCGACCGCTGTTTCACGTGAAACAGCGGTGAACGGACATCTTCCCGAGAGGTCATCACCACCATGGCAGGCGAGACCGTCATCACCCTCGTCGGCAATCTCGTCGACGACCCCGAGCTGCGCTTCACCCCGTCGGGTGCGGCGGTCGCGAAGTTCCGCATCGCGTCCACCCCCCGCACCTTCGACCGTCAGACGAACGAGTGGAAGGACGGCGAGAGCCTCTTCCTCACGTGCAACGTCTGGCGGCAGCCGGCGGAGAACGTGGCCGAGTCGCTGCAGCGCGGCATGCGCGTCATCGTGCAGGGCCGACTGCGCCAGCGGTCTTACGAGACCAAGGAAGGCGAGAAGCGGACGGTCTTCGAGGTCGAGGTCGACGAGGTCGGCCCGAGCCTGCGCTCGGCGACTGCCAAGGTCACCCGGGCCAACCGTTCCGGTGGCCCCGGCGGCCCCGGTGGCGGCTTCGGCGGCCAGCAGGGCGGCCAGGGCGGCCAGGGCGGCGGCGGCAACTGGGGCGGCGGTGGCGGCCAGCAGGGCGGCGGCTGGGGTGGAAACTCCGGCGGCCAGTCCGGCCCCTCCGACGACCCGTGGGCTTCCAGCGCCCCGTCCGGCGGCCAGCAGGGCGGCGGCGGCTGGGGTGCCCCGTCCGGTGGCGGCTTCTCGGAAGAGCCCCCGTTCTAAAGAGCTGACAGATTTCGTGCGGCCCGGCCGCCGGCGTCCCCGGACGCCCGCCGGGTCGTGAACCCCAAATGGAGCACACAATGGCGAAGCCGCCTGCTCGCAAGCCGAAGAAGAAGGTTTGCGTCTTCTGCAAGGACAAGGTCAACTACGTTGACTACAAGGACACGAACCTGCTGCGGAAGTTCATCTCCGACCGCGGCAAGATCCGTGCCCGCCGGGTCACCGGCAACTGCACCCAGCACCAGCGTGACGTCGCCACGGCCGTGAAGAACAGCCGTGAGATGGCGCTGCTGCCCTACACCAGCACCGCGCGCTAAGAGAGGGTGACCAAGTAATGAAGATCATCCTCACGCACGAGGTGCCGGGTCTCGGCTCCGCCGGCGAGGTCGTCGAGGTCAAGGACGGCTACGCCCGCAACTTCCTGGTCCCGCGCGGCTTCGCCATCCGCTGGACCAAGGGTGGCCAGAAGGACGTCGACGCGATCCGTCGCGCCCGCAAGATCCACGCCATCCAGACGCTCGAGGCCGCCAACGAGGTCAAGGGCAAGCTCGAGGGCGTCCAGGTCAAGCTGGCCGTCCGCTCGGGCGACGCCGGCCGTCTGTTCGGCTCGGTGACCCAGTCCGACGTCGTCGAGGCCATCAAGGCCGCCGGCGGCCCGGCCGTGGACAAGCGCGCCGTCGCGATCGCCTCGCCGATCAAGACCGTGGGCACCCACAAGGTCTCGGTCAAGCTGCACTCGGACGTCGTGGCCAACCTCGACGTCGCCGTCGTGGCTGCCTGAACCGCATAGCAGTGGCCCGAGGGCCGGACTCCTCCGCGGAGTCCGGCCCTCGGCGCTTTCCCGGGCCGGGGCTCAGCCCCGGACCGCTCCGGTGACCAGCCACCTGCCGCCGCGGGCGCGCCGGACCATGAACCCGGCGCGGACCAGCATGAACAGGTTCATCGCCCACCACAGCCCGGCCAGCCCGGTGCCCGTCGCGGGGACCGCGAGGGCCGCCGGCGCGAACACGGCCAGGGTCGCGAGCATCGCCCACGCCAGGTACGGGCCGTCCCCGGCGCCCATCAGGACCCCGTCCAGCACGAACACCAGGCCGCTCAGCGGCTGGGTGAGCGCGAGCAGCAGCAGCGCGGTGCCCAGCTGCGCCCGCACGGCCGGATCGGGTGTGAACAGCGGGACGTACAGCGGGCGGGCCACGACGACCAGCAGGCCCAGCACGACGCCGGAGCCGATGCCCCACTCGACCATCCGCCGGGTGGCCGCCTTCGCCCCCGGGACGTCCGCCGCGCCCAGGTAGCGGCCGATGATCGCCTGGCCGGCGATCGCGATCGCGTCCAGCGCGAAGGCCAGGAAGCTGAACAGCGTCATGGCGATCTGGTGCGCGGCGACCTGGGTGTCGCCGAGCCGGGCGGCCACCGCGGTGGCGATCATCAGCACGGCCCGCAGGCTCACCGTCCGCACCAGCAGCGGACCGCCCGCCCTGGCGCTCGCCCGGATGCCCGTGAGGTCCGGCCGCAGCGAGGCCCGCTCGCGGCGGGCGCCGCGGACCACCACGACCACGTACACGGCGGCCATCCCGGTCTGCGCCAGCACCGTGCCCCAGGCCGAGCCGGCCACGCCGAGCCCGGCTCCGTAGACCAGGCCGGCGTTCAGGCCGATGTTGGCGGTGAAGCCCGCGACGGCGACCACGAGCGGCGTGCGGGTGTCCTGGAGGCCGCGCAGCACGCCGGTGGCGGCCATCACCATGAGCATCGCGGGGATGCCGAGGGAGCTGATCCGCAGGTAGGTCACGGCGTAGGGCGCGGCCGTGTCGGAGGCGCCGAGGACGTCCGCGGCCCAGGGGGCCAGCAGGAGGGTGAGCGCGACCACCGCGACGGACAGGCCCAGGGCGAGCCAGATGCCGTCGACGCCCTGCTGGACGGCGGCCCGGCGGTCCCCGGCGCCGATCCGGCGCGCCACGGCGGCGGTCGTGGCGTAGGCGAGGAAGACGAAGACGCCGGTGGCGGTGGAGAGTGCGGCCGCGGCGACGCCGACGCCGGCCAGCTGGGGGGTGCCGAGGTGGCCGACGATCGCCGAGTCGGCCATCAGGAAGAGCGGCTCGGCGACGAGCGCGCCGAAGGCGGGTACGGCGAGGGCGAGGATCTCGCGGTCGTGCCGGCGTCTGGAGGGTCCGGTGGTGGCGGCGGTCATGCGGTCCAGGTTACTCATCCACAGGTAATGGCTGCTAGTGCCTGTTGTCCATTACTCGAACTGGTGAGTGGCGAGCCCGGCGGGCTCCGCGCCCACAGCCGTCCGGTGGTGTGTGAAGAATTTCTCATGCACAGACCCCGGAAGAGGTAACTCCAGGTCAGAGAGTTGACGTGGGGCCGATGGTCCGGTTATCCACAGGACCTTCCACAGGGGCGTCCACAGCTTTGCGGCAGTTCTCCACAGCCCAGGGCCGCTCGTCCACACCCCCTGTGGATAACCGTGTTGGCTGAAGGGCGTCCGGCCCCTTAGCGTGGGCTCTCCGCCCGACACTCCCACCCGCCCCGGCGTCCGTTTTGTCGGCCCCGTGGCGTACAAAGAGGAGCGGCTCCGCTCCAACTCGCACCACTCGCTGATCGGGGAACACGCGTGACCGGCCCCCAGTACGACGACCACGACGCCCCGCCGCCGGAGGACGACTGGCAGAACGCCGAGGACCCCTTCCCGGCCGGTGCGTTCGACGACGCGCCGTTCCCGGAAGGGCCCGGCGACCGGCTCCCGGTCTCGCGGGGTCGCGGCGGGGGCCAGGGCGACGGCTTCCAGAAGGGCGGGGGCGGGGGTTTCCAGAAGGGCTCCCAGAAGGGTGGGGGCGGCGGTTTCCAGAAGGGCTTCCAGAACGGCAAGGGCGACCGCCGGGACGACGGGGGCCAGGGCGGCGCCGAAGGCTTCGAGCGCGTCCCCCCGCAGGACCTCGCGGCCGAGCAGTCCGTCCTCGGCGGCATGCTGCTGTCCAAGGACGCGATCGCCGACGTCGTCGAGGTGCTCAAGCCGGCCGACTACTACCGGCCCGCGCACGAGATGATCCACGGCGCGATCCTCGACCTCTACGCCCGCGGCGAGCCGGCCGACCCGATCACCGTGGCCGGCGAGCTCACCAAGCGCGGCGAGCTCCAGCGCGTCGGCGGCGCCTCCTACCTGCACACCCTGGTCAACTCCGTCCCGACCGCGGCGAACGCCGAGTACTACGCCCAGATCGTCGCCGAGCGCGGGGTGCTGCGCCGGCTGGTCGAGGCCGGCACCCGGATCGCGGGCATGGGTTACGCGGCCGAGGGCGACGTCGACGAGATCGTCAACGCGGCACAGGCGGAGATCTACGCCGTCACCGAGCAGCGCACCAACGAGGACTACGCCCCGCTCGCCGACATCATGGAGGGCGCCCTCGACGAGATCGAGGCCATCGGCTCGCGCAACGGCCAGATGTCCGGCGTACCGACCGGCTTCGCCGACTTCGACCAGCTCACCAACGGCCTGCACCCGGGCCAGATGATCGTCATCGCGGCCCGTCCCGCCATGGGTAAGTCCACGCTCGCCCTGGACTTCGCCCGGGCGTGCTCGATCCACAACAAGCTGCCGAGCGTCATCTTCTCGCTCGAAATGGGGCGCAACGAGATCGCGATGCGCCTGCTCTCCGCCGAGGCCCGGGTGGCGCTGCACCACATGCGCTCCGGGAACATGACGGACGACGACTGGACGCGGGTCGCCCGCCGCATGCCGGACGTCAGCGAGGCGCCGCTGTTCATCGACGACTCGCCGAACCTGTCGATGATGGAGATCCGGGCCAAGTGCCGCCGGCTCAAGCAGCGCAACGACATCAAGCTGATCGTCATCGACTACCTCCAGCTGATGCAGTCCGGCGGCTCCCGCCGGGCCGAGAACCGCCAGCAGGAGGTCTCGGACATGTCGCGAAACCTGAAGCTGCTGGCCAAGGAGCTGGAGGTGCCGGTGATCGCGCTGTCCCAGCTGAACCGTGGTCCCGAACAGCGCACCGACAAGCGGCCGATGGTCTCCGACCTGCGAGAGTCCGGCTCGATCGAGCAGGACGCCGACATGGTCATCCTGCTGCACCGCGAGGACGCCTACGAGAAGGAGTCCCCGCGCGCGGGCGAGGCCGACCTGATCGTCGCCAAGCACCGTAACGGCCCGACGGCCACGATCACCGTCGCCTTCCAGGGCCACTACTCGCGCTTCGTGGACATGACCCGGGACTGACCCCGGCGCGTTGCGCGGCCTGCTGGTCGCCCTCGCGCTGCGGCCGGGGCGCGTCGTCCCGAAGGCCTCGCCGGTCGACCGGATCCGGCCCGCTCCGGGCCCGGCACCCCCCCTGTCACACCCCTGGCACGGCCTCCGACGTGGGGTGATCAAGGAATCGTGAAAGGGTTGTGTTCGAATGGGCTACCCTCCAGCGCGTGACGATTATCAGATCGCTGCCTCGGTGGGGGGCACACAAGGAGCGCCGTGCCGACCGTGCGGCCGCGCCGGCGAGCAGACTCGGCTGGCTGGACGCCCTGCGGGGCATCGCGGCGCTGGCCGTGGCGGCCCACCACTTCGAGATCTTCAGGCTGATCCCGAAGGGCGATGTCATCGCCGCCCACTTCGACCTGGGCTTCTACGGGGTCATCGCGTTCTTCATCGTCAGCGGGTACATCATCCCGGCCTCACTGGAACGCCGCGGTGACGTCCGGGCCTTCTGGATCGGCCGGGTCTTCCGGATCTACCCGGCGCTGATCGTGACCGTGCTCTTCGCCGAGTTCGTCCTGCCGCTCAGCTACCAGGTCGTCAGCTACGACGGCGTCCCGTACCACAAGCTCTGGCTGGCGGCCAACGGCCTGCTGCTGTCGGACATGCTGGGCGTGGTGAACGCGCTCGGCATCTCGTGGACGCTCGCGTACGAGATGCTCTTCTACTTCTTCGTCAGCAGCCTCTTCACGGTGGGCTGGCACCGGCGCAGCACGCCGATCGCGGTCGCGGCGGGGGCGATCGCGCTCGTCCTGGGCGTCTGGATCCCGTCGTACAGCCTGAACCACACCCTCACGGAGACCAACAACCTCGTCGCCGCCACCGTGGTCGTCGTGGTCATGGGCGTGCTCTGCATGCTCAGCGGCAACGCGCCGCTGGCCCGGGTCGGCGGTCTGCTGCTGGGCGGGCTCGGCCTGCTGCTGGTGTTCACCAACGGCCGGGACCCCGCGTACGAGAGCTTCACCATCCTCGCGACGATGTTCGCCGGCACGGTGATCTACCGGGCGCAGCACGGGCAGATCGAGCGCATCGAGGCCTGGCTGTCCGTCGGTTTCGTGGTGGTGGCGGGCGCCATGGTCGGGTGGATGTACAACCGGGACGCGATGGCGCGCGCGACCTCGACCTTCACCTGGCCGGCGTGGACCAACGCCTACCTGGCGGCCTGGGCGTCGTTCGGGCTCTTCTTCCTGCTGCGCAACCGGCGGCTGCCGCGCGTGCTGACCTGGCTGGGCGCGGTGAGCTTCTCGGTCTACCTGCTGCACTGGCCGGTGAAGAAGTTCCTGCTGTGGCGGCTCGGCTGGGACAGCAACCACTACTACGTCAAGCTGGCCGCGATGCCGTTCGCCGAGCGGTGGTCGTGGGTGGCCGGGTACGTCGCCGTGCTGCTGGTGGTCTGCTGGGTGGTGTACCGGCTGGTGGAGATGCCGTTCCAGAACCTGGGCCGCAAGCTGACCAAGGCGGTGAACCGGCGCTGGCCGCCGCAGTCGCTGGAGCCGGCCGCACCGGGAGCGCCGTCGGCCGCCGTACCGGTGCCGCGCCAGGAGTCGGAGCTGGTGGGCGCGGGTTCGTCGGGCGGGGCGGAACGCTCCGGCTGATCCGGGGGACATGAGGGCCCGGGGGGGGGGGCGCCCGCCGCCCCCAGACGACCGCCCGCGCCGTCGCCAACCGCAGCG
>NZ_JBHYWI010000149.1:0-11245 GCF_042751525.1 Kitasatospora sp. NPDC059408
TCTGTGGGTGGGGTGTTCTCGCCGTTGGCAGTCTGAAAATCACCCGTCACGCCCCTCTCCGCGGCCACCCCCTCCGCCACCCCCTCCCGCAGCGCACCCTCTCGCTGTGGGGGGATGAGGGGTGGGGGGATGAGGGGTGGGGGTGGTTGAGGGGGTGCGTTGGTGCGGGGTGGTTGGGGGTGTGGGGTGTGGGGATCGGTTACGGGGTGACGGCGATGGCGGTGGCCAGGAGGCCGTCGCGGACTGACCAGCGGCCCTCGAAGCCGTCTATGCGGCGGGTGCCGACGATCGGGCCGGGGACCAGGAGGCGGGCTGTGAAGGTGCCGTCGGGGGAGAGGACGAGGTCGGCCTCGCTGGTGTCCAGGAACTTGCCGGTCAGCGGGAACCACGCCTTGTAGACGGACTCCTTGGCGCTGAACAGGATGCGGTCCCACGGGATGTCGGGGCGCAGCAGCAGCAGCGAGGCGATCCGCTTCTGCTCGTCGGGGAGGGAGATGATCTCCAGTACGTCGTCCGGGAGCGGCAGCGCGGGTTCGGCGTCGATGCCGACGGAGGCGAGGTCGGTGGCGCGGGCGACGACGGCGGCGCGGAACCCGTCGCAGTGGGTGAGGCTGCCGACGACGCCGTCCGGCCAGCTCGGCGCGCCCAGGTGGCCGGGGATGATGGGGCGGTAGGCGACGCCGAGGCGGGCGAGCGCGGCGCGGGCGCAGTGGCGGGCGGTGGTGAACTCGCGGCGGCGCTTGTCGACGGCCTTGGCGATGACGGCGGCCTCGGCGGGTTCGAGTCGGGCCTCCGGCGGGTCGTCGTACGCGACTTCGGCCGCCACGACGTCCGGCAGCAGGTCCCCGATCAATGCGTTCTCCCCTGGGTCGGTCGCGCGGGCCCCGCCGCGTCCTGTCGAGCCTAACGCGGCGGGGGCCGTGGGAACCGGGACTTGGCGATCTCGGCGGCTATTCGAAGGCGGCTGCCGCCGCCTGTAGTGCCCGGGCGACGGTTTCCGGGTCGTACGGTGCCGGGTCGCCGGGCACGTAGGTCACCGAGTGGAGGGCGCCGGTGTAGCGGAAGGAGCGGTGGCGTTCGTGGACGGGCCAGGAGACCGGGGACTTGCGGTCGACGCCGACGCTGATGCCCTGGAACGGCGCCATGCCGATGAGTTGGTGGACGGGCCCGAGCCGGCCGGTCTCCGCGCCGTCGACGTGCAGGCGGAACAGCCACTTGAGGTCGGCGACGGCCTCGGCCGCGACGGTGACGAGTCGGCTGCCGGCCGGGAGCGGTCCGGCGTCGGTCTCGTGCAGCTCGCCGTACTGGTTGTAGGCGAAGCGGAGGTGGCCGTCCTCGACGTAGAGGCTGTAGCCGCCGCCCTGGTCGCCGTGGGAGACGAGCACGCCCTGGTCGCCGTCCCGGTGGTCGTCGAGGGCGACCTCGATCGTGAAGGAGCGGAAGGAGATCAGCCGGGAGGAGCGGTAGCGTTCCAGCTCGGGGGTGCCGGGCAGCAGCGTGACCGGGCGCCGCAGGCGTTCGGCCTCGGGCCCGCGCAGGGCGAGGGCGCCGCTGCCGTCGGCGAGCGGGAAGACGCCGTTGCGCCAGGCGGCGGCCTCCCAGGCTTCCGACAACTCCTTGACCAGGCCGGGGTGTTCGGCGGCGACGTCGTGGATCTCGGTCGGGTCGGTGCGCAGGTCGTACAGGGCCCACTCGCCGTCGTCGTACGGCGTGCCGGGGCGGTGCAGCGTCACGAGCTTCCAGCCGTCGCGGTAGTAGCTGCGGTTGCCGGTCATCTCGCAGTACTGCTCGGAGTGCGTACTGGCCGCGCCGCTGTCGCGCAGGACGGAGGTGAAGCTGATGCCGTCCAGGGACTGCACTGGTTGGTGGTTTCGGGTCGATGGCCGGTCTACGGCCGCGAGTTCGAGCAGCGTCGGCAGGATGTCGGTCACGTACTGGTACTGCGTGCGGACGCCGGTGTCGCCCTCGGCGCGGGGGAGGCCGGCGGGCCAGGAGAGGACGAACGGGACGCGGACGCCGCCCGCGTACGTCTGGCCCTTGTAGAAGCGGAACGGGGTGTTGGAGGCCATGCCCCAGCCGCGCGGGTAGTGGACGAGGCTCTGCGGGCCGCCGATCAGCTCGATCTCCCGCTCGACGTCCGGGTTCCAGTCGTCGGGGAGGTCCGGGTGGTGGACGAACCGGCTGAAGTAGCTGCGGGTGCCCTCCGGGCCGCCCTCGCCGGTGCCGCCGTTGTCGCTGGTGAACACGATGATGGTGTTGTCGAGTTCGCCGAGGGCGGCCAGGGTGTCGGTGAGCCGGCCGAGGTTCTGGTCGACGTTGTCGACCATCGCCGCGTACACCTCCATGTAGCGGGCGTACAGCTTCTTCTGGACGTCGGTGAGCTCGTCCCAGGGGCCGACGTCGTACCCGGCCTCGGAGTTGCGGTCGGGCAGTTCGGTGCCGGGCGGGAAGTGGCCGGCGGCGAGCTGGCGGGCGAATCGGGCGGCGCGCAGTTCGTCCCAGCCGCCGTCGTAGCGGCCCTTGTGGCGGGCGAGGTCCTCGGGCTTGGCCTGGAGCGGGCCGTGGACGGCGTTGTGGGCCAGGTAGAGGAAGAAGGGCTTGTCCTCGTCGTGGGCGCGCAGGGACTTGACCATCGCGATGGCCTGGTCGGTGACGTCGTCGGTGTAGTAGTAGCCGTCGGGGAACTCGTCGATGTCCAACGGGCTGTTGTCGCGTACGAGTTGGTGCGGGTGGAACAGGCTGGTGAGGCCTTCGAGGACGCCGTAGTACTGGTCGAAGCCCTTCTGCAGCGGCCAGTTGGCGCGGTCGTCGGCGGCGCTGGAGGCGGAGTCGCGGGTCAGGTGCCACTTGCCGACGGCGTAGGTGGCGTAGCCGGCGTCGTGCAGGAGTTCGGCGAGGGTGGGGATGTCGCCGGCGACCTCCATGCCGTAGCCGGGGAAGCCGGGGTCGGCGTTGGCGACGAAGGAGTAGCCGACGCGGTGCGGGTTGAGGCCGGTGAGCAGGGCCGCGCGGGCGGGCGAGCAGAGCGGCATGGTGTGGTAGTTGGCGAGTTTGACACCGGTGGCGGCGAGCCGGTCGAGCGTGGGGGTGGGGATCTCGGCGCCGAACGGGCCGATGTCGCTGTAGCCCATGTCGTCGATGAGGACGACGACGATGTTCGGCGCGCCCTCGCGCGGGCGGACGCGGGCGGGCCAGGCGGGGGTGGACTCGCGGAAGGTGCGCCCGACGGTGCCGGGGAAGCCGGCGTACGGGTCGCGGCGGTGCGGGTCTGGAGAGGTGGTCACGCGGTGCTCCGGGTGGTGGGCCGGGCCTCGTCCAGACGGGGGACGGCGGCCAGGAGTTCGGCGGTGTACGGGTGTTCGGGGTTGGTGACGACGCGGTCGGCGGGGCCGGTCTCGACGATCCGGCCGCGGTGCATGACGGCGATCCGGTGGCTGACCCGGCGCACCACGGCGAGGTCGTGGGCGATGAACAGGACGGCGAGGCCGAGTTCGCGCTGGAGCCGGGCGAGCAGGTCGATGACCTGGGCCTGGATCGAGACGTCGAGCGCGGAGACCGGTTCGTCGCAGATCAGCACGCGCGGTTCGGGCGCCAGCGCCCTTGCGATGCCGATGCGTTGGCGCTGGCCGCCGGAGAAGGCGCGCGGGTGCCGGTCGGCGACCGCCGGGTCGAGGCCGACCTGGGTGAGCAGGTCGGCCACCCGGGCGGCGCGCGCGGCGCGGTCGCCGAGGCGGTGGGCGACGAGCGGCTCGGCGACGATCTGTCCGACGGTCATCCGGGGGTTGAGCGAGGAGTACGGATCCTGGAAGACCATCTGGATCTCTCGACGGGGCATCCGGCCCAACGGTTCGCCGCTGTAACGGATTTCACCGGCCGACGGGGCGTGGACCTGGACGAGGGCTTTCGCGAGCGTGGACTTGCCGGAGCCGGACTCGCCGACCAGGCCGAGCGTCTCGCCGGGGTGCAGCACGAGGTCGACGCCGTCGAGGGCGGTGACGGACCGGCGGCGGGAGCCGTAGGTCTTGCGCAATCCGTCGACGGTGAGCAGGGGTTGGGTGCCGGGGGTGCTGTTGGCGGCGGCCGTGGAGGGTTCATCGAGGCGTGGCACGGCTGACAGGAGCTGTTGGGTGTAAGGGTGTCGAGGGTCGGTGAGGATGTCGGCCGTGTCGCCCTGCTCGACGATCCGTCCTGCCCGCATGACCAGGAGCCGGCGGCAGGTGCGGGCGATCACGCCGAGGTCGTGGCTGATCACGACGAGGGCGGTGCCGCTCTCGCGGTTGATCCGGGTGAGCAGGCCGAGGATCTGCTGCTGGACGGTCGGGTCGAGCGCGGTGGTGGGCTCGTCGGCGACCAGCACCTCGGCGTCGTGGGCGAGCGCGAGGGCGATCATGATGCGCTGGCGCTGGCCGCCGGAGAACTGGTGCGGGTGGTCGCGCAGGCGGTCGGCGGCGTCCGGGACGCCGACCAGGTCGAGCAACTCGACGGCGCGTGCCGTGCGTTGGGCGCGCGGCAGGGAGCCGTGCGCGCGCAGCGCCTCGTCCAGCTGCCGGCCGATGGTGAGGACGGGGTTGAGCGAGGACATCGGGTCCTGGAAGATCATCGCGATCCGCCTGCCGCGCAGCGCCCGCAGCCCGTCCTCGGGAAGGCCGGCGAGGTCCTGCCCGGCGAGTTCGACCGAGCCCGTGGTGATCCGGCCGCCGGGGGGCAGCATGCGGAGCAGGGCGAGGGCGGTCGTGGACTTGCCGGAGCCGGACTCGCCGACGATCCCGAGGGTGTCGCCGGGGGCGAGGCCGAAGCCCGCGCCGTCGACGGCCGGGGGTTCGGCGGCGGTTCGGGTGCCGTCGAACTCCACGGTGAGGTCGGTGACTCGGAGTGCGGGCGTCATCGGCGGATCCCCCGGTTCAGGGCCTCGGCGAGCAGGGTGAAGCCGAGCACCAGCGCGGTGGTGGCGGCGAGCGGCCCGGCGGCGAAGGCGGGGTGGGTGGCGAGGTAGGCGACGGACTGGCTGAGGATGCTGCCGAGGGTGGGCTCGGGCGGCCGGACGCCGAGACCGAGGAAGCTCAGCGCGCCCTCGATGAACACGCCGACGGAGAGGGCCACGGCGGTCTGGACGATCAGCGGGTCCACGGCGTTCGGGACGACGTGCCGGAGGAGGACCCGCCGCCGGGTGGCGCCGCCGACGCGTGCGGCGACCGCGTACTCGCGTTCCCGCTGCACCAGGATCCCGGCGCGCAACTGGCGTCCGAAATAGGGGATTTCGGCGATCGCGATGATGACGACGACCGGCCAGCGGCCCGGTCCGAGCACGGCGGTGACGGCGAGCCCGAGGATCAGTCCGGGGAAGGAGAGCAGCAGGTCGAAGGCCCGCTGGACGGCGAGGTCGGCCCACCGGGAGGTGGCCGCGAGCAGTGCGAACGCGCAGCCGAGGAGCGCGCCGGCCGGCACGGCGAGCAGGACGATCCCGAGGTCGGCGGTGATCCCGTGCAGGACCCGGCTGAACAGGTCGCGGCCGAGGTCGTCGGTGCCGAGCGGGTGTCCGGCGCCCGGCCCGGCCAGGGCGAGCGGACCCTGGGCGTCCGGGTCGGCGTCGGTGAGCAGCGGGGCGAGCAGTCCGGCGAGGGCGGGCAGGCCGACGAGGGCCAGTCCGGCGAGGCCGCGCCAGGTCGACAGGCCTGTGAGGTAGCGGTTCCGGGCAAGCGGAAGGGTGGCGGTGGTCACGGGGTCACTCCCAGCGGACGCGCGGGTCGAGCCAGGCGTGCACCAGGTCGGTGAGCAGCTGGACGGTGACGTAGACGGCGACGACGAGCAGCAGGAGGTCCTGCACGACGGGGTAGTCGCGGCGCGCGACGCCCTGCTCGATCAGCTGGCCGAGCCCGGGCCAGGCGAAGATGCGTTCCACCAGGACGGCTCCGGCGATGAGTTGGCCGATCTGGAGACCCAGCACGGTGACCGCGGGCGGCAGCGCGTTGGGCAGGACGTGCTGCCAGAGGATGCGCCGGCGGGAGACGCCGAGGGCGGTCGCGGTGCGGACGTAGTCCTCGGCGAGGGCGCGCTCGATGCCGTCCTTGAGGTAGCGGGCGAGGATGGCGGCGCTGGGCAGGGCGAGGCAGACGGCGGGCATGAGGAGGTACTGGACGGCCAAGTCCGGTGCGTCGAGCAGGGATTCGTGGCCACCGGCCGGGAGGATCCGGAGCGAGACGGCGAAGACCAGCACCAGGAGCACGCCGGTGACGAACGGCGGGACGGCGAGGACGGCGGTCGTCACGGCCCGGACGGCGGCGGCGACCGGGCGGCGTCCGGTGGTGGCGCCGAGGACGGCCAGCGGCACGGCGATCAGCACGACCAGGAGCAGTGCCCCGGCGGTGAGTTGGACGGTCGCGGCGATCCCGTCGCCGATCAGGTCGGCGACCTGCCCGCCGATCGCGTAGCTGGGCCCGAGGTCACCGCTGATCAGGTGCCCGAGCCAGCTCAGGTACTGGCCGAACAGCGGCTGGTCGAGCCCGAGTCGGGCACGGATGGCGGCGACGGCGGCGGGCGAGGCGTCCGGGCCGGCGAGCGTGGTGGCCGGGTCGCCGGGGATCAGCCGGAGGATGAGGAAGACGAGGAAGGAGGCGAGGACGAGGACGAGCAGCCCGCTGGGGAGCCGTTTGAGCAGGAAGGTGCGCACGTGCGGCTCCATCAGGCCGTGAGGTGGGCGTCGTCGAGGTTGAGGTAGCTGTACTTGTTGAGGGTCGCGCCCTGGACCTTGCGGCCGGCGACCTCGACGAGTCCGGCGATGGCGAGGTCGATGACGAACGCCTCGTCCAGCAGGACGTCGGTGATCTGCCGGTAGAGGGCCGCGGCCTCGGGGCCGTCGCCGGCGGGGCGGTTCCAGGCCTTCTGCACGATGTCGGTGTAGGCTGGCGAGGAGAAGTGCGAGCTGTTCCTGGCCTCGTTGAACGGGTAGGCGCTCACCGCCAGGGTGGCGGGCTGGAGTTGGGCGAAGCCGTGGCTGAGCGTCCACAGCGCGGGCATGGTCTGGGCGATGAGCTGCTTCTGCATGGTCGGCGAGTCGGTGGGCTGGAGGACGAGCTCGATGCCGACCTGCTTGAGGTCGTACTGGAGGATCTGCGCGATCGCGGTGGAGCCGGGGTCGGCGGTGTGCGCGAACGGCAGGGTGATCGTGCCGAGCCCGGCCTCCTTGAGCAGCGCGCGGGCCCGGTCGGGGTCGTGGTGGTAGTGGGCGGCGTCGGCGTCGCCGTACGCGGGTGAGGACTTGGGCCAGGGGACGGAGGAGACGGTGCCGTAGCCGCCGAGCGCCTGCTGGACGAAGCGGTCGCGGTCGATCGCCCACGCGATGGCCTGGCGGACGCGCTTGTCGCCGACGTGCTCGGCGGTGACGTTGGCGCCGATGTAGTAGGCGCCGGCGCCGGTGTCGTACTGCTTGATCCGGAACTGCGGGTCGTCCTTGAGCGTGGCGACGTCCTTGCCGCGGACGTTGTAGGACAGGTGGGTCTGGCCGGTCCTGAGGGAGGACAGCAGGGATTCGGGCTGCGGGATGATCCGGATCTCGACGCCGTCGAGGTGGGGCCGCCCCGGGTTCCAGTAGGCGTCGTTGCGGGCGAAGGTGAGCGAGCAGCCGGGTTTGCGGTCGGTGAGGGTGAACGGGCCGGTGCCGATCAGCCTCGTCCCGGCGACGGCCTCCTCGACGGTGTCGCGATCCGGGATGATCATGAACTCGAAGAGGTCGAACAGATTGCTCACCGGGTGCGCGAGGACCAGCGTCAGCTCGAAGTCGCCGTTCTTGCGGAAGTCGGTGACGGTCGCGGCGGTGGAGCGCAACTGGGCCGAGCGGACCGGGTTCTGGAGGTTCTGCACCGCGAACACGACGTCGTCGGCGGTGAACCGCCGTCCGTTGTGGAACCGGACGTCCTCGCGCAGCCGGAGCGTCACGCTCGTGCCGTCCGGGGCGACCTGCCACGAGGTGGCGAGCTCCGGCTGCGGGCGCAGTTGGTCGTCGTACCTGGTCAGCGTGTTGAAGACGAGCCGCTGGACGAGCGTGTTGGCGCTCTGGGCGAAGAGCAGGCTCGGCGTGACGTCGACGCCGGTGCCCACCGTCAGGACGCCGCCCTTGCGCGGGCCGGCCGAGGCGTCGGCGGCCGGGGCCGCCTGGTCGGCCGCCGACCGGCAGGCCGCGAGGGCCAGCAGGCCGGCTCCGGCGGCGCCGCCGCGCAGCAGGGCGCGGCGGGTGAGGCCGGGGGCGGGGGGAGTGGTGGATGCGGTCATCGGGCGGGTCCTTCGGTGCTGGCGCAGGGACGGCGGTGGGCGTGGGCGCGGGGTCAGGCGGCCGGTTCGAGGTCCTTGCCGAGCTCCTTGTCGAGTTCCTCGGCGGGGACGAGGCCGGCCACGCGCGGCGGGTCGACGGGCGCCAGGAGCCGGCTCGGCGTGCCGTCGACGCCGACCGGGAGGTCGCCGTCCAAGGTGATCCGGCGCACCAGGCGGGGCTCGTCGCCGTAGTCGTTGACGGCGTAGTGCTGGGTCGCGCGGTTGTCCCAGATCGCGACGTCGCCGACCTGCCAGTCCCAGCGGACGGTGTTCTCCAGCCGCTCGACGTAGCGCTGGAAGATGCCGATCAGCGCCCGCCCGTCGGCGCCGGAGACGCCCTGGATGCTCTGCGCGAACGCGCCGAGCAGCAGGGTACGTTCGCCGGTGACGGGGTGCACGCGGACCACCGGGTGCTCGGTCTTGAACGCGGTGGAGACGAACACCTCGCGGAACAGC
The DNA here is from genome assembly GCF_042751525.1 of Kitasatospora sp. NPDC059408. Classification (NCBI taxonomy): domain Bacteria; kingdom Bacillati; phylum Actinomycetota; class Actinomycetes; order Kitasatosporales; family Streptomycetaceae; genus Kitasatospora; species Kitasatospora sp. NPDC059408. The sequence continues at coordinate 8,761 of NZ_JBHYWI010000149.1, forward strand.
TTCGCCACCTCGGCGTTGTCCGCGAGCTCGGGGCGCAGGGCGAGGTTCGCCGCGTAGTCGTAGTCGTTGGTGTGGACGGCGCGCAGGCCGTCGGCGAGGGCCTTGAGCGGCGCGGGGAGGTCCTGGTAGGCGGCGGCGGTGTTCGCCCACACCGTGCTGCCGCCGGCCTGCGGGAGTTCGAGAGCGCGGAGGATGGAGGCCTTCGGGTAGGAGGGGACGAACGTGACGTCGGTGTGCCAGTTGTTGGCCCGAACGCCCTTCGTGGCATCGAGCTCGAAGACGTACCGGCCGTCGGCGCTGGGCACGGTGGGGTGGCCGACCGGGTGACCCAACAGGCGGGCGAACGCCTCGTGTTCGGCGTCGTCGAGGTGCTTCTGGCCGCGGAAGAACAGCACCTTGTGCTCGTACAGGGCGGCTTCGAGGGCGGCCACGGTGTCCGCGGGCAGGTCGCCGCCGAGGCGGACGTCGTGGACGATCGCGCCGATCCGGCCGGCGGCGGGGGTGAGGCGGAGGTCGGTCATGGTGGATGTCCCTTCGAATCCCCTGGCGGGGACGGGTGATGGCAGCAGCGGCCCGTGGTCCGGGCACGGCTGGGCCGGGCGAGCGGGCGGGGTGGGGCGGCACGGCGGAGGGCGTGCGGGGAGCGGTCGGTGCGCTCGGGGGCCGGTGGTTGCGCCCGGAGGTGTGGGGCGGTCAGAGCGCCCGGGTGCCGCGACAACAGCGGCGGGCGGGGAGGGCGGCGGCGCGCGGGACGCGCTGGACGGCGGTGTGCACGGGCCCTCCTTCCGGCTCGCTGCGACGGGGTTCGGGGCTCATCGTGCTGAAGGCCGTGGGCCGATGTCAATCGGCATCTTGGCTGGTGGGAACGGGTGTTGCGGCCCTGTGACGGCGTGTTGCGGGATGTGTCGCGCGGTGGCGGGCGCGTGTTTCCGGGCAACGCGAAGCCGCCACCGGCGGTGTGTGCCGGTGGCGGCTTCGGTGACGGACGCGGTCTACTGCCCCAGGAGCCGGGCGAAGTCCAGCCCGAGGCTGCCGAGCACCGGCAGCGCGCCGAGGTCGGTGACGGCGCCCACGGGGATGCTGTAGCCCTGGTTCACCTCGCGGGCCTGGGGCGCGGCGGACGCGGTCGCGGCGGCGGGGACGGCGAGGGCGCCGAGGAGCAGGGCACTGAGCAGGGCGGTGCGCATGGGCGGGCCTCCGGAGGCTGGCGTGATGGCCTGACAACACCGGCGGCGGCGGTGCGGTCACGCGGCTTCGCCCCTTCGGCCGTATTCGTCATGATTCCCGACTTGTGCTCATGGCCGTACGGAGGCGGTTCGGTGAGGACCGTGCGCGCGTGAACCACCTTGCCCCCCGGGCGCGTTGGAGCATAGTGAGAGCACCACTTCCTGCGGGCGCCCCGCCGGGCGCCCCCGAGTCCGGGAGTACGGATGAGCCTCATGCCCCGCCGCACAGCCCTGAAGGCCGGTGCCGCCGCGCTCGCCGCCGGCGCGCTGACCGCCCCCGCGACCGCCCCCGCCGTCGCGGCGGGCCGCGTGCCGCGCGCCGCGGAGGTCGACGACCGGGAGTGGATGGGCCGTCTCGACGACGGCGTCCCGCTGACCGGCCTGACCGTCCCGGGCACCCACGACTCCTGTTGCACGGACCCCCTCCACGGCACGGAGTGGTCGCACACCCAGAACTGGGGCATCCCCGACCAACTCCAGCGCGGCATACGGTTCCTGGACATCCGCTGCAACGGACTCGAAGGCACGGCGAGCGAGTTGGGGATCTACCACAGCGACAACTACCAGTACATCCGGCTCCAGGACGTGCTCAACCAGTGCACCTCGTTCCTGAGCGCGCACGCGGGGGAGGTCGTGGTGATGCGGATCAAGAACGAGTACGCGGGCGGCAACCGGCTCGACGCGGCCGAGTTCCAGCGCCGGATCGACTACTACCTGGACGACTTCGGCTTCCGGCGCTAGTTCTGGACGGACGCCCGCTGGCCCGTCCTGGGCGAGGCGCGCGGGAGGATCGTGCTGGTGGCCGACTTCGGCAACCCGTGGTCCGTCATCCAGTGGTCCAGCGGCACCAACGACTGGTTCGACACCCAGGACCGCTGGGACGGCGTCGAGAACTCCCAGAAGGCGCGGCTCGTCACGGCCCAGTTCGACAAGGCCTTCCTGGACCCGGGCGCGACGCGGATGTTCGCGAACTTCACCAGCTTCTCCGGCGGTCTTAACTTCCCGCGGCACAACGCCCGGTTCATCATGCCCGAGGTGTTCGCCTACCTCGATGCGCGGAAGGCCGAGCGGGCCCGGCTCGGCATCGTCCCGATGGATTTTCCCGACCAGTACCCGGCGATCCTCCGGCTGCTGATCGACAAGAACTTCGTGTGAGGAGCCCGGGCCGCGGGTCGGGGCCGGTCCGTGGGGGGCCCCCCCCGGGCCGCGGGGGGGGGGCCGGGGGGGGGGGGCCCCCGGGGACCCCGGCGCCCGGCCCG
>NZ_JBHYWI010000150.1:0-11146 GCF_042751525.1 Kitasatospora sp. NPDC059408
ATCGCCTACTTTTCTTCGGCCCCCCTGGACGCGGTGCGGGCCCCCCCCGCCTGCCCCCGCACTCGACCCCCCGTGGGCCGGGCCCCCCGCTACCGGGCCCCTCGGCCGTTCTCCGGCGAGGAAACGGCGCGGGCCCCGCCACCGGTACACCGGTTGCGGGGCCCGCGCCGACGGGCGTGACCCGGGGGCTCAGCCGATGGAGCGGGGGAGCCGGGTGGTCAGGTACAGGATGGTGAACGAGCCCAGGAGCTGGATCCCGAGGCACAGGGCGAGCGCCCGGTCCATGCCCAGGGACGGCGCGAGGGACAGGTAGAGCGTGCCGAGGGTCGCGACGCCGAGGGCGAGGCTGGACTGCTGGCCGGTGGCGAGGACGCCGCTGCCGACGCCGGCCCGGGCGGCGGGCACCTTGGAGAGGACGACCCGGAAGAGCGGGGTGCCGATCAGGCCCTGGCCGATCCCGGCGAGCGCGACCCCGGGGGCCATCCGCAGCGGCGAGAAGCCGGCCCAGTCGGCGAGGACGGTGACGGCCAGGGTGGCGAGGCCGACGGCCTGGATGACGGCCCCGGCGGTGAGCACCCGGCTGCCGAACCGGCCGATCAGGCGCGGGCCGGAGAGCGAGGCGGTGAAGTAGCCGACGGCCATCGGGACGAGCGCCCAGCCGGACGCGACCGGGCCGAGCGCCAGCCCCTGCTGCAGGGCGACGGCGACGACGAACATGAAGCCGCCGAAGCCCGCGAAGTAGGGCAGCGCGATGCCGAGGCCGCGGCGCATCTCGGGGATGCGCAGCAGGGTCGGCGGCACGAGCGGGGTGTCCCCGCGGCGCTCGGCGCGGATCTCGACCAGGGCGAACGCGACGGCGAAGACCGGGAACAGGCCCAGCAGGACCCAGGACCACACCGGCCAGCCGGCCGCCCGGCCCTCCATCAGCGGGACGAGCAGGGACAGCAGGGTCGCGGTGAGCAGGACGGTGCCGGGCACGTCGACCCGGGCGGCCCGGGTGGCGCGGCTCTCCGGGACGTAGCGGACGGCGAGGACCAGCGCGAGCAGTGCGAACGGCACGTTCAGCAGGAAGACGGAGCGCCAGCCGGTGCCGAAGACGTCCGCCGCGATCAGCATGCCGCCGAGCACCTGCCCGATGACGACCGAGATGCCGCCGACGGCGCCGTAGACGCTGAGCGCCCGCCCGCGCCGGGCGCCGTCGGTCGCGGCGGTGATGGTGCCGAGCACCTGCGGGATCAGCAGCGCGGCCGAGGCGCCCTGGGCGGCGCGGGCGGCGACCAGGGACCACGCGCCCGGGGCGAGGCCGCAGGCGAGCGAGGTGAGGGCGAAGGCGGCGGCGCCCACGACGAACAGCCGGCGGCGGCCGAAGATGTCGCCGAGCCGTCCGCCGAGCACCAGCAGGACGGCGAAGGCGATGCCGTAGCCGGCGGCGACGAGCTCCAGGACGGCGGGCCCGGCGGCGAGGTCGTGGTCGATGGTGGGCAGGGCCACGTTGACGATGAAGAAGTCCAGCATCGGCAGGAAGGCGCCGAGCAGGACGGTGATCAGGCCGGCGGTGCCGAGGGACGGGGTGCGGGGAGCGGTCGCCGCGGTGCCGGGGGTGGTGGCGGTGCGGACGGGGGCGGGAGCGACGGCGAGTTGTTGGGTCACGGGTCATACGATCCGCCCGGCCGTAGCCTGGTACCAGAGTGTGCTTATCCAGGTATAAGAAGTACCTGGCAACAGGATCCGCGGTGTCGCATCCTAGAACACATGAGCCTGACGACCGCCGCCGCGCACGCGCCCACTGCGGGGGGCTCCTCCGCGCACACCCGGACGGCGGCGCCCGTTGCAGCCACCGCCGCAGCTCCCGCCGCGACGCCCGCCGACGCCCGCCGCCACGACCTCGCCGCCTTCCTCCGCAGCCGCCGCGAACGCCTCTCGCCCGAGCAGGTCGGCCTTCCGCCCACCGGCCGCCGCCGCACGCCGGGGCTGCGCCGCGAGGAGGTCGCGCAGCTCGCCGCCGTCGGCGTCACCTGGTACACGTGGCTGGAGCAGGGCCGGGACATCCAGGTCTCCACCCAGGTGCTGGACGCCGTCTCCCGCGCGCTGCTCCTGGACCCGAGCGAGCGCGCGCACCTGTTCACGCTGGCCGGCGCGGAGGACCCGGCGCCGGTGCTGGAGTGCCCGACGGTCACCCCGGGCGTGCGCCTGGTGCTGGAGCAGATGTCGCCCCACCCGGCGGCGGTGTTCAACACCCGCTACGACATCCTCGCGTACAACGCCCAGTACACCGCCATCGTCGGCGACCTCGACGCGCTGCCGCCCGAGGACCGCAACCTCATGTGGCTGGCGTTCACGCCCTCGCGCTTCCGCGAGGTGCTCGTCGACTACGAGACCGAACGCGACGTGATCGTGGCCCGCTTCCGCGCGGCGATGGCCGACCACGGTTCGGACCCGAGCTGGAAGTCGCTGGTCACCCGGCTGCAGAAGGCCTCGCCCGACTTCGAGGCCGCCTGGCGGCGGCACGACGTGGCCAGGCCGGGCAACGGCGTCAAGCGGTTCCTGGTGCCCGGCGTCGGGATGCTCTACTGCGAGTACACCAACTTCTGGCTGGGCCCCCGGATGGGATCGCGCATGATCACCTACACCCCGCGCGACGAGCGGACCCGCGAGCTGATGAACCTCCTGCCGAACAAGCTCTAGCGGGCCGCGGCGCGCCGCCCGAGCAGCAGGCACACGGCGGCGAGCGGCAGTTCGACGCAGCCCGCCATGACCAGCGCCGCGAGCACCGCGTGGCCGGGCCCGGCGAAGGCGACGTCCACCAGCGCGTCCCCGGCGAGCAGCAGCGCGACCGCCCCGCCCGCCCAGCGGGCGCCGGCGCTGCGCCGCCGCACGGCCGCGTCGAGCGTGAGCAGGGCGGCGAACTCCAGCAGGTCCAGGACGACCCACGGCGTCTCGTGGCAGACCGCGAGCACCGCGAGCCACGGCAGCAGCGCGACGGCGGCCAGCGCGGGCAGCCGCTCGAAGCGGGCCGGCCGCACCAGGCGGTCGAGCCGGTCCAGCGCGCCGGGACGGATGGACGGGAAGAACGGACCGGCGGCCGGACGCCCGGTCAGCACCGCGGTGCTCACTTCGCACCCCCGACGGCCGCCCGGACCCGCACCCGCTCCAGCCCCAGCCGCTCGACCCGGCCCGCCGACGCGCCCGCGGCCGGAGCCGTGACCACGACCCCGGTGAACGGCCCCTCGGCCCAGGCGAGCCAGAACTGTCCGCCCACCGCGACGACTTCACCCGCCACGGCGGCCCGCGGCCCGCGCAGCCACCCGCCGCCGGTGAACACCACCGCCGGAGCCGCGCCGCCGGCCGCCAGCCGCCCCCACGCGAGCACGCGGGAGACCCGGCCGCCGTCCGCCGTCCGCCGCGCCCCGCGCAGCAGCTGCGGCGTGAGCCGGGCGGCGACCAGGACGTCGGCCAGCTCGCCGTGCTCGTACACCTCCAGCGCGGCCCGGCCGCGGCCGGCGCGCACGCTGCGCACCGACCACGGCCCGGGCCCGGCCGGCAGCGTCCCGTCCGGCTCCGGCGCGCGGCGGAGCGCGTCCCCGGGAACACCCCCGTGATTCCCGGGGACGGGCCGCCCGTGCGGCGGAGTGGCTTCGTCCGATGCGGTGCTCGTCATGTCCCCAAGCCTTCCGCCGAGGCCACCCCGCTGTCGGTAGTGCCCCACCCCGAACCGGGGGTGTACCTAGCTACACCCCGGTTCTGCACACCCCTTCATGGCGCCCGGCGATCATGGGCCTCTACGCTGTCGGCCATGCCCTCCACCACGCTGCGCCGAGCGCTCGTCAGGAGCCTGCGGCGGCCTCCGTGGTCGGCGGCGGCCTGGCGGGACACCCGCCTCATAGCCGCCGGGATCCCGCTGGCCGCACCGGTCTGGCTGGCCGTCACCGAGCCGACGCTGCTGTTCCCGGTCACGGCCCTGGTCGTGGTCCTCGCCCGCCCGCTCACCGCCGCCCAGCGCGGCCGGCTGCGCGCCCTCGCCGGGGTGGACGTGCCGCCCCCGCCCGGCGCGACCCGCCGGGGCCGCCCGCTGACCTACCTGAGCACCGGGGTGAACTGGCGTCAGATCGGCTACCACCTGCTCGTCGGCCCGCTCCTGGCGCTCGCCTCGCTGTGCGTCGTCTGGTGCTGGGGCGCCGGCCTGGTGCTGGCCACCCTGTACGGCTGGGTGTGGATGATGCCGGTCGACACCCCGCTGCGCTGGGAACTGGCCGGCACGGACGTGGCGCTCACCGCCGCCGGCGTGCTGCTGCTGGCCGCGTCACCCTGGCTGGCCGCGCTGGCCGCCTGGCTGGAGACCGGTGCCGCGCGGAAGCTGCTCGGCCCGAACCGGGCCGAGGCGCTGGAGCGCCGCGTCGAGGAGATCGCCGAGAGCCGGGCCGGCCTGGTCGACGCGGTCGACGCCGAGCGCCGCCGGATCGAGCGCGACCTGCACGACGGCGCCCAGCAGCGCCTCACCTCCCTCGCGATGAACCTCGGCCTGGCCCGCCGCACCCTCAAGGACGTCCCGCCGGACGCCATGGCGGTCATCGTCGCCGCGCACGAGGAGGCGCAGGCGGCCATCGACGAGCTGCGCGACCTGGTCCGCGGCCTGCACCCGGCCGTCCTGGAGGACCGCGGCCTGGACGCGGCGCTGTCCGGGATCGCCGCCCGGGCCCCGCTGCCGGTGCGCCTGGACGTCGAACTGGCCGAGCGCATCGCCCCGACGGTCGAGGCGGTCGCCTACTTCACCGTCTCCGAGGCGCTCACCAACGTGGCCAAGCACGCCCGCGCCACGAGCGTCGACGTGTCGGTGCGGACGGCCGGGGGCAGGCTGCGCCTGGTCGTCAGCGACGACGGCGTCGGCGGCGCCGATCCGACGCGCGGCAGCGGGCTCACCGGTCTGCGCCAGCGCGCCGCCTCCGTCGACGGCACGCTGTCCGTTCTGAGCCCCCTCGGGGGCCCCACCACACTCACCGTGGAGTTGCCGTGCGCGCTGTGATCGCCGAGGACTCGGTCCTGCTGAGGGTCGGGCTGGTCAAGCTGCTGGAGGCGGTGAGCTTCGAGGTCGTGGCCGAGGTCGGCGACGCCGAAGCCCTGCTGATCGCCGTCGAGGAGCACCGTCCCGACGTGGTGGTCGCGGACGTCCGGATGCCGCCGGGCTTCCACGACGAGGGCGTGAAGGCCGCGATGGTCATCCGCCGGCAGTGGCCGGAGGTGGCCGTCCTGCTGCTCTCCCAGTTCGTCGAGGAGCGCTACGCCGCCGACCTGCTGTCCACCAACACCAGCGGCGTCGGCTACCTGCTCAAGCAGCGGGTGGCCAACGTGGACGACTTCCTCGACGCGCTCCAGCGGGTCGCCGCGGGCGGCACCGCGCTGGACCCGGAGGTCGTCGCCCAGCTGCTGGTGCGCCGCCACCGGGACCCGCTGGAGAAGCTGACCCCGCGCGAGCGGGACGTCCTCGCCCTGATGGCGGAGGGCCGCTCCAACGCCGCGATCGCCGCGTCCCTGGTGGTCAGCGACAGCGCGGTGGCCAAGCACATCAACTCGATCTTCACCAAGCTCGACCTCCCGCCGGCCGACGACAGCCACCGCCGGGTGATGGCCGTGCTGCGCTTCCTGGAGGTCGGGTAGCCATGGCGGACGCTACGGGGGAGGCCCGGCCCGCCGGGCCGCGCGGGGCGCCGGGGCGGGCGGCGACGTGGCGGATCATCGGCTCGCTCAGCCTCGCGTTCCTGCTGGTCACGGTCGTGTCGCAGACCCTCGGCCTGGTGGCGCGCCAGCAGACGACCGAGCAGAAGACGTACGACCACGTCGTCGTCCGCAAGCTCCAGCTGGCCACGGGCAGCGCGTCCGTGCAGGTCAGGGCGGGCAAGGACGACCGGGTCGTGGTCCGCAGGAACCTGAACTACACGTTCCGCGCGCCGCAGGTCTCGACCGTGATCGAGGGCGACGTCCTGGTCGTCGGCGTGTCCTGCCGGCAGCCGCTGCCGTTCCTCAGCTGCGGCGCCGAGATCGAGCTGGAAGTGCCGCAGGGCACCGGGGTGACCGGCTCGGTGGACTCGGGCAGCGTCGACGTGGCGGACCTGAGCGGCGAGGTCAGGCTGGACGCGACCTCCGGGGCGCTGTACCTGCGCCGCCTCTCCGGCGAGGTCCACACGCGGACCACCTCGGGCATGGTGCAGGGCACGGAGCTCGGCTCGGGCCGGGTGGAGGCGAGCAGCACCTCGGGCTCCGTGGAGCTGGACTTCGTCAGGGCCCCGCACGCGGTGGACGTGAGCACCACCTCCGGCTCGGCGACGATGACGCTCCCGAAGGGCAGCCGGTACGCCTTCAGCGGGCAGGTCGGCTCGGGCAGCCGCAGCCTCGACCCGAACCTGTCCGACGCCTCCAGCCCGGACAGCCTCCGGGCCTCGGTCGCGTCGGGCTCGCTGCGGATCGGCTACCGGGAGGACGGCCGAAGCGGGTGAGCCGGGTGGGGGACAATGGAGAGTCCCGTCCCCTGCTCCCGAGGTCAGCCGCGCATGACAGCCACGCCCGCACCCACCGCGACCAGCACCGACTTCGCGCCGCTGGACATTGGCCCGATCCAGGTGTGGCCGCCCGTCGTGCTGGCGCCGATGGCCGGCATCACCAACGCCCCGTTCCGCACCCTGTGCCGGGAGCAGAGCGGCGGCAAGGGCCTGTACGTCTCGGAGATGATCACCACCCGGGCGCTGGTCGAGCGCAACGCCAAGACCATGCAGCTGATCAAGTTCGACCCGAGCGAGAAGCCGCGCTCGATCCAGCTGTACGGCGTGGACCCGGTGACGGTCGGCAAGGCCGCCCGGATGATCTCGGACGAGGGCCTGGCCGACCACATCGACCTCAACTTCGGCTGCCCCGTCCCCAAGGTGACCCGCAAGGGCGGCGGCTCGGCGCTGCCGTACAAGCGCAACCTGCTGCGCGAGATCCTGCGCGAGGCCGTCGCCAACGCGGGCGCCCTGCCGGTGACCATGAAGATGCGCAAGGGCATCGACGACGACCACCTCACCTACCTGGACGCCGGCCGGATCGGCGCCGAGGAGGGCGTGGCGGCGATCGCCCTGCACGGGCGCACCGCCGCCCAGCACTACGGCGGGACGGCCGACTGGTCGGCGATCGCCCGGCTGCGCGAGTCCGTGCCGGCGCACGTCCCGGTGCTGGGCAACGGCGACATCTGGTCGGCGGACGACGCGCTGCGGATGATGCGCGAGACCGGCTGCGACGGCGTCGTGGTGGGCCGCGGCTGCCTCGGCCGTCCGTGGCTGTTCCGCGACCTCGTCTCGATCTTCGAGGGCGACGTCGACTACGCCCGCCCGGACTTCGGCTACGTCGCCGCGGCGATGGTCCGGCACGCGCAGCTGCTCGGCGAGTGGCTGGGCGACGAGGCGCGCGGAGTGATCGACTTCCGTAAGCACGTCGCCTGGTACACCAAGGGCTTCTCGGTCGGTTCCGAGCTGCGGGTGCGGCTGGCCAACTCGTCGTCGCTGGCCGAACTGGCCGAAACCCTGGCCCTGGTGGAGCAGTCCCAGCCGTGGCCGGCCGGTGCCGACGGCCCGCGCGGACGGACCGCCGGCAACAACCGCGTGGTCCTGCCCGAGGGCTGGTTGGACGATCCGTACGACTGCGCCCGGCCGGGTGCGGACGCCGAATCGGACACCTCTGGCGGATGATCTGTACGGAGCGTCGAAATGACCCCTCATGAGGGGTCGGACGCCCCGGCCCAGCCCTCTTGTCCAATCTGGACAGGAGGGCTCCCTTTTGGCAGTGGATCATGACTCAGCGAGCACGATTCTGGACGGAGTGCGACGATCGTCGGAGCCGGACTACGTTCGACCGGCGCGACGCGCTGGTGACACTTGCCACACGCGGCCGGGACTGACGCGGGGTCAGTGGACGAAATGGCCAGATCGGCCGTGGATCGCTTCCCGAAGCCGCCCGGCCACGGACGGCCGATCCGGGTGCAGGAAATCAAGCCGGGGCAACGCGGTCGACCACCGCCCGCTACCGTGCGTCCGGATCGTGTGATCTTCACGTTTCCATGCCTTCAAGACTTGAACGCTGGCTCGCGTCAGCCGGACGATTTCGGCTCCAGAGGTGAACGCCGTTACGCGCATTCGATCTAGCGGGTTACCCCTGGGTACCGGCCTCGTACGGCCTATTGGGGGCAGAGAAAGACCTTCGAAATGGGTATGTTCTCCGGCGTCAGGGCAACCGCGTACGAGGAGACCGACCCGTGCCGTCCCAGCAGAAGTTTGTTTACTCCTTCACCGAAGGAAACAAGGACCTCAAGGATCTTCTTGGCGGCAAGGGCGCGAACCTGGCCGAGATGACCAACCTGGGTCTCCCCGTCCCTCCGGGGTTCACCATCACCACCGAGGCCTGCAAGGTCTTCCTGGAGACCGGCAGTGAGCCCTCCTCCCTGCACGAGGAGATCAGCGCCCACCTGGCCGCCCTCGAGGAGGAGATGGGCAAGAAGCTCGGCCAGGCCGACAACCCGCTGCTGGTCTCCGTCCGTTCGGGCGCCAAGTTCTCCATGCCCGGCATGATGGACACCGTCCTGAACATCGGCCTGTCCGACACCTCGGTGGTCGGCCTCGTCGCCCAGTCCGGCAACGAGCGCTTCGCCTGGGACTCCTACCGCCGCCTGGTCCAGATGTTCGGCAAGACCGTGCTGGGCGTCGACGGCGAGCTGTTCGAGGAGGCCCTGGACGAGGCCAAGCACGCCAAGGGCACCGTCAACGACCTGGACCTGGACGCTTCCGACCTCCGGGAACTCGTCGAGGTGTTCAAGGGCATCGTCGAGCGCGAGACCGGCCGGGCCTTCCCGCAGGACCCGCGCGAGCAGATGGACCTCGCCGTCCACGCCGTCTTCCACTCCTGGAACGGCGACCGCGCCCGGCTGTACCGCCGCCAGGAGCGCATCCCGAACGACCTCGGTACGGCGGTCAACGTCTGCACCATGGTCTTCGGCAACCTCGGCGAGGACTCCGGCACCGGCGTCGCCTTCACCCGCGACCCCTCCACCGGTGCGCAGGGCGTCTACGGCGACTACCTGTCCAACGCCCAGGGCGAGGACGTCGTCGCCGGCATCCGCAACACCCTGCAGCTGTCCGAGCTGGAGAAGCTCGACAAGAAGTCGTACGACGAGCTCATGGCGATCATGCAGAAGCTCGAGAACCACTACCGCGACCTCTGCGACATCGAGTTCACCATCGAGCGCGGCAAGCTCTGGATGCTGCAGACCCGCGTCGGCAAGCGCACCGCCGCCGCGGCCTTCCGGATCGCCGTGCAGCTCGTCGACCAGGGCCTGATCGACCTGGACGAGGCGCTGATGCGCGTCACCGGCGGCCAGCTGGCCCAGCTGATGTTCCCGCGCTTCGCCCCGACCGCCGAGTCCAAGCAGATCGGCTGGGGCCTCGCCGCCTCGCCGGGCGCCGCGATCGGCAAGGTCGTCTTCGACTCCTACACCGCCGTCAAGTGGTCCCGCTCGGGCGAGAAGGTCATCCTGGTCCGCCGGGAGACCAACCCGGACGACCTGGACGGCATGATCGCCGCCGAGGGCATCCTCACCTCGCGCGGCGGCAAGACCTCGCACGCCGCCGTCGTCGCCCGCGGCATGGGCAAGACCTGTGTCTGCGGCGCCGAGGAGCTGGAGGTCGACACCAAGGCCCGCAAGTTCACCACCGCCGACGGCCTGGTGGTCCACGAGGGCGACGTCGTCTCCATCGACGGCGCCAGCGGCAAGGTCTACCTCGGCGAGGTACCGGTCCTGCCGTCCCCCGTGGTCGAGTACTTCGAGGGCACCCTGCACGCTGGCGCCGACGTCCAGGGCGGGCTGGTCCAGGCCGTCCACCGGCTGATGTCGCACGCCGACGGCCGCCGCCGCCTGGCCGTGCGCGCCAACGCCGACAACGCCGAGGACGGCGGGCGCGCCCGCCGCTACGGCGCCCAGGGCATCGGCCTGTGCCGCACCGAGCACATGTTCCTCGGCGAGGAGCGCCGCAAGGAGGTCGAGCACCTGATCCTCGCGGACAACGACAAGGACCGCGAGCAAGCCCTCTCCACCCTGCTGCCGCTGCAGAAGAGCGACTTCCTGGAGCTCTTCCAGGCGATGGACGGACTGCCCGTCACCGTCCGCCTGCTCGACCCGCCGCTGCACGAGTTCCTGCCGAACATCACCGAGCTGTCGGTGCGCGTCGCCCTCGCCGAGGCCCGCAAGGACCCGAACGAGAACGACCTGCGCCTGCTGCAGGCGGTGCACAAGCTGCACGAGCAGAACCCGATGCTCGGCCTGCGCGGTGTGCGCCTCGGCCTGGTCATCCCCGGCCTGTTCGGCATGCAGGTGCGCGCCATCGCCGAGGCGGCCGCCGAGCGCAAGCTGGCCGGCGGGGACCCGCGTCCCGAGGTGATGATCCCGCTGGTCGGCACCGTCCAGGAGCTGGAGCTGGTCCGCGACGAGTGCGAGCGCGTGCTCGCCGAGGTCGCCCAGTCCACCGGCGTGAGCCTGGACATCAAGCTCGGCACCATGATCGAGCTGCCGCGCGCCGCGGTGACCGCCGGTCAGATCGCCGAGGCCGCCGAGTTCTTCTCCTTCGGCACCAACGACCTGACCCAGACGGTGTGGGGCTTCTCCCGCGACGACGTCGAGGCCTCGTTCTTCACCGCCTACCTGGAGAAGGGCATCTTCGGGGTCTCCCCGTTCGAGACCATCGACCGCGACGGCGTCGGCTCGCTCGTCAAGCACGCCGTCGAGGCCGGCCGGGCCACCCGCCCCGACCTCAAGCTCGGCGTCTGCGGCGAGCACGGCGGCGACCCGGAGTCGGTCCACTTCTTCCACGAGGTGGGGCTGGACTACGTGTCCTGCTCCCCCTTCCGGATCCCGGTGGCGCGCCTGGAGGCAGGCCGCGCCGCCATCGAGACGGCGGGCAGCGACTCGCGCTGAGGCAGGGAGGCATCCCCTCCTCAAGCGCGTGGTCGACTGACCGCTCTCCCTCCCGCCGGGAGGGCGTGCACCGGAGCTCGGCGCAGGAGAACCGGCGTACGTAACACGGCCGGGGGGGGGGGGGGGCTGGGCGGGGTGTGGGGTGGGGCTGCGCTGTTGTTG
>NZ_JBHYWI010000151.1:0-11111 GCF_042751525.1 Kitasatospora sp. NPDC059408
GGGGGGGGGGCGGGGCGGGGGGGGGGGGGCGCCCCCCCCCCCCCCCCCCGGGCCGGGCGTTTCAGGCGGGGATCTTGGGAGCGTGGTCCTCGGTCTCGCCGTGGGCCGCCATCAGCACCTCCACGGCGTGCGCCGCGGACGCCAGCGTGCTGTGGCAGTGCCAGCCCCGCAGCGAGCGCCCCTCGAAGTCCCGCAGGCCGGCCCGGTCCCCGAAGCCGGCCAGGTCGCGCCCGACCCGGTCGGCCAGCTTCGTCAGCCGCAGCAGCGTGCTCGCGGGCGCCCCGGCCAGGTTGCCGAGCCACAGCCCGGTGGGCCGGCGCCGCGGGTCGTCCCACTCCCCGACCAGGACGAGCCCGCTGTCGCGCCCGCCGGGCAGGCCGGGGTCCGCGCCCGGCAGGCCCACCCGCACCGCGGCCGCCGAGGCCCGCCGCACGCCGGACGGCGCCGTCGGGTCGGGCCAGCCGACGAGCCGGCGAAGTCCCCCGGCCGAGTCGAGGATCCGTCGCGCTTCCAGCGCTCCGAGGCCGTGGCCGGGCAGGGTCGGGTCCTCGACGGAGAGCCGCTCGGTGCCGGCGACGCGGACGAGCGCGCGCACGCCGGCCCGGTCGAAGCGCCGGATCACGCCGGCCGGGTCCTCGACCGGTACGTCGAGCACGACCGGACGCCGGGCGGCGTCGTGGAGCCGGGCGAAGTCCAGTGCCACGGCGGTGGCGCAGTCGTCGGTGGTCTCCCCGTACCGCGGTTCCCCGGTCCGCCGGGGCTGCGCGGACGGGCTCGGGCCGCCGCCGTCCGCCGTCGGCCGGTCCGCGCACAGCAGCCGCCAGTTGACCGGGGCGCTGGCCCGCTCCGAGGCGGCCCACAGGCCGAACGCCCGCTGTCCGTGGAACTCCTGGTCCAGGTGGTGGTCGAAGCCCCGGCCGACGCCCACGGAGTGCCGTCCCGACTTCGGGATCGACAGCTGGCGCACCACCCAGGCCTGCGGCCGGACGTTCGGTTCGAGCCAGTCCGCGAGCGCCTCGCGCATCGGCATCCAGTCCCAGGTGGAACTGCAGATGAAGTGGTGCAGGCTCTGGTCGAGCGCCGGGTCCCCGAGGCAGGCCGCGATGTTCCTGATCGACCTGCGGCCCTGCGCGGCCAGCAGTCCACGGAGGTACTGTTCCCCCTTGCGCCGTTGGTCCCTTCGCGGAAGCGACGCGAAGAGGGTGGTGCTCAGGTCCTTCAGGAGGAGCTCGCCGTCGGACACCGGTCGCACCGAGCCGAGTCGGAACGGGGCGGTACGTCGGTGCCGGACAGCCCTGATATTGCCAGCAGCGTTCACAGAATCCCCCTCTATGCACTGCCCTTGAGGCTTGCTTAAGCCCCTCCAGGGTGGCCCGGGGCGGGTGGCGCGGGCCAGGTGCAGGGGCCACCCCGTAGCGCCGGCGGGCGGGTGTCCCGGCACTGCGCGCGACCGCCGGGCCGGGTGGCGGGCGGACCCGGCCACCGCCTCGCCCGGCGGTCGCGCGCAGTGGTGTGGCCGGACTACTCCTGTCCGAGCCCGAGCAGTGCCCGCGGGTCCAGGGCGGCCTGGTGGCGCGTGATCTTCCCGTCCACGACGTGGCTCCAGGCGGCGACCTGGACCGGGGGCGCGAAGCTGGTGTGCATCTCGAACCACGTGACGACGTCGGGGCCGTCGCTGAAGACCTTCCGGATGACGATGTCGGTGAAGGAGCCCGGCGCCTTCTCGATCTTCTCCCGGAGGTCGTCGCCGCCGCTGGCGTTGCCGAACGGGCCGGTGAACTCGATGTCGTCGGCCAGCACCGAGCGCAGGGTGTCGTAGTCCTTGGCCTTCCAGGCCGCGTAGTACGTCGCGGTCACGTCCACGGGGTTGACGCTCATGTCGTCGCTTCCTCTCGTCCTTCGGTGCGGGCCCCGCCGGCGGATTCCCGCACCGGCGGGTTCAGCGAGGCCCGGGTGTTGAGTTCGGCCGCGTCGTCGCCGGTGGCCCGGCCGTACGTCTTGGCGATGGTGGTGTAGACGCCCTTGGCGGGCGCGCCGCCCGCGGCGTCGCCCGGGTTCCTGGGCTTCGACCGGTCCATCCGCCGGTTCGCGAGCACGACGGCGGTCGTGGCCTCGCGCCGCTCGTCCTCGTAGCCGCGCAGCGCGGCCACGGGGTCCTCGGTCGTCGCGAGCCGGTAGGCGAGGACGCGGGCGTCGACGATGGCCTGCGAGGCGCCGTTCGCGCCGACGGGGTACATCGGGTGCGCGGCGTCGCCCAGCAGCGTCACCCGTCCCTCGCCCCACCGGTCGAGCGGGTCGCGGTCGACCATCGGGTACTCCAGGACGCCGGTGCTGCCGCTCAGCAGGGCCGGCACGTCCAGCCAGCCGAGGTCCCAGTCGGCGAAGTGCGGGAGGAAGTCCTCCAGTTCGCCCGCCCGGTTCCACCGCGCGTCGCCGCCGAGCGGCTGCGGTTCGGCCACCGAGACCATGCACACCCAGTTGGTCAGCGACCGGCCCTGCTCCGCGGCGGCCGGGCCGATCGGGTACGCGATCAGCCGGGCGCCGCGGCCGGCGTCGGCGTGGATCATCGTCCGGCCGGTGAGGAACGGCTCGGTCGGCGTCACGCCGCGCCACATCATGACGCCGGACCAGTGCAGCGGCCCCTCACCGGGGTGGAGCCGGGCCCGCACGGCGGAGTGCAGCCCGTCCGCCCCGACGAGCAGGTCGGCGGCGAGCAGGCCGGGCTCCCCGGTCGTCCGGTCGGTCACCCGGACCCGCACGCCGTCCGGGGTCTGCTCGACGGCCTCGAACGTCGTGCCGGTCCGGACCGCGTCGGCGCCCAGCCGTGCCCGGACCGCGTCGAGCAGCATCAGCTGGAGCTCGCCGCGGTGGATCGAGTACTGCGGCCACCGGTAGCCCCGGGCGAGTCCGCGGTCCTCCCGGTGCTGGGCCTCGCCGCTCCCGTCGACCCAGACCATGTCGGCGGTGGGCACGCCGAGCGCGGCGAGTTCGTCGCCGAGCCCCAGCTCCGTCAACTCCCGCACCGCGTGCGGCTGCACGTTGATGCCCACGCCGAGCGGACGGATCTCCCGGGTCCGCTCCAGCACGGTCGCGCGGATGCCCGCCGCGTGGAGGCTGAGCGCGGTGGTCAGGCCACCGATCCCGCCTCCGATGATGATCACGTCCATGTCCCGGCCCTCTCCTTCTCGCGCCTTCCGTCAGCTCACGGCTGCAGCTTGGTGGTGGTCCAGCTCAGGTCGTCCTGGCGGTCGTAGCGGAGCCGGCGGTGCAGCCGGTCGGAACTGGCGGCCCAGAACTCGATCGCGGCGGGCGTCAGCAGGTAGCCGGCGAAGCGCTCGGGCCGAGGCAGCGGGGTGCCGGTGGCCTCCAGCCGCTCGGCCTCGGCCCGCAACGCGGCCACGTCGGCCAGCGGGTCGCTCTGGTGGGCGGCCGTGGACATCGCGTGCATCGGCACCGGCCGGGCCGACCACATCGCGTCGGACTCGGCGTCGTCGAGCCGTTCGACCGGTCCGGAGACGGACACCTGCTGCGCCGTCTCCCGCCAGTACAGCAGGCCCGACGCCCAGCCGGTCTCGGCGATCTCCCGGCCCTTCTGGCTGCTGGTGTGGCTCAGGAAGACCAGGCCCCGCTCGGTCACCCGGCTGATCGCGATGATCCGGGTGGAGGGGCGGCCCTTGGCGTCGGCGGTGGCCAGGGCGAGTGCCCGGGGCTCCCGGACGCCGCGCTCGGCGGCCCGCGCCAGCCAGGACTGCAGCAGCCCGATCGGCTCGGCCGGCGGGGCGTCGTACTCGGGGAAGGGGAGGTCGGTCTCCCCGCTGAGCGACTCGAACCTGCTGGAGTTGCCGGTCGGGGTGTGGTTGGCGGTGGTGCTCACCGGGATCTCCTAGACGTAGATGGTGCCGCGGGCGACGACGGTGCCGTGGCCGCCGACGTGGACGACGCGGGGCCGGTCGCCGTCGCCCTCGGCGTGCGCGAGCATGAGCGAGGGGCGGCCCATCTCGACCCCCTGGAGGATCTCCAGCTCCTGCCCGTACGCGGCCAGCCCGAACCGGGCCAGGTGGATGGCGAGCGGGCCGGCCGCCGAGCCGGTCGCCGCGTCCTCGACCACGCCGTAGGCGGGCGAGAACATGCGGGTGCGCCACGCGGTGCCCGAGCCGGCGAAGCAGTTGGCGGCCATGTCGGGGAACCGCGTGAGCGCGCGGTGGTCCGGGCGCAGCGCCGAGAGCGCCTCGACGCTCTCCAGGCCGACGAACACGTGGCGCGGGCCGTTGCGGTACGCCACCACCGGGGTGACCGGATCCGTCACGCCGAGCGCCGCGAGCAGCTCCTCCGCGTGCTCGTAGGGCTCCCAGGTGGGGATCGGCTGCTGCATCCGGGAGGAGCTGGAGTCCTCGCCGTGGTCGAGCTCGAACGGGATGACGCCCATGGCGGTCTCCAGCCGCAGCCGGTCGGCCTTCCACGTCCGGCCGAGGGCGACCGAGGTGCCCAGCATGGGGTGCCCGGCGAACGGGAGTTCGTTGACCGGGGTGAAGATCCGGATGCGTGCGTCGCCGCCCTGCTCGGCCGGGAGCACGAAGGTGCACTCGGAGAGGTTCATCTCCTTCGCGATCTGCTGCATCCGCTCCGCCGGCAGGTCCGCGGCGTCGAAGAAGACGGCCACCGGATTGCCCTCCAGCGGCTTGCGGGAGAAGGCGTCCACAACGATGTAGTCGTGCAAGGGGTCTCCAAGAGAGGTGGTGCAGTGGATCCCTGACGGATCGCCGACGGATCGTTGCCGGATCCCGTCAGGGCGTCAGGGCGGTGCCGAGGCCGTGCAGCACCGGAAGGGAGTGGACGCCCTCGGCGACGGCCTCGACGTCGAACCGCATCCGGTGGGTGGGCGGGCCGCCGATCAGCTCGGCCGCGCGGTTCGGCGGCAGCGGCCGGTCCGCGGGCCGGTCCGTCTCCCAGACCATGACCGCGCCCCAGCGGTTGTTCTCCCGGTCGGCGATCCAGAACTTCACGCGCAGCCCGGGCACGTTGGCCCACGGTTGCACGGCGCCGTCCCGCAGGTGCTCGGCGAGCGACTCGATGGTCTGCGGGGAGCCGTCCAGCTCCCACCAGGCGATGTCGGCCTTCATGGGTCCGTTTCCTCCGGCCGTTCCCGGCCGGCTCAGGTGGGGATTCCCTCGCGCCGGACGGCCGGCACCGGGATTCCGAGCGCGCGCAGCTGCTGGTTCGGGTTCATGAACTCCCGTTCCCGCTTGATCTTCCCGTTCTCGAACTCGAACGAGTGGATGAAGTGGTTGCGGTAGTGGCCCTCCGGATAGCCGGGGAACAGGATCTTCCCCTCGCCGTCGCACTCCACCCAGAAGCGGTTCGGGTCCTGGGTCTCGAAGATCTCGATGTTGGTCCACACCCAGTCCGGGAAGCACTGCAGCGACCACACCGCGTGCTCGCCCAGCCGGTCCCGGCCGTGGGTGACGATCGGCTCGCCGGTGTCGGTGGTCCACAGTCCGCCGCAGCCGTCCTCGGTGAACAGCAGGTGCCGCTTGAGGCGGTCCTCGCCGCGGGTGTTCATGTACTGCTCGACGATCGACCGGTTGTGCCGGCGGATCTCGTCGTCGTTGCGGAACGCCGGCGGCTGCTCGGCCTCGGACATCGGTGACCTCCACGGGGATCGGGGAATTCCGGCGGCCGTTCGGGGACCGCCGCACTGGACTCTGTTCGGGCGGTGCCCCGTCCGCAACGCCGGCCGCGGGACTCCGTCAAGTCGGGACGAAGTCCGTTGCCATGTGACGGAGTCCGGGTCCGCGGCTTCCGGTCGGCCCGTCGTCTCCCGGAGAGTCGGTGCGCAGCCGCTCCGGAGATGCCGAACGAGCGGTTTCCCCTCTCCTTGGAGGTATCAGGTGCCCAGTGTCGACGAATTCCTCCGCTCGTTGCCCGTGGTCCAGCAGCCGGACTGGGCTGGCCACCCGGAACTCGGCCCGGTCAGGGCCGAACTCGCCTCGCTGCCACCGCTCGTCACCGTCGAGGACACCGACGTCCTCCGGACGCTGCTCGCCGAGGCCGCGGTCGGCCGAATACAGATCATCCAGTCCGGCGACTGCGCCGAGGACTGGGCGGAGGCCACGCCGGGCGATGTCGCCCGCAAGGCGGGCCTGTTGGAGGTGCTGGCGGGTGTCATGAGGATGACCTCGCACAAGCCGGTCCTGCGGGTGGGCCGGCTGGCCGGCCAGTACGCCAAGCCGCGCTCGAAGCCGACCGAGACCGTCGGCGATGTCGAACTCCCGGTCTACCGGGGCCACATGGTCAACTCGCCGGAACCGGACGCCGAACTGCGGCGGCCGGACCCGAAGCGGATGCTGACCGGCTACCAGTCCGCGCGCGAGGTCGTCGGGCTGCTGGGCTGGAACGGCCGGGACCGGCGCACCCGGCCGGACACCCCGGCGTGGACCAGCCACGAGGCGCTGCTGCTCGACTACGAGCTGCCCATGCTGCGCACCCAGCCGGACGGCCGGCTGCTCCTCGGCTCCACCCACTGGCCGTGGATCGGCGAGCGCACCCGCCAGGTGGACGGCGCCCACGTCGCGATGCTCGCGGCCGTGGCGAACCCGGTCGCCTGCAAGGTCGGTCCGACCATGACCGCCGACGAGCTGCTGGCCCTGTGCGCGAAGCTCGACCCGGAGCGGACCCCGGGCCGCCTCACGCTGATCGCCCGGATGGGCGCGGACACGGTGGGCGAGCGGCTCCCCGACCTGGTCAGGGCCGTCCGCCTGGCCGGCCACCCGGTCGTCTGGCTCACCGACCCGATGCACGGCAACACCGTCAGCGGCCCCGGGGGGCTCAAGACGCGGCTGGTGACGACCGTCGTCAAGGAGGTCGTGGACTTCCACCGGGCCGTCACGTGCGCGGGCGGCACGGCGGGCGGCATCCACCTGGAGACGACGCCGGACGAGGTCACCGAGTGCGTCGCCGACCGGGACCGGCTCCACGAGGTCGGCGGCAAGTACACGAGCTTCTGCGACCCGCGGCTGAACCCGCGCCAGGCCGTCTCGGTCGTGTCCGCCTGGCTCGGCTGACGCCCGGCCACCCCCAAGCCCCCACGCAGCCTCCCCAAGCAGCGGGCTGCCCAGTGAAAGGACGACCATGGCGGGCCTTCCGTCCATCGACCCCTACCCGATGCCCTCCGAGAGCGACCTGCCGGCCAACACCGCGCGCTGGACGGTCGACCCCGACCGGGCGGTCCTGCTGATCCACGACATGCAGCGCTACTTCCTGCGGCCGTTCCCGGCGAGCGAATCCCCCGGGCGGCCCCTGGTGCAGAACACCGCGCTGCTGCGCGAGGAGTTCGCGGCGCTCGGCGCCCCGGTCGCCTACACGGCGCAGCCGGGCGGCATGACCGCCGAGCAGCGCGGCCTCCTCAAGGACTTCTGGGGGCCCGGCATGGAGGTGTCGCCGGAGGACCGGCAGGTCGTCGACCCGCTCGGACCCGGGCCGTCCGACTGGGTGTTCACCAAGTGGCGCTACAGCGCGTTCCACAAGTCGGACCTGCTGGAGCGGATGCGCGCCCACGGCCGGGACCAGCTCGTCGTCTGCGGCGTGTACGCCCACGTCGGAGTGCTGATGACGGCCGTGGAGGCCTTCACCAACGACATCCAGGCGTTCCTGGTCGCCGACGCGGTGGCCGATTTCTCGGAGGCCTACCACCGGCTGGCGCTGACCTACGCGGCGGAGCGCTGCGCGGTGGTCACCTCGACCAAGTCCGTGCTCGCCGGGCTCGCCCCGTCCGTGGGGGCGGCCCGGTGAACCGGCCGGCAGAACGGGAGGAGAGCCCGATGGGGGCGGACCTGCTGGACCGGGTGCTCACCGGGGCCCCCGGTGCCTACGCCCTGCTGTACCGACCCGAGGCGGCCGGGCCGGACGTGATCGAGGTGCTGCTCGGCGAGGCGTCCGCCGTGGACACGCTCGCCGGGATCCCCGTGCCGGACGCACCGGGGTCCGCCGCCGCGCACGGGGGTGCCCGGCACGAGGTGCTGGCCGTCGTCCCGTACCGGCAGATCACCGAACGCGGCTTCGCCGGCGTCGACGACGGCGCGCCGCTGATCACGCTCGCGGTCGCCGAGCAGGCCGCCCTGCCGCTCGCCCACGTGCTGCGCAGGCTGCCGAACGACCCGATCACCCTGGCCGGCGGCCGCTTCGACGTGGACGACGAGACGTACGCGGCCACCGTGCGCCGGGTCATCGACCGGGAGATCGGCAACGGCGAGGGCGCGAACTTCGTCATCAAGCGCTCGTTCGTCGCCGAGATCACCGACTACACGCCGCGTAGCGCCCTGTCGTTCTTCCGGCGCCTGGTGGAGCGCGAGTCCGGCGCCTACTGGACCTTCCTGGTCCGGGCCGGCGACCGCACCTTCGTCGGCGCCAGCCCGGAGCGGCACGTCAGCCTGCGCGACGGCACCGCCGTGATGAACCCGATCAGCGGCACCTACCGGTATCCGGCGGCCGGCCCCGACCTGGCGGGCGTCATGGCCTTCCTCGCGGACCGGAAGGAGGCCGACGAGCTCTACATGGTGGTGGACGAAGAGCTGAAGATGATGGCCCGGATCTGCGAGCGGGGCGGCCGCGTCGTCGGCCCCCACCTCAAGGAGATGGCCCGGCTCGCGCACACCGAGTACTTCATCGAGGGCAGGACCTCCCACGACGTCCGGGACATCCTGCGCGAGACGATGTTCGCCCCCACCGTCACCGGCAGCCCGCTGGAGAGCGCCTGCAAGGTGATCAGCCGGTACGAGCCCGAGGGACGGGGCTACTACAGCGGCGTGATGGCGCTGATCGGCCACGACGAGGACGGCGCCCGCACCATGGACTCGGCCATCCTGATCCGCACCGCCGACATCGACCGCGGCGGCCTGGTGCGGATCGGGGTCGGCGCGACCCTGGTGCGGCACTCCGACCCGCAGAGCGAGGTCGCCGAGACCCGGGCCAAGGCGGCCGGACTGCTGGCCGCGCTCGAAGCCGGCGGCACCGGCCGGTTCGCCGACCACCCCCGGGTCCGCGAGGCACTGGAGCAGCGCAACGCCGGCATCGCCGACTTCTGGCTGCGGGAGAGTGCGGACGGGGCGGACGGGGTCGCGGAGCTGGCCGGCCGCAGCGTGCTGATCGTGGACGCCGAGGACACCTTCACCTCGATGATCGGCCACCAACTCGCCTCCATGGGACTGGCAGTGACGGTCCGGCGGTTCGACGAGCCGTACGACGTCGACGACCACGACCTGGTCGTGATGGGCCCGGGCCCCGGCGACCCGCGGGACACCGGCCACCCCAAGATCGCCCACCTGCGGGCCGCGGTCTCCCGGCTCCTGCGGGAGCAGCGGCCGTTCCTCGCGGTCTGCCTCAGCCACCAGGTGTTGTCCACGCTGCTCGGCCTCGAACTGGCCCGGCGGGACGTGCCCAACCAGGGCGTCCAGACGGAGATCGACCTGTTCGGCGCGCGCGAGCGGGTCGGCTTCTACAACACGTTCGCCGCGCGGAGCGACGAGGACAAGATCACGCACCCCGAGTTCGGCGTCGTCGAGCTCAGCCGGGACGCCGCCACCGGCGAGGTGCACGCGCTGCGGGGCCGGGGCTTCGCGTCGATGCAGTTCCACGCCGAGTCGGTGCTCACCCGGGACGGCGTGCGCATCGTCGCCGGCCTGCTGACCGAGGTGGTGCGCTCGTGCGACCGCTGACCGGACCGGCCCGGGGGGTGCACCGGTGACGGCTCCCGCCGGCCCCGCGCTCACCGCCCGGATCCCGGGCTCCAAGAGCATCACCAACCGGGCCCTGCTGCTCGCCGCGGCCGCCACCGGCACCAGCCGGCTGCGGGCACCGCTGACCAGCGACGACACGCTCGCCTTCCGGACCGCGCTGACCGACCTGGGCGTGCCCGTCGCAACCGGCCCGCAGGACGGCGAATGGCGGGTCACCGGGATCGGCGGGGGCCCGTCCGGCGGCGCCACGATCCGGTGCGCCGACGCCGGGACCGCCGCCCGGTTCCTGCCCCCGTTCGCCGCGACCGGCCGGGGCCGCTACCTCTTCGACGGCTCCGACCAGTTGCGCGCCCGCCCGCTGCGCCCGCTGGCCGACGCCCTGCGACGCCTCGGCGCGGACGTCCGCGCCGCCGGAAGCGGCGGACTGCCGCTGCTGGTGGACGCCGACGGGCTGCGCGGCGGTGAGCTCGCCGTGGACGGCCGGCACAGCAGCCAGTTCCTGAGCGGTCTGCTGATGGCGGCGCCGTTGCTGGACACCCCGCTGACCGTGACCGTGCGGGACCTGGTCAGCCGGCCGTACATCGACATGACCGTCGCGCTGATGCGCCGCTTCGGCGCCCGGGTGACCGAGGAGGCCCCCGGGGTCATCGGGATCGGCACCGGCGGCTACACCGCGACCGACCTGGCGATCGAACCGGACGCCTCGACGGCCTCGTACGCCTTCGCCGCCGCCGCGGTCACCGGGCGCGCGGTCACCGTCCCGGGCCTGGGCCGCGACAGCCTCCAGGGCGACCTCGGCTTCGTCGAGGTGCTGCGCACCGCTGGCGCCCGGGTCGCGGTCGGAGCCGACGCGACGACGGTCACCGGTACTGGGCGGCTGCGCGGCGGCTTCGAGGTCGACATGGGCGCGATCTCGGACACCTTCATGACGCTGGCCGCGATCGCGCCGCTGGCCGACGCGCCGATCACGATCCGCGGCATCGCCCACGCGCGCCTCAAGGAGTCGGACCGGATCGAGGCGGTCGCCGGGAACCTGGCCGCCTGCGGCGTGACGGTCGAGACGGCCCAGGACCGGATCACCGTGCATCCGGGGCCGGTCCGGCCGGCCCGGATCAGGTGCCACCGCGACCACCGGATCGCGATGGCGTTCTCCGTCCTCGGGCTGCGCGCGCCCGGGATCGAACTCGACGACCCCTCGTGCGTGACCAAGACCTTTCCCGGCTTCCACACCGAACTGCGCCGGCTGTTCCCGGCACCTCTGGAAGGAGAACGACGTTGACCGGGCTGCGCTGGCTGACGGCGGGGGAGTCGCACGGCCCCGCACTGGTCGCGACGCTGGAGGGCCTGCCCGCTGGTGTACCGGTCACCACCGCCGTGGTG
>NZ_JBHYWI010000152.1:0-11055 GCF_042751525.1 Kitasatospora sp. NPDC059408
GGCCCGCCCGCCCCCGCCACCCCCCCGTCCGGCGGCCCGGCCGTCCCGCCGCCGCCCCGCGGTCCGGCGGCTCCGGCCGGGCCCGCGGGCTACGGCTACCCGAACGCGGGCGGCGGGCCGGGCGCCGGCACGCCGCAGGCGGCCCCGGTGCCGCCGGGCGTGCCCACGGTCGGCCCCGGCTACTTCGCCGCGCTCAGCTACCGCGGCCCGGACGGCTCGGAGCAGAAGCTGCTGCACCGCAGCGAGCCCGGCACCCCGCACCCGGAGTGGAAGATCCTCCAGGACCTGCGGCGGCTCAACGTGCCGCCGGACCAGGTGCTGGAGCTCTACACCGAGCTGGAGTCCTGCGACCTGCCCGGCGGCTACTGCAACCGCATGATCGCCGCGTCCTGGCCGAACGTGCGGCTCACCCACACCGCCTCCTACGGGCGCGACCACGCGTCCCGGCAGGCGGGGATGGCGGAGCTGCTCGACCACCTGGACGAGCTGCACCAGCTGGCCTCGGGCCCGCAGCGGGTCCGCCCGTTCCGGGTGCCGCCGCCGGCCCCGGGCAGCGTCCAGGTGCTGCCGCCGCTCCCGCCGCAGCAGCTGGCGCAGGAGCTGGGGCTGCACTTCGGGCCGAACCTGTTCCGCTTCGAGCAGCGCGCGGTCTCCCGCCAGGGCGTGCCGGAGCCGGTCGCCCAGACCCTGATGTGGGCCGGGCTGCCGCGCGACTTCGGGCCGTTCTTCTGGGCGCAGGCGCAGGACGGCCGGCCGATCCCGACGCTCGCCGAGCTGGCCGCCGAGCGCGGCCTGCCGCAGGGCCCGGACTTCGCCGGCTACCTGGTGCTCGGCAACGACTACGGCCGCCAGCTGTGCGTCCAGTACGGCACCGCGAACGTGGTCGCCGTGGACGTCGACGGAACCGGGCAGCCGCCCCGGTTCGTCAACACCGGTGTACCGGAGTTCGTCCGTTCGCTGGCCCTGCTGGGCCGCATGTGGCGGCTGCGGTACGGGCTGACGCCGGAGCAGGCCGGACGCTGGACGGCCGACTTCCAGGCGGAGCTCGCCGCGATCGACCCGGCGGCCCTGCAGAACGCGGACACCTGGTGGGCCGTGCTGCTGGAGCAGTTCTGGGACGGCCTGCTGTAGCGGACCGTTCCGGATCCTCGCAGGTGGGGAGGGGTCGTTCCGGTGTCCGGAACGGCCCCTTCGGCGTGCCGTCGCGGCGGTGCCTCGTTGGGGTTTCGTCCGGATCTGCGCAAAATAGGTCAAGAGGATGGGTCTATTCGTCCGGTCCTCGACCTATTTCGATCCGTCCGACGGGCGGATCCGGACCCGGTCGCCGAACCGGTCCCGGAGCCGTCCGTTCCGTCCGATCATGGGCTCCGCAGCCCGCGACACGAGGGGAAGAGCCCATGAGCGACGCCGTCTCCCAGTACGGCTTCACCCCGGCCCGGCGTGGTTACGCGCCCGAACAGGTCGACCGCGCCCTGGCCGCGCTCACCGCGCAGCGCGACGAGGCCTGGGAGCGGCTCAGCGTCCTCGGCGCCGGGATCCGGCAGATGGAGGGCAGGCTGGCGGAGGTCCGCCAGGCCGCGCAGGACGCGCCCGCGCCCGACTACACCGTGCTGAGCGAGGAGGCCGCCGGCCTCGCCGTCATGGCCGAGACCGAGGCCAGCGCCGTCCGGGAGAAGGCCGAGCGCTTCGCCGAGGACCTGCGCGACGAGGTGTACGAGGCCGGCCAGGCCGCCGAGCACGCCGCCAAGGAGTACGCGGCCACCACCCGCAGCGAGGCCGACCAGGCCGCGCGGCGCACCGAGGAGCGCACCCGCGCCGAATCGGAGACGATCCGCGGCGACGCCGACGGCGACAACCGGACCGTCCGGGACGCCGCCACCGCCTACGCCGCCAAGGTGCGCGTCGCCGCCGCCGAGGCGAGCGAGCAGGCCGAGGCCGAGCTCGCCGACCGGCGGCGCGGCGCCGACGAGGCCTTCGCCGAGGCGCAGGCCCTGGCCGACGCGGAGGACGCCGAGGTCGCGGCGACCGCCGAGCGCCGGGTCAGGGAGGCCGAGCAGCACCGGGAGACCGTGCTCGGCCGGATCAAGCAGCTGGAGACCGAGGCCCAGGCCAAGGCCGACCAGAGCGTCGAGCAGGCCCGCCGGGAGGCGGAGAAGGTCAACGCGGCGAGCGAGCGGGAGCAGACCGAGTTCGCGGCCCGGCTGGAGACGGTGCAGCAGCACCTCGACCACATCAAGGCCACGCTGGCCTCGCTCACCGGGGCGGCGGTCGGCCAGATCGAGGCGGCGGCCGTGCGGGCGCCCGAGGCCGCCGACGCGCCTGCCGACGCGCCTGCCGACGTCGTCACCGATGCCGCCGCTGATGCCGTCACCGGTGCCGTCGCCGACGGCGTCACCGACGACGGCACCGCGCCCGCGGACTCCGAGGCGGACACCGGTGAGATCCCGGTGCCCGACCTGCGCAAGCGGGACGCGGCGGGCGCGGGGAAGGAGACGGCCGTCCTGCGGCTGCCGTCCGCGCAGGTCGCCGCCCCGGCCCCGGCCGACGCCGCGCCGGCGGACGTTCCGGCCGACGCGCCCGTGGTGACCGGCCCGGTGCCGCCCATGCCGGCCGCGCCGCCGCGGACCGGTCCGGCCGAGCCCGTCGCTGCGGACGCGGACGCGGGCACGGGCACGGGCACGGAGCCGGAGGAGACCCGGATCATCCCGAAGATCGTCATCGTGGACGACGGCGCCGGCTACGCGACCCCGAACACCGTCTCCTACCGCCGCCGCTGAGGCACCCCGGCTACTGCGGCGGCGCACCGTCCGCCAGCAGCCCGGTGAGCTTCTCGTCCTGGGCCCTGACCGCCTCCCGCCGGGTGGTCAGGGCCTCGGCGTTGCGGTCGATCAGCTGGCGCTGGTACCCGGCGAGGACGGTGAACCAGAGGGCCGCCAGGTTGCTGCGGGCCGTGCAGTCGAGGTCGGCGCGGGCGGCGGCCAGTTCGCCGGGGGTGATCTCCGCGGTGCCGCGGTAGCGCTCCGGCAGGGCCTCCGGGGCGTCGGCCGCGAACCCGGCCGCGCCCATGCACGCCGACCAGTCCTTCGTTGCCGCGACGACCCTGGCGTCCGTCCCGGCGGCCTTCAGCGACGCGTCGAACAGCCGGCCCACCAGGTCGGCGCCGGGCCCTTGCGGCGGTCCGATCCGTTCCGCCGCCTGCCGGTCGCAGTCCACCCGGGCGTTGTCGTAGGCCTCGCCGGAGCCGGCCGGGGCGGCGGCCGGGCGCGGGAGCGGCCGGCGGGGCGGGTGGAAGCCCTGGACGGCGGCGGCGTCCGCGCCCAGGTAGCCCCAGGCGCCGGCCGGCAGCGCGGTCGCGTTGTCGGGCGCCTCGGCGGCCTGGAGGCCGTCCCCGTCGAACGCGGTGAAGCCGGCCCGGCGCATGCAGGAGACGACGAGCATGTTCCGCGCCTGGATCTCCTTCACGGCGCTCCGGTCGTCGGCCTGGTAGGCGGAGAGCGGAAGTCCGGTCATTCCGCCCCGGCCGGATTCCGGGGCGCGCGCCCCGGAGACCTCCGGCGGGGTCTGCGCGGAATCCGAGGAGCCGCTTCCGGAAACCCCGGAACAACCGGCGGAGAATACCGTGATCACCACCGTCAGGGCGGCCGAGGCGAATCGCCTCGACGGCGCGGGAAGTTGCACGGCGAGTACTCCGATCCTCAAGCGCTGCAAGCTTGTTCGGACCCTAGCGCATTCCTTCGGCGGCGGTTCCCGCGGCCGCCGGCGAACGATCGGCTTGGCCGGAAAACAGCTGTCCGGTGTTGCCCCGCCGTGCAAATCTCGGGAGTCGCAAACCGCGACCGATGGAGGGTCCATGGTTATCCGCACACATTTCCGTTCGGACCGCCGGAATTCGAGCCACCGGAACAGAAATGCGAACGCCCGCAGGCTGGGCGCGCTCGCGGTGCTCACCGCGGCCGCCGCGACCCTGCTGCCGGTGACCGGCGCCCGGGCGGTGGAACGCGTCGACTGCGGCAACCGGAACGATTTCGCGAAGGTGTACAACTACGGCTACGGCGGGCGGCTCTGCTTCGCGAACGACGGCTGGATGGCCGTCCGCATCTACAACGTCGACCGGATCGACGCCGGCAACAACCGGGTCGTCACCTACCTCGGCGGCGGGCTCGGCTCCTGGACGGTCTTCAACTGGGAGCAGTACGACTTCAATGCCAACCAGGGCCACCAGGTGATGATGTACGACATCAACCTCTCGCGCTGGTAGCCCGCCGGAGCCCCGTACGGTCGGGCGGGTGCGGCCGCTCGGCCTGACGGGGCTCCAGGGACGCGCGGGGCCCAGGCGGCCTCGGGGTGTGCGAGGAGCGGAATCGTGTGAGGCCCCGGAAACGTGTGAGGCCGAGACCCGTGGCGCCCTCCAGGAAAGGGCGCCACGGTTCCCGGCGCTTGGGCGGGCGCCCCCACCCAGGGTCGCCCGGCCTCGCACCTCCGACCCCCATCGGGGGTGCGACAGTGCCTCCGCAGCCATCCCCCACGGTTGGGTGCGGCGGGCACATTCACCATGGTGCGCGATCTCCATGGACGGCCAGTGACAGGAGTATGTCCACTTCATGGCAGATCGCGGAGCCCGAGCCGGACCGCCGAGCCGGTGGTTCGTCCACGGGCCCGCCCGGTGTTCCGTCCAGTGGTTCGTCCGCGGGTGCTCCCGCGCGGGCCCGGTGAACGGTTCGTCCGCGTCCGGCCCCGCCGGGCCCGTACACCGCGTGCGTGTCGCTACCGCGGCGTAGGCTGGAGACCCCCGGCCGCTCGGCGTGCCGGGCCGTTCGCGTTGCCCCGGCGGGCCTTCGCCGCCCCGGGGCAGCACCAGCCACGGGACGAAGAAGAGACCCCAATGAGCCTGACCGGACTGCTCGATGTCGTCGCGCGGGACGCGGCGCTCGCCGAGGCGATCGGGGCGGCCACCGCCACCGGCGCCGCGGCCGGCGGCCGCCGACACCTGGACCTGGTCGGGCCGCCCGCCGCCAGGCCGTTCGCCATCGCCGCGCTCGCCCGTGCGCTCGCCGTCGCGGCGGCGGGGGACCGCGGCCGTCCGGTGCTGGCCGTGACCGCCACCGGCCGCGAGGCCGAGGACCTCGCCGCCTCCCTGCGCTCGCTGCTGCCGCCCGACGCGGTCGCCGAGTACCCGGCCTGGGAGACGCTGCCGCACGAGCGGCTGTCGCCCCGCTCGGACACCGTCGGGCGCCGGCTCGCCGTGCTGCGCCGCATCGTGCACCCGCGCGCGGACGACCCGGCGGCCGGGCCGGTCCAGGTGATCGTCGCCCCGGTGCGCTCGGTGCTCCAGCCGCAGGTGAAGGGGCTGGCCGAGCTGGAGCCGGTCGCCGTCCAGCGAGGGGAGTCGCACGACCTGGAGGAGGTCGCCCGACGGCTGGCCGCCGCGGCCTACGCGCGCGTCGAACTCGTCGAGAAGCGCGGCGAGTTCGCCGTCCGCGGCGGCATCCTGGACGTCTTCCCGCCGACCGAGGAGCACCCCTTGCGGGTGGAGTTCTGGGGCGACGACGTCGAGGAGATCCGCTACTTCAAGGTCGCCGACCAGCGCTCGCTGGAGATCGCCGAGCACGGCCTGTGGGCGCCGCCCTGCCGCGAACTGCTGCTCACCGACGACGTGCGGGCGCGGGCCGCCGAGCTGTCCGCCGGGCACCCCGGGCTGGCCGAGATCCTGGACAAGATCGCCGAGGGCATCGCGGTCGAGGGCATGGAGTCCCTCGCGCCGGTCCTGGTGGACGACATGGAACTGCTGGTCGACGTGCTGCCGCTCGGCTCGGTCACCGTGGTCTGCGACCCCGAGCGGGTGCGCACCCGGGCCGCCGACCTGGTCGCCACCAGCCAGGAGTTCCTGCACGCCTCCTGGGTCGCCGCGGCGGCCGGCGGGGACCGGCCGATCGACCTGGAGGCCATCGACGTCTCCGCCGCCTCGCTGCGCTCGCTCGCCGAGGTGCGCGAGCACGCCGACGAGATCGGACTGCCGTGGTGGTCCGTCAGCCCGTTCGCGACAAGCGAGTCGGCGGTCGACGGCATCCTTGAGTTCGACGCGAACACGCTGACCCTCGGCATGCACGCCGTCGAGGCCTACCGCGGCGACACCGCGCGCGCGATCGCCGACGCCAAGGAGCGGCTGGCCTCCGACTGGCGCGTCGTCATGGTGACGGAGGGCCACGGGCCCGCCTCCCGGCTCGCGGAGGTGCTCGGCAACGAGGGCATCCCGGCCCGGCTCGTCGCCGACCTCGCCGACGCGCCCACCCGGGACGTCGTCCACGTCTCCTGCGGCTCGATCGAGCACGGCTTCGTCGACGAGGCCCTCAAGCTCACCGTCATCACCGAGACCGACCTGTCCGGCCAGAAGTCCTCCACCAAGGACATGCGCCGGATGCCCTCCAGGCGCCGCAACGCGATCGACCCGCTGGCCCTGGCCGCCGGCGACTACGTCGTCCACGAGGCGCACGGCGTCGGCCGGTACGTCGAGATGGTGCAGCGCACCGTCCAGGGCGCCACCCGCGAGTACCTGGTGCTGGAGTACGCCCCCGCCAAGCGCGGCCACCCCGGCGACCGGCTGTTCGTGCCGACCGACCAGCTCGACCAGGTCACCAAGTACGTCGGCGGCGAGGCCCCGACGCTGCACCGGCTCGGCGGCGCGGACTGGGCGAAGACCAAGCAGCGGGCCAAGAAGGCGGTCAAGGAGATCGCCGCCGACCTGATCAAGCTGTACTCGGCGCGCATGGCCGCGCCCGGCCACACCTTCGGCCCGGACACCCCGTGGCAGCGCGAGCTGGAGGACGCCTTCCCGTACGCGGAGACGCCGGACCAGCTGACCACCATCGCCGAGGTCAAGTCGGACATGGAGAAGTCCGTCCCGATGGACCGGCTGATCTGCGGCGACGTCGGCTACGGCAAGACCGAGATCGCGGTGCGCGCGGCGTTCAAGGCGGTGCAGGACGGCAAGCAGGTGGCCGTGCTCGTGCCGACCACGCTGCTGGTGCAGCAGCACTTCTCGACCTTCGCCGAGCGCTACGCCAACTTCCCGGTCACGGTGAAGGCGCTGTCCCGCTTCCAGACCGACAGCGAGGCGAAGGCCGTCCTGGAGGGCCTGTTCGAGGGCTCGGTGGACGTCGTCATCGGCACCCACC
This sequence comes from Kitasatospora sp. NPDC059408, assembly GCF_042751525.1. Classification (NCBI taxonomy): domain Bacteria; kingdom Bacillati; phylum Actinomycetota; class Actinomycetes; order Kitasatosporales; family Streptomycetaceae; genus Kitasatospora; species Kitasatospora sp. NPDC059408. The sequence goes on from NZ_JBHYWI010000152.1 coordinate 7,173, forward strand.
GGCTGTTCTCCGCCGAGACCAGGTTCAAGGACCTCGGCCTCGTGATCGTCGACGAGGAGCAGCGGTTCGGCGTCGAGCACAAGGAGCAGCTGAAGAAGCTGCGCGCCAACGTCGACGTGCTCACGATGTCCGCGACCCCGATCCCGCGCACGCTGGAGATGGCCGTCACCGGCATCCGCGAGATGTCCACCATCACCACCCCGCCGGAGGAGCGGCACCCGGTGCTGACCTTCGTCGGCCCGTACGACGAGAAGCAGATCTCGGCCGCGATCCGGCGCGAACTCCTGCGCGAGGGCCAGGTGTTCTACATCCACAACCGGGTCGAGTCGATCGACAAGGCGGCGGCCCGGCTCAAGGACCTCGTGCCCGAGGCGCGGATCGCCACCGCGCACGGGCAGATGGGGGAGACCCAGCTGGAGAAGGTCGTCGTCGACTTCTGGGAGAAGGAGTTCGACGTCCTGGTGTCCACCACGATCGTCGAGTCCGGCATCGACATCTCCAACGCCAACACCCTGATCGTCGAGCGCGGCGACACCTTCGGGCTCTCCCAGCTGCACCAGCTGCGCGGGCGGGTCGGGCGCGGGCGCGAGCGCGGCTACGCCTACATGCTGTACCCGCCGGAGAAGCCGCTCACCGAGACGGCGCACGAGCGGCTGGCCACCATCGCCCAGCACACCGAGATGGGCGCCGGCATGTACGTCGCGATGAAGGACCTGGAGATCCGCGGCGCCGGCAACCTGCTCGGCGGCGAGCAGTCCGGGCACATCGCCGGCGTCGGCTTCGACCTCTACATGCGGATGGTCGGCGAGGCGGTGGCCGAGTTCCGCGAGTCGCTCGCGAGTGGCGGCGAGCCGGAGGAGGAGCCGCTGGAGGTCAAGATCGAGCTGCCGGTCGACGCGCACGTGCCGCACGACTACGCGCCCGGCGAGCGGCTGCGGCTGCAGGCCTACCGCTCGATCGCGGCCGTCAACTCGGAGGAGGACATCCAGCAGGTCCGGGACGAACTCGTGGACCGCTACGGCAAGCTGCCCGAGCCGGTGGAGAACCTGCTGCTGGTCGCGGCGCTGCGGCTGTACGCCCGGCGGTGCGGCATCTCGGACATCACGCTGCAGGGGGCGAACGTCCGGTTCGGGCCGGTGGAGCTGCGCGAGTCGCAGCAGCTGCGGCTGAACCGGCTCTACCCGCGCAGCCAGGTCAAGGCCGCGAGCCGGCAGCTGCTGGTGCCCCGGCCGAGCACCGGCCGGATCGGCGGCAAGCCGCTGGTCGGGCGGGAGCTGCTGGGGTGGTGCGGCGAGTTCCTGTCGGCGATGTTCGACGACCTGGCGGGGGCGAGGAAGTAGCGCCCGCGGGCGGTTGGTGCACGGCGGTCTCGGGCTCTGCCCGGGGCCGCCGTTTCGTTCGTGCGGGGGCGTTCGTGCGGGGGCCTTGGTGCGGCGGTGCGGCCGCGTTCGTGCGGGGCCGCCGCCGCGGTCGTCCACCCTGGCGTCGGGGTCAGCCGACCTTCCACTGGCCGACCTGGTTGGCGAAGCCGTTGTCCAGGGCGAACTGGACCTTGTCCAGCTTGACGCCGTCCGGGACCTCGAAGGTGACGAAGCCCTTGCCGGTCTCGCCGGGGGCGATGTTGGTGGGGGTCTGGAAGGCCGGCCCGGCCTTGGTCTCCTCCAGGTTCGGGCCGTAGGCCTGGCCCTGGGTGTCCACGACCTTGGCGCTGCTGGCGGGGACCTCGCCGTACGCCTGGGCGCCGGTGGCCTTGATCTGGAACTGCACCGCGACGTAGTGCTTGCCGTCGGCCGGCTTGAGGTACTCGTTGGCGCTCTCGGCCGGGTCGACCACCTTCACCGCGACGACGTCGGCGGTGTTGGCCTTGTCCATGCCCTTGAGCGCGATGGTGTCGCCGATCCTGGCGGGCGCCTTGGGGGCGTCGGCGGGCTTGCTCGACGCGGCGGGCGCGCCGGCCGAGGTGCCCGCGGCGGCCGGGGCGGTCTGCTTCGCCTCGGTGGAGACGGTGGTGCCGGTGGAGTTGCACGCGGTCGCGGTGAGGGTGATCAGCGCGGCGCCCAGCAGGAGGGCGGCGGAGCGGCGAGTGGTGGCGGACATGGCGGTTCTCCCGGTGATCGGTGGTCTTCCTGGCTGCCGCCCCTGTCCGGTGGCGACGAAGAAATCACACCACTTCGCTGTGAACGATGTCAACGGCTTTTCGCAAAACATCTCTGTTCACGTGTGAACGCATGGAGCGAAGGTGCTGGCTATGCTGTGTGGTCACACCCAGCCCGCAGTCCCTGTCCCCGTGCGACGTCGGAGGAGCCCCCCGTGCCGGACCGAGCCGAAGTCACCGCCGTCGAGATCGCCCGGCTGGCCGGCGTCGGCCGGGCCGCGGTCAGCAACTGGCGCCGCCGCCACGCCGACTTCCCGCGCCCGGTCGGCGGCAGCGACGCCAGCCCGACCTTCGCCCTCGGCGAGGTCGAGGCCTGGCTGCGCGCACAGGGCAAGATCGCCGAACTCCCGCCCCTGGAGCGGGCCTGGCAGTTCGTCGACGCCCTCCGCGACCCGGCCGGCCACCCCGCCGCCCCGCTCGTCGAGGCCGGCACCCTCCTGCTCCTGCTGCACCGCGACCCCGACCGCTGGGCCGCCCTCGCCGCCGAGCCCGACACGCGCCTCGCGACGGCGCTCCCGAGGGCCGTCGCCGACACCGTCGTTCACACCTTCGACGCGGACGGCGCCGACCTCCTCGCTCTCCCCGGACTCCTCGGCAGCACCCAGCTCGACCTCGCCCGCCTGCTCGCCGCCCTCGCCGCCGACACCGGCGCCGCCGCGGTGTACGAGCAACTGCTCGCCCGCTACGCCGAGGCCAACACCCGCCAGCTCAGCCCCACCCCGCCCGAGGCCGCCGACCTGCTCGCCGCCGTCGCCGGCGTCCCCGCCACCGTGCTCGACCCGGCCGCCGGCCTCGGCGCCGTCCTGCTCGCCCACCCGCACACCACCGGCCGCTACGGCCAGGACGCCGACCCCGTCACCGCCGCCCTCGCCCGCCTCCGGCTCGCCCTGCACGCCCCCGCCGCCGAACCCGGCCCGCTCCCGCTCGCGCTGCGCCCCGGCGACGCGCTGCGCGCCGACGCCTACCCCGGCGACACCTTCGAGGCGGTGCTCTGCCAGCCGCCGTACAACGAACGGGACTGGGGGCACGAGGAGTTGCAGTTCGACACCCGGTGGCCGGGCGGTCTCGTCCCGCCCCGCGGCGAGTCCGAACTCGCGTGGGTCCTGCACTGCCTCGCGCACACCCGCCCCGGTGGCATCGCCGCCCTCCTGCTGCCCCCCGCCGTCGCCGGACGCCGGTCCGGGCGCCGCGTCCGCGCCGAACTCCTGCGCTCCGGCGCCCTGCGCGCCGTCATCGCCCTGCCGGCCGGCGCCGCCCCGCCGTACGGGGTGCCGCTGCACCTCTGGGTGCTCCGCGCGCCGAAGCCGGGGGACGACTTCCGCCAGGTGCTGCTGCTCGACGCCGGGTCGGCCCCGGTGGAGGGCGGGCGCGACAAGGTCGACTGGCCCGGACTGCGGCGGACCGTCGTCCACGCCTGGCGCGCCTTCGACCGGGCCGCCCGGGACGGCGAGCCGGTGCCCGCCGACGTCCCCGGCGTCCACCGGGCCATGGCCGCGATCGACCTGCTCGACGACGAGACCGACCTCTCACCCGCCCGGCACGTCCCGCCCGCCGCCCCGCTCGGCGGCGCCGCCGAACTCTCCCACCTCGGCGGGCGGTTGACGGAACTCCTGGCCGGCCTCGCCGATCCCGCCACCCTCCTGCCCCCGCCCGGCGCGGAACCCGCCGCCGGCGTCGTCACCGTCGGCGAACTCGTGCGCGCCGGTGCGCAGGAGGTGCACTCCTCCG
>NZ_JBHYWI010000153.1:0-10728 GCF_042751525.1 Kitasatospora sp. NPDC059408
AGGTGGTCCCGCCCCTTCCGGCTGCGTGGCGGTTCAGCCGCGCTGGATGCCCGAGGTGTCGGCCAGCACGCCCTGGGTGCCGTCCTGGAGCTGGGCGACCAGCGCGGTGCCGCGCTGCTCGACCGCCAGGTACCAGGTGCCGGGGACCAGCTCGCCGATCGGCGCGCCGACCGGGTTGTCCTTCGGCGCCAGCGCGCGCGGGGCCGGGACGGCGAACCAGAACGGCGCGAAGTCGGCCGCCGGGGCCGGCTGCGGGGCCGGGGCCGGCTGTGCGGCGACCGGGGCCGGGGTGATGTCCTGCGGGCCGGGCTGGCCGGCCTGGCCGGGCGCACCCGGGGCCGGGTAGCCGTAGCCGCCGGGCTGGGCGCCGTACGCCGGGGCCTGGTTCGGGTCCTGGCCCTGCACCGGGTAGCCGTACTGGCCGGGCTGGGGCTGGCCGGGCTGACCGGGCTGGCCCGGCATCGGGTAGCCGCCCTGGTACGGGACGGCCGGACGGTCGGTCACCAGCGGCGCCTTCAGTGCGGGCACCAGCGGAGCGGCCGCGGCGGCGCCGGCGAGCACGATCAGCGAGATGAGGCCGAGCCAGGCGCCGAAGCCGTGGCTGACGCTCGGACCGGTGCCGGCGCCGCCCAGCGCCCAGACGGACGTCCAGAGCGCGGCCACCGCGAAGGCGATGCCCCACTGGTCCAGCCGCAGGCCGAGGACCTGACGGTTGGCCGCGGCCGGGCCCTGGAACCGCTGCACCAGGATCAGCGCGGCGGCGGCGATGCCCAGCAGGTAGATCGACGGCAGGACGGGGAACAGCGCGGTGCTCCAGGCGTTCTGCGACGTGTCGATGTTCCCGCAGTACGCCCCGGAGCAGTTCCAGCTCAGGTAGGGCAGGAAGGAGGCGATGAAGAGCAGGACGGCCGCGCCTGCGACGGCGGCGTCTCCCCTGGTGAGAGCGCGCAGATTCACTTACGTTCCCCTCGTTGACGGTTCGTGGACGGCGGTCCGCCCGGTCGCGCCGACCGGCCGGGAACCCCCGAACGGACCAGAAGCCTAGGGCCAACCGCCCCACCGGCGCACAGCGGGGACCGGGAACGGGGCGAATTCGTTGCAAACGGCGCAGCCCGAGCGCCGCGGGAGTGCGGCCCGCGCGCCGCGGGAGCGCCGCCGGATTCAGCCCCGCGAGGTCAGATACGCCGTCAGCGCGTCGGCGATCCCCTCGGCCGCCTTCTGGCGCCACTGAGGGTCCGTCATCCGCTTCGCGTCCGCCGGGTTGCGCATGTTACCGCACTCGATGAACACCTTGGGGACCGTCGAGAGGTTGAGGCCGCCCAGGTCGGAGCGGGTGTCCAGGCCGTTCTCGGCGATGTAGTCGGCGAACGGCTCGCCGGTCGCGGCGTGGAACCGCTCGCGCAGCAGCAGGCCGAGCCGGTGCGACGGTTCGACGATCGCCGAGTTGTCCGCCTTCCCGGCGACCACCTTGGCGGGCATGATCACGTGGAACCCGCTGCCGCTCGCCGGAGCGCCGTCCGCGTGCACCGAGAGGGCCACGTCGGCGTGGGCGTCGGCGGCGGCCCTGGCGCGCTCGTCGATGCACGGGCCCCACGCGCGGTCGCCGTCCTGGGTGAACGCCACGGTCGCGCCGCGGGCGGTGAGGATCGCGCGGGCGCGGCGGGAGACGTCCAGGGTGTAGTCGGCCTCGGTGTAGCCGGCGTCGGTCTCGGTGCCGGTGGTGTCGCACTCCTTGCGGGCGTTGCCGATGTCGACCTGACGGTTGATCTCGGTGGTGTGCGAGGAGTTGCCGGGGTTGTGGCCGGGGTCGAGCAGGATCGTGCGGCCGGTGAGGGCGGTCGAGGCGGCGGTCCCGGGGGTGGGAGCGTCCGACGGGGTGGCGGGTGGTGCGGCGGGTGGCGTGGTGGGTGGCGTGGCGGCGCTCGGGGTGTCCCCGGGCGCCGGGGTGGCGGCCGTCGAGGGCGCGGTGACCGTCGACGGCGGTGCCGCCCCGGGCACGGCGCTCGCGACGGCCGTGCCGGTGGCGGCCGTCGCGCCGGCGGGCGAGTCGTGGCTGACGGCCTGCCAGCCGAACCAGCCCGCGAGGCAGAGCGGTACGGCCGCGCCGACCACCGTCGTGGTGCGCAGCAGGGCGGAGCGGCGGGGAGGGCGGTTCGTCGGGCCGGTCACGAGCGGTTCAGATCCTGTCCTGGGTCCGTGCGGTGAGGCCGAACGCGTCGGCGATCGGCTTCCACTTTCCGACGAAGTCCTTCTTCGCCTGCGTCGCCTGGGGGTTGAGCTCGTCGGCGTGCTTCTTGTCGGCGGTGGTCGGGGCGGTGCCGGAGCAGCCCTGGCCGGCCACCGAGCGCGCCCAGGCCGCGTACGCCCGGTCGATGTCGGCCGACAGCTGCCAGGCCGACTTCAGCGACTGGATGGCGTCCGCGCCGCCCGGGACGTCCGAGGCGCTCAAGGCGCCCAGCTTGCGCAGCAGTTCGTCGCGCTGCTTGGCGCCGTTGTCGAACACCTGCGCCGCGTCGGCGATGTCGGGCTTGGCCGGGCAGCTGCTGACCTTCGCCACCGCGCTGCCGATCGGGGCCTTCGCGCTCTCGCCCTGGGTGAGCAGGTCGTCCAGCGCGCCGGCCTGGGCCTTGGCGTTCGGCCCGGCGGTGGTCGCGGACGGGCTGGGCGTCGCGCCCGTGGAAGCCGGGTCGGTTGTGGCGGCGCTCGGGTCGCCGGCCGAACCGCTGGGTGCCGGGGCCGGCTGCGGGGTGCCGGACGGTCCCGGGTCGGTGGCCGTGGCGGCCGGGGCGGGCGCGGCCTGGTCCTTCTTGCCGTTGTCCTTGACCGCCATCAGCAGGCCGCCGCCGACCGCCAGCACCAGGAGCAGCGCGAAGCCGATCAGCAGGGGCGCCTTGCGGTTGGTGGGGCGCTCCTCGTCCTCGTCCAGGTCCTCGTAGCCGGCCGGGTGGTCCGGCTGGGCCGGGTAGCCGGGCCGCGGCGGGTACTGGTAGCCGGGGCCGGGGTACGGGCCGGGCGCTTGTGCGGCCGCCTGGGCGCTCGCGTGGGCGCTCGCGTGGGCCGGGAACGGCGACGCGGGAGGGACGGGCGGGGGCGGCGGTGCGGCGGACGGGAACGCGGGCGCCGTCGGCGCGTCGTAGCCCGGGGCCGTCGCCAGGTACGGGCGGGCGCCCAGCGGCGGGCCCTGGTCGCCGACCCCGCCCGGGCCGGGCGGCGGGGCCATGGGGCGCGCGGGAGGTGCGGGAGGCGCCTGGGGCGCGGCGTCGGCGGGCTGCTGCGGCTGGTTCGGCTGGGGCCGGCCGGGCTGCTGGGGGGCGGGCTGCTGGGGGCCGCGGACCCAGCCGCCGGCGCCGCCGCGGGCGGTGGGGTCCCAGACCGCCGGAGCGGTGTTGTTCTGGTCCGTCATGTGCCGCTAGCCCCCACCATCCGCCGTCGCTCTGTCCGGTGCCGCCGTGTCCCGCTGCCGCTCGCTGCCTGCTGCGGCGCGGCCACCGTACCCTCCGGCCCCCCGCCCGGCGGCTCCGGCACGACGTTAGAGCATCGGTGCACGCCTGCGCAGCACGCGCAGCGAACCGGTGACGGAGACCTCCTCGAAGCCCTCCGCGAGCGCCCGCAGGTACACCCGGTAGGGCGCCTGGCCGCCGTCCGCCGGGTCCGGGAAGACGTCGTGCACCACCAGCAGGCCCTCCGGGGCGAGGTGCGGCACCCAGCCCTCGTAGTCGCCGGTCGCGTGCTCGTCGGTGTGCCCGCCGTCGATGAACACCAGGCCGACCGGACGGCCCCACAGCGCCGCGATCCGCGGCGACCGGCCGACCAGCGCCACCACGTGCTCCTCCAGCCCGGCCGCGTGCAGCGTCCGGCGGAACGCCGGCAGCGTGTCCATCAGCCCGACCTCGGGGTCCACGAGCGTCGGGTCGTGGTACTCCCAGCCCGGCTGCTGCTCCTCCGACCCCCGGTGGTGGTCCACCGTCAGCGCGACCGTCCCGGTCTCCCGGGCCGCCGCCGCCAGCAGGACCGCCGAGCGCCCGCAGTACGTCCCGATCTCCAGCACCGGCAGCCCGGTGCGCCGCGCCGCCGTGACCGCGGCCGCGTACAGCGCGAGGCCCTCGTCGACCGGCATGAACCCGGTGGCCGCCTCGAACGCCGCCACCACCTCGTCCGCCGGACGGACGCTCTCCAGCAGGTCGGACATGGGGCGACTCCTCGCGACGGGGTGGGTTCCGGGTACTCCGGTCGGACCCTACTCGACGGTACGTCCGCGCTTCCTCCCGGGACCGCCGCTGGAACGTGTTCTAGTCGCCGCCCCGCGCCCGTGCCAGAATCGGCCCGACCGTGGTTCCGAGGCACACCGGGAGCAGCCCCATGCGCGCAGCCGTTCTGCACAAGACCGGGCAGGACACGCTCGACGTCCGCGAGGACGTGACGGCGGTCGGGTTCGGGCCCGGCACGGTCAGGGTCCGGATGCGCGCGGCCAGCCTGTGCCACTCCGACCTCTCCGCGATGAACGGCGTGCTGCCCCAGCCGGCGCCGTTCGTGCCCGGCCACGAGGGCGCGGGCGACGTCGTCGAGGTCGGCGAGGGCGTGCGGTCGGTCGCGCCCGGCGACCGCGTCGTCCTGTGCTGGATGGCCCCCTGCGGGCGCTGCGCGCACTGCGAGCGCGGCCGCGGCCACCTCTGCGTCGCGAGCCTGCGGCGCCTCGGCGCGCCCGGGTTCCGCTTCGAGGAGGGCGGCGCCGCGGTCGACGCGTCCGGGTTCTACGGCACCGGCTCGTTCGCCGAGGAGGTCGTCGTCGCCGAGGACGCCGTGATCAAGGTCCCCGCCGACCTCCCGTACGAGGCCGCCGCGCTCATCGGCTGCGGCGTCACCACCGGCGTCGGCGCCGCCGTCAACACCGCGCGCGTCGAGCCCGGCGCCGCGGTGGCCGTGATCGGGGCGGGCGGCGTCGGCGTGGCGACCGTCCAGGGCGCCCGGGTCTGCGGCGCGGGCCGGATCACCGTCGTCGACCCCGTGGTCTCGCGGCGCGAACGGGCGCTGGCCTTCGGCGCCACCGACGCCGTCGCCCCGGAGGACCTCAAGGCGACCGCCAAGGGCCTGCCCGGCGGCGGCTACGACTACGTCTTCGAGGCGGTCGGCCGCTCGGCCACCGTCCGCGCCGCGTACGACGCCACCCGGCGCGGCGGCGCGGTCGTCGTGATCGGCGCCGGGGCCCAGGACGACCTCGCGCAGTTCACCATGGGCGAGCTGTTCTTCAACGAGAAGCGCCTGCTGCCCTCGCTCTACGGCGGGGCGCCCGTGCCGTCCACGATCGCGCTGGTCGTCGACCTGTGGCGGGCCGGGCGGATCGACCTCGACGGCATGGTCACGCACCGGGTCGCGCTCGCCGACGTCAACGACGCGATCGCCCAGATGCGCAGCGGCGAGGCCCTGCGGACGGTCGTCACCCTGGACTGAGCGCGCGGAGGGCCCGCCGGGAGCTCCTCCCGGCGGGCCCTCCGTCAGCCCTGGTTCTCGTCAGCCCTGGTTCGCAGCGCGGTGGCGGCCGTGCGCGCCGGCCTCGGGGCTGTCGTCGGCGGAGGACAGGCCGCGGTGGCGGCCGTGCGACGCGGTGTCCTCGGCCGTGATCTCGTCGGCGTCGGTCCCGTTGGTCGCGGGGCCGGTGGTGTCGGTGAGGGTGTCGGACATCAGAATCGTCTTTTCCGTGCGGAGCTTGCAGATGCATCGGCGCCCCGCCCGGCACTGTGAATGCGCGGTCGGGCCCCCGTTTCGGGCGCAGGAACCGCGCCACAGCCGTTGATCGCGGCCCGTGCCCCGGCCACCATAACGGCCGCGGCGCCCGAGATCCTATCGAGATCCTGACACCCCACCCCGGGGGCACCCACCCCGCCCGGCGCCGTCCCCGCTGAGACCCTGACCACCTCCGGCCCGCCAGCACCCACCCCGCACGGTGCCGTCCCCGCTGAGACCCTGACCACCTCCGGCCCGCCAGCACCCACCCCGCACGGTGCCATCCCCGCCGAGACCCTGACCACCTCCGGCCCGCCAGCACCCACTCCGCCCGGCGCCGTCCCCGCTGAGACCCTGACCACCTCCGGCCCGCCAGCACCCACCCCGCCCGGCGCCATCCGCCTCCGACCGGTGGCTGCCCCTGCCCTGCCCCGGCCACGGGAGATCCTGATCCCACGCCCGGCAGCGCACAGCCCGCCGGCGCCAGCCTCGTGCAGCGCCTTCCGTCCCCAGCCACTGACCGCCTGCGCGGGAAGTCGGCGACATCGACTTCCTGCGCCGGCCTGCGGTGGAGGGGTGTTGGCCGGGGCACCGGCGTGGGAAGTCGGGCCCGTCGACTTTCCGCGTCGTATCCCGTGGATCCGCTGGCCTGCGTGGGAAGTCGGCGGCACCGACGTCCTGTGCCCGGCCTGCGGTGGAGGGCCGGTGGCCGCCCCGCGCCCCGGCCCGCTCCCCGGGGCACCTGCGCGAGAAGTCGGGCCCGTCGACTTTCCGCGTCGCAACCCGCAGATCCGCTGGCCGGAGCGCAGGTGTTGGCTTGCGCGGGCGGCTTCTTCATGGCGCGTGCCCGGTGTGCGATGCGCTGTTGTTGCGCGGTGTGGAGCCCAGCCAATGGCCGACCAGTTCCCGGTAGAGGGGCGACAGGACCTGGAGGTCTCCGTGTCTCGCGAGCGTGCCGCGGCCGCCGTCCAGGAGGAGGACGCGGTCCGCGCGCAGGGCGGAGCTGATCCGGTGCGCCACGACGACGAGTGTTCCCGGTCGGGCGGCGAAGGCCCGTTCGGCCTGGTCCTCGGCGGTGGCGTCCAGGTGGCAGGTCGCCTCGTCGAGCACGATGACGGGGGCGGGGGAGAGGTACGTCCGGACGAGCGCGAGCAGCTGCCGCTCGCCGGCGGAGAGTGCGGCGGGGTCGGTGAGGACGGCGTCCGTTCCGCCGAGCCGCGTGACGAGTTCACCGGCGCCCACAGCCTCGATGGCACGGGTGAGTTGGGCGTCGGTGGCATCCGGCGCCAGCCACGTCAGGTTCTCGCGCAGCGGGCCGGGGAAGACGTACGCCTCCTGCGGCAGCAACGCGACCACCCGGGTGCGATCACCCGGCGAGAGGTGTTCCCCGCCGATGGTGAGGTCGCCGGAGGTGGGTGTGAGCAGTCCGGCGAGCAACCCGGCCAGCGTGGACTTGCCGGCTCCGCTCGGGCCCACGACGGCGACGTGCTCTCCCGCGCCGATCGTCACGTCGAGCCCGTCGAGGACCGGTTCGGCGGTGGGGGCGTGCGCGTAGCGAAGAGCGGTGAGGCACAGGCTCGTGTCACGGGCGGTCGCGCCTCCCGCCGTCGACCGGTCGGTCGGGGCGTCGGCGGAAGCCGTGGCCAGGCGGTCCAGCACGACCGCGAGGCCGAGCAGCCAGCCGCCGACCGTACCGGCCAACGTCCGCACCGCCGGGTCGAGCTGCTGGAGCAGGTACGTGGCGACGCCGAGCAGTTCGCCGGCCGTGAGTACGTCGTGCGCGAGCAGCCACGGCGCTGCCGTGAGCACGACGAGCACCGGCAACCGCCCGCCGAGCGTGACCACGAGCGCGCGCAGGGCGGACGCCCGGCCCAGCGCGCGGGAGGCGGCGGCGCTCGTCCCGGCCGCCTCGGCCAGTGCGGCGGCCACCTGCGTCTGCGTACCGGTGGACTGTACGTCGCGCAGGCCGTGCAGGGCGCGGCCCGCCTCGGCGGCGAACCGTTCCTCCGCCAGCACGACCGCCCGGCGGCGTTCCACCAGAGGCCGCAGTAGGCGGGCGAAGAGCAGCCCGGCGGCCAGGAGCGGCAGCAGGACGAGCGGCAGGACGGCGGGCGCGAGCAGCGCCAGGCCGATCAGGGCGGCGGCCAGGGTGATTCCGACGCCGCGCAGGGTGCGCAGCAGGGAGGCGGTCAACTGTCGTGCGGACTCTACCTGTTCGGTGAGCCGGGCGACCTCGGCGGCGTCGGCGACGGGCCGGGCGAGCGCGCTCCGGACCACCCGCGTGACGAGCGCGTCCCGCAACGGCTCGACGACCGCCGCGAGGTGCGGGAACCCGGCCCGCGCCGCGAACGCCCGCAGAACCGTGGCCGCGCCGAACCCGGCCAGCCAGGCCACTCCGGCCCCGGGCCGCCCGGCGAGGAAGCCGCGGTCCACGGCGGCCGACACGAGCAGCCCGGAGAGCAACGGCGGCAGGGCCTCGACCACGGACCAGGCGAGCAGTCGTAGCAGTGGTCGGCGTGTGGTGGCGAACTGCCGAAGGAGGAGCGCCCATCCGGGAGAGGCGGCAGCGGGGGGGAAAAGTCGGCGCCGCCGACTTCCTGCGCGGTGGTGGTGGGCGGCCGTGGGCGTCCGGGGCGGCTGCGGTGGCGGTGACGCGAGAAGTCGGCGGGCCCGACTTCTCGCGCGGGACGCCTTGGCACGCGAGGACCGTCGGTGGGCTCCGCGCCTTGAGTCGGCGGAGGCATGAGCCGTCTGCACCGAAAGTCGGCCGAGCCGACTTCCTGCGTCGCCGGGTTGCGCGACAGCGCCTGCGGCGGCCGATGCCGAGCCGTGCGCGGGAAGTTGGCCTACTCGACTTCCTATGTCCGCGGTGTCCGGTCCTGGGTTGTGCGCGGGAAGTCGATCGGGCCGACTTTCGGTGCCCGAGGTGTTCGGCCTGAGGCCCGGCGCGAGAAGTCGGTCGGGCCGACTTTCTACTCGGGCGTCGCGGAGTTGGTGGCCCGCGGATGGCCCAGGGCGCTGCACAAGAAGTCGATCGGGCCGACTTTCGGTGCCCGAGGCGTTCGGCCCTCGGTCGGCCCGACTTTCTGTGCCGGCATTGGTTGCTTGATGGGGTGCGGAGGGCGCAGAGGGCTGCGCGGGAAGTCGGTCCGGCCGACTTTCTGTGTGTGGTGTGCGGTGGCGGGCCATCAGGCGGCTGCTTGTAGGGCGGTGTCGGACAGGGCGGCGCGGTAGTCCGGGTGTGAGAGGAGGGCGGTGTGTGGGGCCAGGGCGCGGAGGCGGCCGTTTTCCAGCCAGGCCACCAGGTCCGCGCGGGCGGCGACGGTGGCGCGGTGGGCGATCACGATGCGGGTGCGGCCGAGGGTGGCGCGGTCGAGTGCCTCGGTGACCTGGTACTCGGTGGCGAGGTCGAGCCCCGACGTCGCGTCGTCCAGCACCACCACCCGCGCCGGCCGGGCCAGCAGTCGAGCCAGCCCGAGGCGTTGCAACTCGCCTCCCGAGAGCCGTAGCTCGTCGAGCGGGGTGTCCCATCCCCGGGGCAGCCGGCGCAGGAAGCCGTCCGCGCGGGCGGCCCCGGCCTCCGCCTCGCCCGCGCCGGCGAGTGCGTCGCGCACCGTGCCGCCGACCAGGGCGGGCCGCTCGAAGGCGTAGCCGACGGCGTTCCGGAGTTCGTCGGGGGCCAGCTCGTCGACCGGGACGCCGTCGATGAGCACCGAGCCCTCGTCGGGGTCGCGCAGTCGTCCGGCGAGGGCGGCCAGCAGGGACTTGCCGGAGCCGGAGCGCCCGACCAGTGCGAGCGTGTGTCCGCCGGGGACGGTGAGGTCGATCGGTCCGAGCAGCACGCGGTCGCCGTCGCGCACCACCGCGCCGCGGAAGGCGAGTTCGCCGGTGCCGCCGACCGGAAGCGTCGCCGCTCCCACGGGTGCGGGCGGGAGCGCGAGCAGGTCGTCGACCCGGGCCCGCCCGGCGCGGGCGTGGGCGACCCCGACCAGCGATTCGACCTGTTCGAAGAGGCCGGCCCCGAGCGCCGCCCACCCGGCCGCCGCGGCGAGGTCTCCCGGTGCCAGGGCGCCGTCGGCGAGCAGCACGCCCGCCGTCGTCAGGACCGCGATCTCGACCGCGGCGATCAGCAGCGTCGCCTGCCACGCCGTGCGGCGCTGCGCCGTCCACAGCGCGTGCCCGGCCGCGGAGAGGTCGGGCAGCGGCGCCAACACCCGTGCGGCCTCGCGTTCTTCGGCGCCGGCCGCGTGGATGCTGCGCAGCCCGGTGAGTGCGCCGGTGAGGCGCGCGGCGAGCTCCGCCTGCACCTCCTGGTAGCGGGCGAACGCCGAACCGGCGTCGCGCAGGAACAGCCGGATCAGCACCACGCCGGGCACCACCCCGGCGAAGAAGGCCAGCGCCAGCCACGGTGACAGCACCCCGAGGCCGACGATCGCGCCCACCGACGTGAACAGCGCGCCGACCGCGCCGAGCCCGGCGGGCAGCCGCCCGCCCGCGTCGCCGGCCGAGCCCACCAGGCGCGCGGCCAGGTCGCCGGGCGGCGGCCCGCCGCGCAGCCGGCCGCCCGGCCCGAGGTCGAGCAGGTGCCGGACGAGGCGTCCGCGCAGGGCGGCGGTGGCGTCGGCCGCGCCGGCCGGTCCGGCGGCAGCGGCGGTGGCGTTGGCGGCGGCGGCCGTGCCCACGGTGAGGGCGAGCAGCGCGAACGCGCCGGTCGCGGACCGGCCCGCGCCGGCGAGGACGGCGTCGACGGCCCCGGCCAGGGCGGCGGGCAGGGCGAGCGTGGTGGCGGCCTCGACGGGCAGCGCGAGGCCGAGGGCGAGGGTCGGTCCGTCGGGTCGGCGGGGCAAGTGGGCGCTCCTGCAGGAGAGTCGGGGGAAAAGGACGGCGCCGTCCCCCCGGTACGGACAGGCGGGACGGCGCCCCGGGGTCATAGGGGGTCCCAGGCGCGGCCGGGGTAAGTTTTTGGTGTAGATAAGGCAGGTCAGGATATGTCTAGTATAAAAAAAA
>NZ_JBHYWI010000154.1:0-10547 GCF_042751525.1 Kitasatospora sp. NPDC059408
TGCAGACGTCGCAATCCACACCGAGCCAGAAGGCCCTCACTCATTTCAAGATCACCTGACCGTGAACCCCGTCACCAACCTCCGTGGTCAGTACACCTAGACGACGGCCGCGCACGGTCGGCCTCGATTCGTCAGTCACGACGTTCCTTCCTTGAGCCCATCCCAGTCTGCCTCGTGACGTTCCGTCGGATCCAGGCTAGCGAATCTGCACAGTTGCAGTTGTTCTTGTTGCGGATGGCATCGATGCGGGTGCATGCTACGAAGCGTGGTGATGAACGCCACACAGCGTGATCCCGGCGGATCATCGCTCGGGCATCGCCTTGCCCGCGCCGGATCGCGATCCCCTCCCACCACACCGGAGGCCCTGCCATGCCCGGAATGCTGGAGAAGCCGCCCGCCCCCGCTACCGAGTACTCCTACTGGCTGCCGAGACACCGCAAGTCCGTCGCCGCGGCCAGAAAGCTGCTCCGCGGCTTCCTCGCCGCCCAACCCTCCGGCGAACTCTTCGTCGAAACCGGCGAGTTGGTGCTCAGTGAGCTCGTCACCAACGCTGTGCTCCACGCCATGACCCCGCCCGGGCGCCTCCTCTACGTCCACTTCTCGCTCCACCCCGACGCCCTCCGCATCGAGGTGCACGACGCCGGTGCGGGGCGTCCGTACGCGCGTCCCGCGACCGTCGAGGACGAAGCCGGGCGCGGGCTCTGGCTCGTCTCGCAGCTCGCCTCCCGCTGGGGGTGCTGCCCGCGTGCGGGCGGCGTCGGCAAGGCGATCTGGGCCACGATCGGGAGTGGCCAGTGAAAACCGAACTCCCCTTCGCCGTAAGCGTCGAGATCAAGGGCGTCACCAAGGCCGCCACCTTCTCCCGCCTCCCCGACGCCCTCGAAGCCGTCCGCACCGCCGTCTCCCACCTCCCGCTCGACGAGGACCAGGCCGACTTCCTCGCCGACCTCTTCTCGCCCCGGTCCGCCGACCGCATCGCCCGCCAGCTGCTCGAAGTCGGCGCCATGCGCGTGATCGCGTTCGTGGGCATCGAGCCCCACCCGATCTACCTCTGCCCGGCCCCCGATTGACCGAGGGCGTGCGCGAGAAGTCGGCCCATCCGACTTCTCGCGCAGCCATCCCGTCGCCTGGTAACGGAACGGTTGCGGGCGTACCTGGGGGTTGACGGCGTACGGCAGGTGGCGTTTGCTGTGTGGCGCTCGTTCGGGACTGTTTGGTTCTGGTCTGTTTTGTGGATTTGAACGTTCAAAAACGGGAGGCGATGCAATGTCACACCTTTCACGTCGCGAGCTCCTCCGCGCCTCCGGGGCCGGTCTGCTGGCCCTGGCGGCCGGGGGGGGCGCTGGCGGCCTGCGGGGACTCCGGATCGGCGGGAGCCGCAGGCGGGGACGCCGAAACCGGCACGGTCACCGTGTGGTCGTGGGCCACGGCCGCTGCCGCGCTGCGCGGGGTCGTCCCGGCGTTCGAGCGGGACAACCCCGGCATCAAGGTCGACGTCCAGGACATCGGGAACCCGGCGATCTGGGACAAGATCACCGTCGGTCTCGCCGCGGGCGGGCAGGGGCTCGGGGACGTCCTCCACATCGGTTGCGACTACCTGCCCGGCTACCTGGACAAGTTCCCCGGCGGCCTCGCCGACCTGTCCTCCTTCGGCGCCGACGCCCACAAGGACGACTTCGCCAAGGGCCTGTGGCCGGTCGTCACCGGCAAGGACGGCCACGCCTACGCGCTGCCCTGGGAGGTCAACCCGCTCGGGTTCTTCTACCGCGAGGACTACTTCGGCAAGGCCGGCATCGACCCGACCGCCCTCGCCACCTGGGACGACCTGATCGCCGTGGCGGAGAAGTTCAAGGCCGCCAACCCCGGCATCTCCCTCATCGGCATCAACAAGGCCGCCAACCCCGACCCCGACCTGGACTTCGTGCAGTCGCTGATGCAGCTCCAGGGCGCCTTCTACTTCGACCTCCAGGGGCGGATCACGCTCGGCACGCCCGAGGCCGTCCGCGCGATGGACGTCCTGAAGCGGCTGGACGGCGCCGGGCTGGTCGCCGATGCCCCCGGCGAGCAGGGCTGGGCCACCCTGATGAAGGCCGGCAAGCTCGCCGTCGCCCCCATGCCCGCCTGGGCGGCGCACTACCTGGAGGCCAAGTTCGGTGACCAGAGCGGACACTGGCGCCTCGCCAAGCCCCCGGCCGTCACCGCCGGAGGCAAGCGCACCGCGCTCGTGAACTCCACCCACCTCGCCGTCGCCGGTTCCAGCCCGCGCCGCCGCGCCGCCTGGAAGTTCGTCGAGTACGCGCTCACCCGCCCGGCCTCCGTGAACAGCATGTTCACCGCCGGCGGCGTCTTCCCCGCGCTCACCGCGGCCTACACCGACCCGATGTACGGCGCGCCGAGCGCCTACTACGGCGGCCAGCCCGTGCTGCGGACCTTCGCCGACCTGGCCGTCGACGGCGGCGACCCGACCAACTACTCCGGGGACTACGCCCGCGCCCTCAAGCTGGCCGGCGACGCCCAGACGAAGGTGTTCCTGAAGGGCGGCGACCCGGCCGCCGTCCTCCAGGACGCCGCCAAGCAACTCGCCCAGCAGACCGGGCGCAGCATCGCATGACGACGACCGTCCAACCGTCCCTCGCGCGTGCCCGGCGCCGCCGCACCGCCGTGCCGTACCTGCTCCTCGCCCCCGCCCTGGTCACCTTCGGCGTGTTCAAGGCGTACCCCGTCGTCGACTCGCTGCTCCTCTCCTTCACCGCCGGGTCCGGCACCGCCGCCCGCTCCGCGGGACTCGCCAACTACCGCCGCCTGCTGGACGATCCGCTGTTCTGGACGGCCCTGCGCAACACTGCCGAGATCCTCGTCGTGCAGGTCCCGGTGATGCTCGGGCTGGCCCTGCTGATGGCCGTCGGCATCAACTCGGCGCTGGTGCGCTGGCGGGCGGTGTGGCGGCTGGGCGTCTTCATGCCGGCCGTGACCGGACTGGTCGCCACCGGCGTGATCTTCGCCTTCCTGCTCGACTCCGACCACGGCGCCGTCAACTGGCTGCTGGACGCGATCGGCCTGCCGGTCGTCGACTGGTTCGGCGACCCGTTCTGGGCGCGGATGGCCGTCGTCCTGGTGCTGACCTGGCACTACACGGGCTACAACGCCGTCATCTACCTGGCTGGCCTCCAGGGCGTCCCGAAGGAGCTGTACGAGGCCGCGATGGTCGACGGGGCGGGCCCGGTGCGGCGGTTCACGGCGGTCACGGTGCCCGCGCTTCGCCCGGTGCTGCTGTTCACGGTCGTGCTGTCCACCATCGGCACGCTCCAACTCTTCGACGAGCCTTATGTGTTGACCGGCGGCGGCCCGGACAACGCGACGCTGACCGTCTCCATGTACCTGTACCAGAACGGCTTCCGGTACTTCGACTTCGGCTACGCGTCCGCCATCGCCTACGCGCTGACCCTGCTGGTGTCGGTGCTCGGCGCGGTCCAGATGCGGCTGATGGGGGAGCGGGAGCGATGAAGCCGATCACGAAACTGCGCGGCTGGCCGCTGACCTTCCTCCTCGCGGGCCTCACCGGCCTTTCCGTCGGCCCGTTCTACTGGCTGGTGATCGCCATCACCCGCAAGGACACGGACATCTTCGACTGGCCGCCCAAGCTGCTGCCCGGCGGCCACCTCGGCGACAACCTCGACCACCTGCAGCGGAGGATCGGTCTGCTCCGGGTGATCGGAAACTCGCTGCTGGTGGCCGGAGTCCAGACCGTCGGAGCCCTGGTGGTCGCGCTGCTGGCCGGCTACGCCTTCGCCAAGTTCCGCTTCCGGGGCCGGAGTCTGCTGTTCGGGCTGCTGCTCTCCACCCTCGTGGTGCCCGAACAGGTCATGCTGGTACCGCTGTTCAAGATGATGATGAGCTTCGGCCTGCTCGACACCTACCAGGCGCTCATCCTGCCCGGCCTCTGCGTGCCGTTCGCGATCTTCCTGATGCGGCAGTCCCTCGCCGGCCTGCCGGACGAACTCCTGGACGCCGCACGGGTGGACGGCGCGGGCGAGTTCCGGGTGCTGTGGAGCGTCGTCGTGCCGGTCATGCGGCCGGTGCTGGCGGCACTGGCGATCTTCCTCTTCCTGGGCTCCTGGAACCAGTTCGTGTGGCCGCTGGTCGCGCTGCGCAGCCCCGGGATGCACACCCTGCCGGTGGCCATCGCCACCCTGTACGGCAACAAGAGCACGACCGACTACGGCGCGATCCTCACCGGCACCGCGCTGTCCACCCTGCCGATGATGGTCCTCTTCCTGGTCCTGCAACGGCAGTTCATCTCCGGCCTGCTGGCCGGTGCGACGAAGGGCTGAACCCGTGACCGACATCTGGGAGCCGCACGCCCCCGCCGCCCCTTCCGCCACCGGCGGCCTGCGCCCGCTGTACGCCGAGGGTCTCGACCTGCGGGTGAGCGGCGCCGGGACGGCCCGCGCGGTCGCCGACGGGGTGGTCGAGGTGACCGTCGAGGCGACACCGGCGGCCGATGGCGACGTCCGCATCGAGTGGCGGGTGCCGTGCGTGGACGCCACCGCGCTCTGGACGCCCGAACCGCGCGGCACCGGCTGGCTGCCCGCCGCCTGGAGCGCCCCGCGCCGCACCGGGATCGCCGCCGGCGCCCCGATCGCCGCCCTCGTCGGCACCGGCGACGTCGCGATCTGCGCCTTCGCCGCCGAGCGGCCCGACGTGCTGGCCGGCGCGGGAGTCGTCGAGGAGACCGGCGAGTTCCGCTTCTGGGCGCAGGCCTCGGGCTGCCTCACCGTGCGGATCGACACCTCGCGCCGCCACTTCGCCCGCTGCCTGGCCGACCTCGCCGAGTGGTGGGGCACCGCGCACCGGGCGGACGTGCCCGAAGCCGCCCGCCGCCCCGCCTACTCCACCTGGTACGCGATGCACCAGGACATCGAGCCGAAGGCCGTCGAGGCCCAGGCCGCGCTCGGCAAGGAGCTGGGCCTGGACGTGATCATCGTCGACGACGGCTGGATGACCGCCGACCGCACGCGCGGCTACGGGCACTGCGGCGACTGGGAGCCGGTCTCGCTGCCGGACACCGCCGCCCACGTGCGGCGCGTCCACGAGCTCGGCGTGCAGTACATGCTCTGGTACGCGCTGCCGTTCATCGGCAAGAACAGCGCCGCGTTCGAGCGCATCGGCCGGTACGCGCTCGCGGACGCCGGGCCCATGGGCGCCGTCGTGGCGGACCCCCGCTACCCGGAGGTCCGCGAGTTCCTGGTCGGCCGGCTCGCGCGGGCCGTCGAGGACTGGGGCATGGACGGCCTCAAGGTCGACTTCGTCGACTGGTTCGCGCGGGCGGACGCGCCCGAAACCGGCCCCGGAGCCGACTGCGCGAGCGTCGACGAGGGCGTCGAACGGCTGCTCGCCGAGCTGCGCCGACGGATCACGGCCGCCCACCCGGACGCGATGATCGAGCACCGCCAGCCCTACGTCAGCCCGGCCCTGTGGCCGTACGTCACCATGATCCGGGCCACCGACTGCCCGCTCAGCCCCCAGGAGAACCGGCAGCGGACGATCGACGTGCGGCTCGCCGCCGGGCCCGTCCCGGTCCACGCCGACATGCTGACCTGGCACCCGGTCGAGACGCCCGAGCAGATCGCCTGCCACCTGATCAACATCCTGTTCGCGGTGCCGCAGGTGTCCGTCGACCTCGCCGCGCTGCGCCCGGAGCAGCGCGAGGCCCTGGCCTTCTGGCTCGGCATCTTCCGCGCCCACGCCGACACCCTGCAACTCGGCGAACTGCGCCCGACCCGGCCCGACCTCGGCTACCCGATGGTCACCGCCACCGGCCCGGACACCGTCGCCGTCGCCCGCTACGCGGCGCTGCCGGTGGACGCGGGCGGCGACCGGTGGCGCACCCTGCTGGTGGCCAACGCCGACGCCGACCCGGACGTGCGGCTGACCGGCGGCAGCGGGACGGCGGAGGCGGTCGTGCAGGACGCGCGGGGGCGCGTCGTCCGGCAGGGCGAGGTGGAGCTCGGCCGGGACGGCGCCGTCGTCACGGTGCCGCGCGGCGGGTTGCTGACTCTGCGGCGTGCGTGAGCGTCGCAGCGGCGTTGGCCGGGTGGCGGCGGCGGGTCGCCCGGCTGGGCGGGTGGGGTGGAGCTCTGCCCGGGGCGGCGGTGGTGCGGTGTCGCGAGGGCGGCGCTCACCCTTGCGGCGTGCGTGCGTGCGTGCGTGCGGCGGCGTGCCGTCCGGCTGGTTGGGGCGGGGCAACGACGGTGCCGTACGTGAGCGCAGCGCCGACGTCGAACGGTAGGTGCGGTTGCCCGGGCGAGCGGTTGGTCGACGGGGCTGCGGCATCGCGCGGCCGGCTGCTCGCCCTGCAGCGGCCGCGCAGCGCCGGTGCCGATCTCGGCGGTGTGGTTGGCCGGCGGAGGTGATCGTCGAGGCTGCGCGAGGGCGCGTCGTCCGGCGGGGTGGGTGGAGCTCGGCCCGGGGCGGCGCCGTCGTGGGGCTGTCGCGCGGCGGGCGGCTGACCCGGCACCGGGCGTGAGCGTGATGACGACGCCGGCCCGGCGGGGCAGTCGGCCCGTGACCAACGGCCGGGCGGTGCGGCGGCGTGCTGTCCGGGACGGCGGAATCGAGCTCGGCCCGGGGCGGCGTGGATGCGGTATCGCGCGGTGAGCTGCCGACCCCACGGTGCATGTGACGGTCGTGACCGCGCCGGCCCGGGGGTGGCGGCAGTTCGCCGTGCGCGGGGGCGCGTTGTCCGGCGGGGTGGGGTGGGGTGGGGTGAGGTGGGGCGTGGTCGGGTCGGTGGTGCTGCTCGGTGGGCGGGTGGCGCCGTGGCCTACGTGACCTCGTGACGACGCCCTTGCAGCGTGCGTCCGTGCGGCGGCATGCCGTCCGGCCTGGTTGGGGCGGCGCAACGGCGGTGCCGTGCGCGAGTGCGGCGCCGATGCCGAATGGGAGATGCGGTTGGCCCGTGGCGCATGGTCGGATGGCGTGCCGATGCCGATCCGGTGGTGCGGTCGTTCGGTGGGGGTGATCGTCGAGGATGCGGAGGGCGTATCGTCCGGCGGGGTGGGGAGGACCCCGCCGGGGTGGCGTCGTCGAGGTGTCGCGCGGCGGGCTGCCGATCCTGCGCCGCACGTGACCGCACCGATGACCCGACCGAGCACGCCGGAGGAAGCCATGCCCGAGGGAGCACGCCGACCGCGCCGCGCTGTCACGACGCCCGACGAGGCCGTGCGCGGGGCCGGAGTGCGCCGTCCGCGCCGCGGGGCCACCACCATCGAGGAGGTCGCCCGCGCGGCCGGCGTGTCCCGGCAGACGGTGTCCAACGCGCTCAACGCCCCGCACCGGGTGCGCCCGGACACCCTGGAGCGGGTGACCGCCGCGATCCGCGAACTCGGCTACCAGCCGGACCAGTCGGCCCGCTCGCTGCGCAGCGGCGCCCGGCGCACCATCGGCTACCTCTCGCCGGTGGACGACCCGTTCGACCCCAACCCGCTGATGGCCGGCTTCCTGGAGGCGCTGGTCGACGCGGCCGGGGCGCAGGGCCTGCGGGTGCTGCTGTTCCGCCCGGCACCGGGCAGTGGAGGCACCCGGGATGCGTCGGGCGCGGAGGACGGGACGGATGCCGGCGACGCGTCGGGCGCCGGCGACGCGCTCGCGGCCATCGACGAGCTGGTGGCGGCCCGCCAGGTGGACGGGCTCGTGCTTGCGGACGTACTGCGCGACGACCCGCGGATCGGCCACGTCGCCCGGGCCGGCGTCCCGTTCACGACCTTCGGGCGGACGGGACCGGGGGAGCCGCAGCACTGGGTGGACATCGGCAACGGCCCGGCGATGGCGGCCGTCGTGCGGCACCTCGCCGAGCGCGGGCACCGGCGCCTCGGGTACGTGGGAGGCCCGGAGGACCTGCCGTGGATGGCGGAACGCCGCGCGGGCTTCCTCGCCGAGGCGCGGCGGCTCGGCCTGACGGCGGAGGTGGCGGCCGGGCCGGACGTCGCCGCCGTGCGCGGGCTCCTGCGCCGCCCGGACCGGCCGACGGCCGTCGCGGCGGCGAGCGACCTGCTCGCGCTGGACGTCTACGAGGCCGTCCGCGCCGAGGGGTTGACGGTCGGACGGGAGGTGGCGGTCACGGGTTTCCACGACACGCCGCTCTGCCGCCACCTGCACCCCGCCCTGACGTCGGTCCGGCTGCCGCTGCGGGCGATCGCCGCCGCGCTGGTCGAGCGGCTGCTCGGCCAGGTGCGGGGGGAACGGGCGCCCGGCGCGGGGCTGGAGCTGGCCACCGAGCTGGTGGTGCGGGCGAGTTCGGGGGGTTGAGCGCCGCGATGACGGGTCGAGCGACGCGATGACCGGCCGGGTGGCTTCAGCGGTGACGGCGGTAGTAGGAGACGGTCACGGCGGCCAGCAGCGGGCCCCAGAGGACCAGCGGCTGGTAGAGGACCCCGACGATGTCGCCCCAGGGACCGGTCATCGCCGGGTGGTGATCGACGTTCCACCAGAACAGGAACCCGCTCCAGACATAGACGAGGGCCAGTGATCCGAGCGCGGCGGGGATGACGGCGGCGAGCGGGCGGACACGCCGGCCGCCGAGGACCGGGATCCAGCGCGGCACCACCTCGCCCCAGGGGCGGACCAGGCCGAGCGTCAGCAGGGAGAGGGCCTCGGAGACCACGCTGAGGCCGACCACGGCGACCGCGCCCCAGCCAGGGATGTGGAAGTCCTGGCGGAGCACCTGGTCGCCGTAGCCGACCGGAAGGCCGAGGGCCAGGGCGATCCGCCACAGCCCCGAGGGCACGGTGGTGAGGGCTGCGGCGTGTGCGGCTCGCACGGCCCAACGGGGTGCCGGGGCAGCGGGGTTCGATGCGGTGGTCATGCATCCAGGCTGGCCGGTGGGAGGCGGCGCCACGTCCTCCCGGAGGGCCGGAGGCGTCCCCCCACAGGGGGATCCGGGCTCGGTCGCCGGGCCCCTCGGGGCGCGCCCCGTCCCGCCCGTCAGTCCCCGGAGGACGCGACGATCAGCTCGCCGACCAGCCGGGCGGCGGCCGTCCGTTCCTCGGCGGCGAGGGCGTCGTCCGTCACCAGGACGTCGAGCTGGTCGAGGGCGGCGAAGGAGGCCAGGCCGACGGCGTTCCACTTCGTGTGGTCGGCGACCACGATGACGCGGCGGGCCGACTGCAGGAAGGCCCGGTTGGTCTCGGCCTCGGCCAGGTTGGGGGTGGTCAGTCCGGTGTCGGCGGAGAGGCCGTGACAGCCCATGACGAGCACGTTGACGTGCAGCGAGCGGATCGCCTGGTCCGCGACCGGGCCGACCAGCGCGTCCGAGGGCGTGCGGACGCCGCCGGTGCGGATCACCGTGGCCGTCGCCGGGGTGCCGTCGTCGTCGGGCTGTTCCAGCAGTTCGGCGATCCGCAGGGAGTTGGTGACCACCGTCAGGCCGTCGACGGCGCGCAGGTGGCGGGCCACCGCGAAGGTCGTCGTGCCGGCCGCGAGGCCGACCGCCGAACCGGGCGGCACGAGTGCGGCGGCGGCGCGGGCGATCGCCTCCTTCGCGGGCAGCTCCCAGCCGGCCTTGGTCTCGAACCCGGGCTCGCCGCTGAGTGGCGCCTCGACCCGCACCGCGCCGCCGTGGACCTTCTCCACCAGTCCGCGCCGGGCCAGCGCGTCGAGGTCGCGGCGGACCGTCATGTCGGAGACCCCGAGGTCGCGGACGAGTTCGGTCACCCGGACCCCGCCCCGCGCGCGCACCTGTTCCAGGATCAGCGCGCGTCGCTGCCCGGCGAGCGGTTGGGCGCTGTCGGCCATCGGAGGGCCTCCCTCGGGTCGGCGTGGCGCGGGTCGGTGCGGCCGGGGCGGCCGCGCTCATCGCCAGCATGGCCATCATGGCAGGTGCCGGGTGCTTCCGGGGCGGCGGGTCTGTTGGATAGTGTTCGAGATTGTTGATTCATGTCGGATCGAGGAGAGAGAACCGAGGCCATGGCCGGGACCGTCACCGAGCCCACCGCCAGGACCGCGACCACGCTCGCGGACGGGCGGGAGCTCATCTACTACGACAGCGGCGCGGCCGTGCCCCGGAACGCCGTCGACCGGCGCCCGCTGGACCCCCGGCCGCCCGCCTCCCACGTGCGCCGGGACCCGGCCACCGGGGACTGGGTCACCGTCGCCGCCCACCGGCAGGCCCGCACCTACCAGCCGCCCGCCGAGGAGTGCCCGCTGTGCCCCTCCCAGGACGGGCGGCTGAGCGAAATCCCCGCCACCGACTACCAGGTGGCCGTCTTCGAGAACCGCTTCCCCTCGCTGGCCGGACCGCCGGGCGAGCTCGCCGGCGGACTGCGGACGGCCGGTCCCGGCGCCGGGCGCTGCGAGGTGGTGTGCTTCACGGCCGACCACGACGCGTCCTTCGCCGACCTCTCCGAGGCCCGCGCGCGTCTGGTCCTGGACGCGTGGACGGACCGCACGGCCGCGCTCTCCGCCCTGCCCGGCGTGGAACAGGTGTACTGCTTCGAGAACCGCGGCGCCGAGATCGGCGTCACCCTCGCCCACCCCCACGGACAGATCTA
>NZ_JBHYWI010000155.1:0-9520 GCF_042751525.1 Kitasatospora sp. NPDC059408
CGAAGGCGGGTTCGGTGGCGAGGAGGTCGGTGGCCATGCCGGTCCACTGGCTGCCCTGGCCGGGGAACACGAACACCGTCTTCCCACCCGCAGCCGCGGTGCCCGCCACCACTCCGGGCGCCTCCTCGCCGTTGGCGAACGCCGCGAGCCCGGCGGCGAGTTCGGCGTGGTCGGAGGCGAGGACGGCCGCGCGGTACGGGAAGTGCGTGCGTGCGGTGGCCAGCGAGTACCCGAGGCCGGCCAGGGGAACGCGCTCGTCCAGGGCCGCGCGCAGCCGCGTGGCCTGCTCCCGCAGTGCCGCGGGGCTCTTGGCGGAGAACACGATGGGCAGCGGGCCGGTCGGGGCGGCGGGCTCGGCCGCGGGGGCGGCGGGCGCCGTGACCGGGGCCTGTTCGAGGACGACGTGGGCGTTGGTGCCGCTCACGCCGAAGGAGGAGACGCCGGCCCGGCGGGGGCGGTCGGTCTCGGGCCAGGGCTGCTGTTCGGTGAGCAGCCGGACGGCGCCCTCGCTCCAGTCGACGTGCGGGGAGGGCTCGTCGACGTGCAGGGTCTTGGGCAGCACGCCGTGCTGCATGGCCTCGACCATCTTGATGATGCCGGCGACTCCGGCGGCGGCCTGGGTGTGGCCGATGTTGGACTTGATCGAGCCGAGCCAGAGGGGCTGGTCGGCGGGGCGGTCCTGGCCGTAGGTGGCGAGGAGGGCCTGGGCTTCGATGGGGTCGCCGAGGGTGGTGCCGGTGCCGTGGGCCTCGACCGCGTCGACGTCGCCCGCCGTGAGGCGGGCGTTCGCCAACGCCTGCTGGATGACGCGCTGTTGGGACGGTCCGTTGGGTGCGGTGAGGCCGTTGCTGGCACCGTCCTGGTTGACGGCGGTGCCGCGCACGACGGCGAGGACGGGGTGTCCGTTGCGCTGGGCGTCGGAGAGGCGTTCCAGGAGCAGGAGTCCGGCGCCCTCGCCCCAGCCGGTGCCGTCGGCGCCGGCCGCGAAGGCCTTGCAGCGGCCGTCGGGGGCCAGGCCGCGCTGGCGGCTGAACTCCACGAACAGGCCGGGTGAGGCGAGCACGGTCGCACCCCCGGCGAGGGCGAGGTCGCACTCGCCGTTGCGCAGCGACTGGGCGGCGAGGTGGACCGCGACCAGGGAGGAGGAGCACGCGGTGTCGACGGTGATCGCCGGGCCCTCCAGACCGAAGGTGTAGGAGATCCGGCCCGAGGCGACGCTCGTGGTGTTGCCGGTCATGTAGTAGCCCTCGGACTCGGCCATCCCCTGGCTCAGCCCCGACACGTAGTCCTGCGAGATGACGCCGGTGAAGACGCCGGTGCTGCTGCCCTGCAGCGCGCTCTGGGGGATCCCGGCTCGTTCGAAGGCCTCCCACGCCGTCTCCAGCAGCAGGCGCTGCTGCGGCTCCATCGCGATCGCCTCCTTCGGGCTGATCCCGAAGAAGTCGGCGTCGAACTCGTCGGCGTCGTAGAGGAAGGCGCCCGTGCGGACGTAGAACTTGCCGGAGCGGTCCGGGTCGGGGTCGTAGAGGCCCTCGATGTCCCAGCCGCGGTTCTCCGGCAGGCCGGCCACCGTGTCCACGCCGTTCGCCAGCAGCTGCCACAGCGCCTCGGGGGTGTCGGCGTCGCCGGGGAACCGGCAGCTCATCGAGACGATCGCGATCGGGTCGTCCGCGGCCGGTGCCGCGGTCGCGCGCGGGGCGGCGGACCGCGTCCGCAGTCCCAGCAGTTCGGTGCGCAGCAGTCGGGCCACCGCGCCCGGGGTGGGGTGGTCGAAGACCAGGGTGGCGGGCAGCCGCAGGCCGGTCGCGGCGGTGAGGCGGTTGCGCAGTTCGACGGAGGTCAGGGAGTCGAAGCCGATCTCGTTGAACGGCCGGGCCTCGTCGATGGCCACGGGTGTGCCGTGCGCGAGCACGGTGGCGACGTGCGAGCGCACCAGGTCGAGCAGCTCCCGGTACTGCTCGGGCTCGCTCAGCGGGGCGAGCCGGTCGGTCAGGGCCGTGCTGCCCGTGCCGGTCGCGGCGGCCTGCCGGGCTGCGGTCCGCCGGGCCCGGGTGAGCCCGCGCAGCAGCGGGGCCAGGGTGCCGTCCGCCGCCTGCCGCCGCAGTTCGGCGGGGTCGAGGCGCACCGCGGCGACGGCGGCGCTGCCGGCCGTCAGGGCGGCGCTGAGCAGGCCGAGCGCTTCGTCGGCGGACATCGGGGCGATGCCGCCGCGTTCGATCCGTGCCTGGTCGGCCTCGTGGAGGGTGCCGGTCATGGTGCTGGTGTCGGCCCACAGGCCCCAGGCGATGGAGGTGGCGGGGAGTCCGTCGGCGT
Organism: Kitasatospora sp. NPDC059408; assembly: GCF_042751525.1. Classification (NCBI taxonomy): domain Bacteria; kingdom Bacillati; phylum Actinomycetota; class Actinomycetes; order Kitasatosporales; family Streptomycetaceae; genus Kitasatospora; species Kitasatospora sp. NPDC059408. The sequence goes on from NZ_JBHYWI010000155.1 coordinate 2,314, forward strand.
GGCGTTGGTGGGCGAGGGCGTCGAGGTAGGTGTTGGCGGCGGCGTAGTTGGCTTGGCCGGGGTTGCCGATGGTGCCGGCGATGGAGGAATAGAGGACGAAGGCTTGGAGGTCGAGGTGGCGGGTGAGTTCGTGGAGGTGGTGGGCGGTGTCGGCTTTGGGGCGTAGGACGGTGTCGAGGCGGTCGGGGGTGAGGGCGGTGATGGTGCCGTCGTCGAGGACGCCGGCGGTGTGGATGACGGCGGTGAGGGGGTGTTCGGCCGGCACCGTGGCGAGGAGTTCGGTGAGGGCGTCGCGGTCCGACGTGTCGCAGGCGGTGATGGTCACCTTGGCGCCGTGGGAGGTGAGTTCGGCGGTGAGGTCGGTGGCGCCGGTGGCGTTGGGGCCGCTGCGGCTGACCAGGAGGAGGTGGCGTGCGCCGTGTTCGGTGATGAGGTGTCGGGCGGTGAGGGCGCCGAGGGTGCCGGTGCCGCCGGTGATGAGGACGGTGCCTTCGGGGTCGAGGGTGACGGCGCCGGGTTCGGTGGTGACGCGGGCGAGTCGCGGGGTGTGGAAGGTGCCGTCGTGCAGGGCGAGTTGGGGCTCGTCGGGGATGTGGGCGGGGAGTTCGGTGGTGTCGGTGTCGGTGTCGAGGAGGGTGATGCGGTTGGGGTGTTCGTTCTGGGCGGAGCGGACGAGGCCCCAGACGGCGGCGGCGGCGAGGTCGGTGGGGCGCTCCCCGGTGGCGCCGGTGGTGAGGATGATCAGCCGGCTGTCGTCGAAGGCGCTCTCCGCCAGCCACTCCTGAAGAAGTGTCAGAACATGCGCTGTGCGGGCGCGGACGTCGTGGATGCCCTCGGCGGCAGCCGCCGGCCAGGGGACCAGGACGGTCGTGGGAGCGGCGGCCCGCAGGGCGTCGAAGTCCGGGCAGACGGTCACCGGGACACCGGCTCCCGCCGCCCGGATGCGAGGGTCGCCGGACGGGTCGAACACCGTCCAGCCGTGTTCCGCCGGCGCAGCGGGCTCCGGTACGGCGACGGGAACCCAGCTCACCTCGTACAGCGGGCCGGGTCCCGCCGCAGCCGGCGCGAGCGGGACGGTCGGCGCGGTCCCCAGCCGGACCGAGCCGACCGTCGCGACGGGCAGCCCGGCGGGGTCGGTGACGGTCAGTCCGACCGCCGCCTCGACGCCTGGCACCGGGCTGATCCGGACCCGCACGGTCGTCGCGTCGGCGGCGTGCAGCGCGACCCCGGACCAGACGAGCGGCAGCCCGGCCCGCGCTTCGGACCCGGCGGCCTGCTGGGCCAGCCACGGGGACAGGGCGGCGTCGAGCAGGGTGGGGTGCAGGCCGTAGCCGCCCGGGTCGACCGCCTCGGGGAGGTCGAGTTCGGCGAAGAGCTCCGCCCCGAGCCGCCAGGCCGTGCGCAGGACGGGCGCCGCGGCCTCGCCGTACCCGAGGGCGGCCAGGCGGTCCTCCACCTCGTCCGGGTCCAGCGGGACGGCTCCGGTCGGCGGCCACTGCGCACCGGCCGCCACCGCCGGCAGGTCGGCCGTGGTGGTCAGGGCGCCGGTGGCGTTGCAGAGCCAGGACGGCTCCTGCTCCCCGCCCTCCGCGGGCTCGGGGCGGGAGTAGACGGCGATCGGGTACAGGCCGTCCCCGTCCTCGGCGTCGATGGTGATCTGGACCTGGACGCCGCCGTCGGCCGGCAGCGCCAGGGGCACCTCGACGGTGAGCTCGTCGAGGTGGGGACGGTCGGTGCGCTCACCCGCGTGCAGCGCGATGTCGACCAGCGCCGAGGTCGGCAGCAGCACCGGGCCGGCGGACGCGGCGTCGGACACCCAGGGCAGGGAGCGGCGCGAGAGGCGGCCGGTGAAGACCGTGGTGTTCCCGTCGGCCAGGGTGACGACCGCGCCCAGCATCGGGTGGTCGGTGCTCTCCAGCCCGAGGTCGTTCGTGTCGGCGGGCGCGGGCGGGACGTCGAGCCAGAACCGGCGGTGCTGGAAGGCGTAGGTCGGCAGCGGGACCTTGCGCGGCGCGAGCGGCGCGTACAGCGCGTCCCAGTCCACCTCGGCGCCTTCGGCGTACAGGGCGGCGAGCCCGCTCAGGAGTGTCGGGGACTCGGGCCGGCCGGGCCGCAGCAGCGGTACGGCGGTGCGGGCGGGGGCGTCGTCCGGGCCGTCGGCGAGGCCCTGCCGGGCGAGCGCGCTCAGCGTGGCGTCCGGGCCGAGCTCCAGGAACAGCGTGACCTGCTGCTCGGCGAGGGTGCGGATGCCCTGGTGGAAGCGGACCGTGCCGCGGATCTGCCGCGCCCAGTACTCCGGCGAGGTCAGTTCCTCGGCGGTGGCGTCCGCGCCGGTGACGTTGGAGACGACGGGGATCGTCGGCGCCCGGAAGGCCAGCCGCTCGGCCACCCGGCGGAACTCCGCCAGGATCGGGTCCATGTGCGGCGAGTGGAAGGCGTGGCCGACCCGGAGCAGCCGGTTCCCGACCCCGTCCCGGGTGAGCCGCTCGCGCAGTTCCGCCAGCACCTCGGCGTCCCCGGAGAGCACCGTCGCCGCGGGGCCGTTGACGGCGGCCACGGCCACGCGGTCCGCCACGCCCTCCAGCAGCGGCAACAGGTCCGCCTCGGCGGCCCTGACCGAGAGCATGGCGCCGCCCGTGGGCAGCTCCTGCATCAGACGGGCGCGGGCGGCCACCAGGGTGACGGCGTCGTCCAGGTCCAGGACGCCCGCGGCGTGCGCGGCCGTCAGCTCCCCGATCGAGTGCCCGATCAGCCGGTCGGGCCGCACGCCCAGCCGGCGCACGAACCGGAACAGCGCGGTGCCGAGGGCGAACAGTGCGGGCTGGGTGTACCCGGTGCGGTCGAGCAGCTCGGCGTCGGCCGAGCCCTCGGCGGCGAACATGACCTCGCGCAGCGGCCGGTCGAGGTGGCGGTCGAACCGGGCGCAGATCTCGTCCAGGTCGGCGGCGAACCCGGGGAACTCCTCGTACAGTTCATGGCCCATGCCGGGTCGCTGGGATCCCTGGCCGGGGAACAGGAACGCCGTCTCGCGGCGCTCGGCGGGCCCGCTCCCGGTGACCGCGGTGGAGTCCGCCCCCTCGGCGACCAGCGCGAGCGTCGCGAGGAAGTCCTCGCGAGTCCGGCCCAGGACGACCGCCCGGTACGGCAGGGCGCTGCGGGTGGTGAGCAGCGAGTGCCCGATGTTGACCGGGTCCATGTCCGGGTAGAGGCCGACGAACCGGTGCAGGGCGCGGGCCTGGGCCCGGACCGCCTGCGCCGACCGGGCCGAGACCACCCAGGGCAGCAGTGCCCCGCCGGTCTCGACCGGCGGCGCGGTCTCGGGCGCGGGGGCGTGTTCGAGGATGACGTGGGCGTTGGTGCCGCTGATGCCGAACGACGACACGCCCGCCCGGCGGGGGTGGTCGGTCTCCGGCCAGTCCTGGTGGTCCGCCAGGAGCCGGACGGTGCCCGCGGTCCAGTCGACGTGCGGGGAGGGCTCGTCGACGTGCAGGGTCTTGGGCAGGACGCCGTGGCGCATCGCCTCGACCATCTTGATGATGCCCGCGACTCCGGCGGCGGCCTGGGTGTGGCCGATGTTCGACTTCACCCCGCCGAGCCACAGGGGCCGGTCCGCCGGGCGGTCCTGGCCGTAGGTGGCGAGGAGGGCCTGGGCCTCGATCGGGTCGCCGAGGGTGGTGCCGGTGCCGTGGGCCTCGACCGCGTCGACCTCGCCTGCGGTCAGGCGGGCGTTGGCGAGCGCGGCGCGGATGACGCGCTGTTGGGACGGGCCGTTGGGGGCGGTGAGGCCGTTGCTGGCGCCGTCCTGGTTGACGGCGGTGCCGCGGACGACGGCGAGCACGGGGTGGCCGTTGCGCTGGGCGTCGGAGAGGCGCTCCAGGAGCAGGAGTCCGGCGCCCTCGCCCCAGCCGGTGCCGTCGGCCGCCGCGGCGAACGGCTTGCACCGCCCGTCCGGCGCCAGACCGCCCTGGCGGCTGAACTCGGCGAAGATGCTCGGCGCCGACATCACGGTGACGCCGCCGGCCAGCGCCAGCGAGCTCTCGCCGCTGCGCAGCGACTGGGCGGCCAGGTGGACCGCGACCAGCGAAGAGGAGCACGCGGTGTCGACGGTGACCGCCGGGCCCTCCAGGCCGAACGAGTACGACAGCCGGCCGGAGGCCACGCTGGTGGCGGTGCCGGTCAGGAAGAACCCGCGGAAGCCCTCCGGCGCCCGGCGCAGCCGCGACGCGTACTCCTGGCCGATCACACCGGTGAAGATCCCGGTGCGGCTCCCGCGCAGCGAGGCCGGGTCGATCCCGGCCCGTTCGAAGGCCTCCCAGGCGATCTCCAGCAGGATCCGCTGCTGCGGGTCCATGGCCAGCGCCTCGCGCGGGCTGATCCCGAAGAACTCGGGGTCGAACTCGGCGGCGTCGTAGAGGAACCCGCCCCGGCTGACCCGGTCCTGCGGGGCGGTCCGCCCGCCGTCCTCCTGGTACAGCCGCTCCAGGTCCCAGCCGCGGTCCCCGGGCACCTCGCCGGTGGCGTCGGTGCCCTCGCTGACCACCCGCCAGAGGTGCTCGGGGTAGCGGATCCCACCCGGGAACCGGCAGCTCATCGCCACGATCGCGATCGGCTCCTGCTCCTTGGCCTCCACCTCCTGCAGGCGGCGGCGGGTCTGCCGCAGATCGGTGGTGGCCCGCTTGAGGTAGTCGCGGAGCTTCTCCTCGTTGTTCACGTTCCCGCTCGTTTCCGTCCGTTGGTTGGTCATGTCCGCCGCCGATTCAGAGAAGTCCGAGCTCGTTGTCGAGCGCGTCGAAGAGTTCGTCGTCCGAGGCCGATTCGAGGTCGCCGGTCCCGGGGTGTTCCTGGGCGACCGCGCCCTGCGGGCCGTGCCACTTCCACAGCAGGGCCTGGAGCCGGGTCAGCACCTTGGCCTGCGCCTCGTCCGCCGCGTCGAGACCGGCCAGCGCGAGGTCCAGGCGGTCGATCTCGGCCAGCAGCGCCCCGGCGGCCGACAGCTCCGCCCCGAACAGCTCGGTGCGCAGGAAGCCGGTCAGCACCGCCGGGCTGGGGTGGTCGAAGACCAGGGTGGCGGGCAGCCGCAGGCCGGTCGCGGCGGTGAGCCGGTTGCGCAGTTCGACGGCGGTGAGGGAGTCCAGGCCGAGTTCCTTGAACGCCCGGTCGGCGTCGACCGCCGCGGTGCCGGCGTGGCCGAGCACGGCCGCGGCCGTCCCGCGCACCAGCTCCAGCAGCTGCGCCCGCTGCTCGTCGGCGGGCAGCGCGGCGAGCCGCTCCCGCAGCGAGGAGCCGGCGCCGCCGGCCCCGGTGCCGTCCGAGGCCCTCCGGACCGACGACCGGACCAGGCCGCGCAGCAGGGGCGGCAGCATCCCCGCCTCCGCCTGTTCGCGGAGGGCGGCGCTGTCGATCCGGGCCGCCGCCACGACGGGCTCCGCGCCGGCGAGCGCGCGGTCGAGCAGGGCCAGCCCGAGGGTGCTGTCGATGGGCAGCACGCCGCTGCGGCCGATCCGTGCCTGGTCGGCCTCGTCGAGGGCGCCGGTCATCCCGCTGGCGTCGGCCCACAGGCCCCAGGCGATGGAGGTGGCGGGGAGTCCGTCGGCGCGCCGGTGCTGTGCGAGGGCGTCGAGGTAGGCGTTGGCGGCGGCGTAGTTGGCCTGCCCGGGGCTGCCGATGGTGCCGGCGATGGACGAGTAGAGGACGAAGGCCTGGAGGTCGAGGTGGCGGGTCAGCTCGTGCAGGTGGTGGGCGGCGTCGGCCTTGGGGCGCAGGACGGTGTCGAGGCGGTCGGGGGTGAGGGCGGTGATGGTGCCGTCGTCGAGGACGCCGGCGGTGTGGATGACGGCGGTGAGGGGGTGTTCGGCCGGCACGCTGGCGAGGAGCTCGGCGAGGGCGTCGCGGTCCGACGTGTCGCAGGCCGTGATCGTCACCAGGGCGCCGTGCGCTGAGAGTTCGGCGGTGAGGTCGGTGGCTCCGGTGGCGTTGGGGCCGCTGCGGCTGGTGAGCAGCAGGTGCCGGACGCCGTACGCGGTGACGAGGTGGCGGGCGGTGAGGGCGCCGAGGGTGCCGGTGCCGCCGGTGATGAGGACGGTGCCTTCGGGGTCGAGACTGACGGCGCCGGGCTCGGTGGTGACCCGGGCGAGCCTGGGCGCGAGGAACGTGCCGTCGCGCAGTGCGAGTTGGGGCTCGTCGGGGATGTGCGCGGGCAGTTCGCCGCCGTCGGTGTCGAGGAGGGCGAAGCGGTCCGGGTGCTCCGACTGCGCCGAGCGCACCAGACCCCAGGCGGTCGCGCCCGCCAGGTCGGTGGGAGCCGTCGAGCCGACCGCCACGGCCCCGCGACCGGTCAGCACCAGCCGGCTCCCGGTGAACCGGTCGTCCGCCAGCCACTCCTGGAGCAGCGCCAGCACGTGCCGCGCCGCCTCCCGCCCGTCCTCCGACGGGACTCCGGCAGGGGTGAGGGGAGCGAACACGAGCGCGGGAGCCTCGACGTCCGGGCCGAGGGCGGCCCGCAGCGCGGCCAGGCCCCGATGGGCGGCGGCGGATCCGGGTGCGGCCGCGCCGGCGAGGACCGCCGTGCCGGGAGCCGCCTGCTCGCCGCCCGCGGGCGGGGCGGCGAGCGCCGTCCAGGCGGTCCGGAAGAGCGAGTCCGCTCCGGGCAGCGGCCGGTGCGCCTCGGGCAGCTGCTGCGGGCGCAGCGACAGCCGGTCGACGGTCGCGACCGGCGCGCCCGTGCCGTCGTACAGCGAGAGCCGGGCGCCGTCCGCACCCGCGTCCGCGAGGTGGACCCGGAGCACACGCGGTGTCGTCGCGTGCAGCCGCACGCCGCTCCAACGGGACGCCTCGGTGATCGCGCCGTCCTCGGCGGCGAGGCCGAGGAGCGGGTCGACGGCCGCCTCCAGCAGTGCGGGGTGGACGGCGTGGCCGGCGGGGTCGGTCTCCTCGGGGAGGGCGACCTCGGCGTAGACGTCCCGGCCCGCCCGCCAGGCCGCGCGGACCAGCGAGCCCCGGGCCTGGCCGAGGTCGGCGAGCCGGTCGTGGAAGGCGTCGAGGGCGAACGGCGCGGCGCCGGCGGGCGGCCACTCCGCGGGGCCCCCGGCGGGGGGCGCGTCGTCGGCGGGGCTGAGTGTGCCGGTGGCGTGCAGGGTCCAGGGCTGGTCCTGGTCGCCGTGGGTGGGGCGGGAGTGGATGGTGAGGGTGCGGCGGTCGTCCTGGTCCG
>NZ_JBHYWI010000156.1:0-9400 GCF_042751525.1 Kitasatospora sp. NPDC059408
CTTCCAGCGGGCCCTCCGGGCGCTTCGTTCTTTCGTGTTTCCAGCTTATCAGATGTTTTCCGCTCCGTTTTCCGGGGCTTCGTCATCCAACTTGCTGCTGTCTTGACCGGAGCTTTACGCCCCGTCCGACGTCCTGAACTCTAGCCGATCCCCGCTCCGAAAAGCGAATCCGACCGAAGTCAGGCCACAATCCCGATAAACACACATGCCAAATACGCACCGAGCCGCGACAGGACGCGACCCGGCCCGGACCGGGAAGTGGTGTTTCAGAGGATTGGCCGCCCCGGGACCGTCCGCGCCGATGCGTGTCCGGTGCTCCCTGCCAAGCGGCTGACTGACAGTACTCCTACTCCGCGTCGGACACAAAATGCCCAGCTCGCGGCCGGTCCGACCATGTGACCCCCGGAGCGGCAGCCGCGGGGTGCCGACCGTGCCACCCGGCCCGGGTCCGGTCGTGGCCGGCTCCCTCTCACTTATTCGCAGCGCCCAACCGGTTAGCACGCCTAGGATCTGCCCGACCTACCGGATCGGCCGGAACACGAGGTCACGTTTATCGGGGGGCATCGTGGGTGTCGTCGTGGGTGGAGTCGTCGCCGTACCGGCAGTGGCGCTGGTGTGGTGGGTGGTCCGGACGTACAACCGGCTGGTCCGGCTGCGGAACCAGACGCAGGCGTCCTGGGCGCAGATCGACGTCCAGTTGAAGCGCCGGCACGAGCTGATACCCAACCTGGTCGAGGGCGCCCGCGGGTACGCGGCGCACGAGCGGGCCACGCTGGAGGCGGTCGTGACCGCCCGCGGGGCCGCGACGGACACCGGTCTCGGGGTCGCCGGCAAGGCGGCCGCGGAGGACGTGCTGACCGCCTCGCTCGGCAAGTTGACCGCCCTGGGCGAGAACTACCCGCAGCTGAAGGCCGACCGCCACTTCGCCGCGCTGCAGGCGGAGTTGGCCACCGCCGAGGACAAGATCGCCTACGCGCGGCAGTTCTACAACAGCGCCGTCCAGAGCTACCACACCGCGCTGGAGAGTTTCCCGGGCAACGTCGTCTCCGGGATCGGCGGCGCGCACGGGCGCCGGGAGTACTTCGAGGCCGGGGCCGCCGCCCAGGAGGCGCCGCGGGTGACCTTCGCATGAGCATGAGCCTTGAGGACCAGTTCTACTGGTCCGGCGCCGGCCTGTTCGTGCTCTGGCTCGCCGCCTTCGGGCTCGCCCTCGTGGCCACCCGGAACGGCGCCGTGCACGCGGCCCCCGCCACGCAGGAGTTCGGCCCCGAACCGGAGCGGCCGGCCGTCGTGGCCCTGCTGACCAACCGGTGGCGCTCCGTGGACCACGCCGCCGCGGCGACCCTGCTCGACCTCGCGGCGCGCGGCCTGGTCGAGGTGCGCCAGCCCGCGGACGACCCGGCGCAGAGCACGGTGCACGTCACCGGCACGGACGCGGACACGGGCGACCTGACGCCGTACGAGCGGCGGGTCCTCGCCCGGATCACCGAGCAGGCGGGCGCAGCCGGCGCCCCGATCGGTGCGATCGCCTTCCGCGCGCAGGAGCGCGCGAGTTCGTGGAACGGCGCGCTGCGCAAGGAGATCGTCGCCGAGGCCCGGCTGCGCGGGCTCTCCCGGTCCCGGTTCGCGCCGCTGCTGTCCGGCGCGCTGGCCGTGGCCGCCTTCGGCCCCGGGGTGCTCCTCGGGCTGGGCGGCCTCACCGGCGGCCACAACATCCGCGCCGCGATCGTGGTCGGGGTCCTCCCGTCCGTCCCGCTGATGTACCTGCTGGCCAGGGCGCTCGGCGAGCGCGCGACGCGGCTCGGCCTGGAACGGGCGGGACACTGGGCCGGCGTCCAGGCCTGGCTGCGGGCGCACGAGGACTTCGCCCCGCTGCCGCCCGCGTCCGTCGCCGTGTGGGACCGCTACCTCGCGTACGGCGCGGCGCTCGGCGTGACCACCCGGACCTCCCGGCTGCTCGGCTTCGACGCGGGCGACAAGCGGCGCGTCTGGTCCTCCTACGGGGGCGCCTGGCGCCCGGTGCGGATCCGCTACCCACGTCTTCGCCCCGGCTTCGGCGCGACTCCCGCCCAACTGCTCCGACTGGCCGGCGCCGCAGCGGTGGTGGCCGTCGGCCTGGTCCTGTTCGCGGCGCTGCGCCGGCCCGAGTGGGCCGTCACGTCCGGCCCCGACGCGAGCCACTCGCTGCGCCGCCCGGGCCTGCTGCTGACCCTCGGCTGGGTCGGCATCGGGCTGCTGGCGATCGCGGCGGCCGGCCGCTTCAGCCGGTGGACGCTCTTCCTGGCGTTCCTCGCGACGATGCCCGGCAACTACGCGAGCGGCCACGGCTGGCTGACCCACGGCATGGACGGTTCGGGCCCCCTGCCGGGCGAGACCGCCGCGATCGCCGTCTTCGGCGCGGTCACCGGCTACTACCTGGTCCTCGCCGTCCTGGAGCGCCGCGCGCCGCTCACCGTCACCGGCGAGGTGCTGCGCCTGGAGCCGCGCAAGCGCGAGAAGGCGCCGCGGTTCCTCGCGGTGGACACGGGCGACTCGGACCGCACCGTCGCCTGGGCCCTGCCGGCCGGGGCACCGGAGCTCGCGCCGGGAAGGGTGGTCCGTCTGTCGGTGTCGCCGGGTACCCGGGCGGTCAGGTCGGCGGAGCCCGCCGCCGTCTGACCGCGCCCCACCCACCGGCCGTGGTCAATCCGCGCGGCCGCGCGGGAGAACGGCGCGGACGACGGCGCCGGCGGGGGCGTTGGCGGCCGTGAACGTCCCTCCGAGTTCCTCGGCGCGTTCGGCCATCGAGCGGAGGCCGACCCCGGCCGTCGAGTCGCCGCCGGCCGTGGAGCCACCGCCGGGGAAGCCGGTGCCGTTGTCGGCGACCTCGACGGTGACCCGGTCGGCCGGAGCGTGGAGCGTGAGCCGGGCGGAGGTCGCACCGGAGTGACGGACCACGTTGTTGAGGGCCTCCCCGCTGATGCGGTAGACGGCGACCTCGACGGCGGCCGGAAGCGCGGGCAGCGGGTCGGGGCGCAGGTCGAGGGTCACCTTGAGCGACCGGCTGCCGAAGGTGTCGGCGAGCTGCCGCAGCGCGCCGGCCAGGCCCTCGCCGTCGAGGCAGGCGGGGGCCAGGCCGTCGGTGATCCGGCGCAGTTCGGTGATCGCCCGGCCGATGCCCGTGGACGCCGCAGTGAGCGAGGTGGCCGCGGTGGAGCCGCCGGGCAGGCCGGAGAGGGCGGTGTCGATCCGCAGGCGCAGGCCGGAGAGGGCGGGGCCGAGACCGTCGTGGAGGTCGTGGCGGAGCCGGCGCCGCTCCTCCTCGCGGGCCAGCACGAGCCGCTCGCGGCTGGCCCGGAGGTCCTGGTAGAGGCCGAGCGAGGCGATCGCGGGCGAGGCCTGGTCGGCGAGGAGGCTCAGCACCGCGCGGTCCTGCCGGTCCAGTTCGGTCTGCCCGGGGCGCGGTGGCACCAGCAGTTCGCCGATCCCGGCGCCCTCGTAGGTGAGCGGGAAGGCTTCGTACGCGGGGGGAACGGCCTCTCCGGGCAGGTCGGGCCTCCCGAACCGGGCCAGTTCGCGCGGCCCGCAGCGGGTCCGGACCCGGACGGCGGCAACGGGAAGCCCGAGGGCCTCCACGACCGTGCGGCACAGCAGCGGCGGCGCGTCCGCCGGGTTGACGGCATGGCTCATCCGCTCCGCCAGCTGCCGCACCAGCTGGTACGGGTGGGCCCGCTCGCCGTAGTAGTACCGGTCCACGGCGCGCTCCACACCCCGGGCGGCCGGTCGCAGCAGCACACCGATGACCCCTGCCGTGGCCAGCTGCCACCACCGGGCGCCGGTGCCGGTGCCGGGCAGGAGGCGGTGCGTCAGGTAGACGGCGAGCAGCACGACGACGAACAGCAGCGTGCAGAAGGCGTAGGCGGTCAGGTAGCGCCGGGTGACCCGGTCCAGGGAGAGCCGGCGGTCGCGCCGGAAGGCGGCGAGCGGCACCAGCATCCAGGCGGCCTCACCGGCCACGATGACCGCGTACGGCAGCCACGCGGGGTAGTCGCCGAGGTAGTGCGGGACGGTGGCCAGCGCGGCCCACACCCCGTAGACGAGCGTGACCTCGAACAGGTGCGGGTGCGATCCGGGCGAGCGCCACCAGCGGACCCCGGCCACCGTCAGGGTGAACACGAGGCTGCCGGCGAACACGTCCATGCCGTGCGGGCCGAGCCAGCCCTCCAGCCAGGCGAACAGCGCGGTGCCGTGGAGCGGGTTGGGCAGGGTGTCGAACGCGGGCACCCGGGCGGTGTTGGCGAACGCGAGCACCGCGCTCCAGGCGGCCACCAGTACGGTGATCGAGCGCCAGATCCCGCCGGGCAGCCGGGCGTCGGGGAGCCAGAGCGGGAAGCCGATCACCAGGAAGGCGTTGACGACGTCGGCGGCCAGCACGAGCGCCATGACCGCGCCGGTGACCGCCGGGCCGGCACCGGCCAGCGCGGCGGCGAGGAGCACCACCATGCGCAGCGACTGGAGCAGCCCGCTGACCACCAGGAGCGTGCCGAGCGCCCGGCTGTTGCCGTTGACCACCAGGAACAGCCCGGCGAGGGTGAAGATCAGGCCGAGCGCGACCCAGACACCGTCGTAGAAGTAGTGTCCGCCGACGCCCTCCGTCCCCGGGTGGGTGAGTGCGAGGAGCGACCACACCGCGGCGCTCGCCAGCGTGCCCGCGGCGACCGCCAGGGCTCCCACGCCCAGGCCACCACCGTTCCCGAACCCGCTCATCCGCTCACCGCCTCCCTGGTCCTCCCCATGGTCTCCGCGCCCGCGTCCCGACCGCACGGGCCACCGGTCCCGGTTCCGACGGGACCGGTGGCAGCCGCTGCCCGGCCCCCCTACTCCCTCGGGCCGGTCGCCGCGTACAGCGTCGTGCCGAGGGCCAGCAGGGTGAGGGCCGTCGCGGTGGAGGCGGGGGTGTCGGGGGGAAACGTCATCCAGTGGAGCACCTCACCTGCGGTGCCGCGCGGGGATGGGGTCAGGAGGGTGAAGGCGAGCCAGCCGACCGGGAGGGTCCAGGCGAAGTGGGCTCCGCACAGGACCGCGCCCAGGGCGGCCAGGCCGGTCAGCCCCGCCGCGGCGCGGACGACCACCGCGGTGGGGGCCAATTGTGTTCCTGCCGCCTGGACGGCCAGCAGGGCCGCGCCGGTGAGCAGGCCGATGAGCAGGACGTGAGCCGCCCGGCGGGGCGCCCAGCGGATCGCGGCCGTCCGTTCCAGGGTCACGTCCCGGCCGCCGAGTCCGACGGAGGCGGCGGCGACGGTCGTGGTCAGGACGAGGATCGCCGTCCCCACCTCCGCGTGCTCCGGGCCGTCGAGGGCCCAGAGCGCCGCCGTGACGAGGGCGATCGCGGCGGCCGACACGGGCACCTGGCGCGAACGGGCGTACAGGGTCAGCCACCTCATCGGGCCGCCTCCCCGGTCAGTGCCCGGAGGTGGCCGTAGCCCGAACAGGAGACGGTCGCGGCACGCAGTTCCGCGATCCGGGAGCGCTGCTCGGCCGGCGGCAGTGCTGTCAGCCTCTGCCAGGCGTTCTCGGCCTCCGCCCAGGTCGTGAGTTCGTACGCCTCGGTGCCGCGGTCCTCCAGCGGCTGGAACCGTGCGTCGTGGAGGGCCCAGCTCACGGCGATGCTCTGGACGGCGACGCCGAGGCGGCCCCCGCCCTCCCGGTCGTTGTCCCCGTGGCAGGTCGGTGCCAGGCCCTTCCCGATCAGCACGCGGGTCAGCTGGTCACCCGTCGCGTCGCGCAGCAGCCGGTCGTCGAAGTCCACCAGCACCACGTCGGCGGAGAGGGCGCGTTCGGCGCCGAGCGCGTAGAGCGCGGTGTCCTCCCGCACCGAGGTCGGCGCCGTGTCGCCGAGGACGTCGTGCAGCACGCGCAGCGCCTCCTTGCCGCGCTGTGCGAGCTCGGGCAGGCGGTCGTGGTTCGCCTGCGTCACGCACACCGGCCCGTCGCAGACGAGCGCGGCGGCCGCCTTGTCGACGACGTAGGTGTCGCGGGCCTCGGCCGGGAGGACCGCCAGGGCCAGGGCCGCGCCGGTCAGGACGGGAACCACCCCGAGCAGCCGGCTCCGGCGCGTCGTGGCGGCCAGGAGGGCGAAGCCGGTGCCCAGCAGTCCGAGCAGCCAGAGCGTCTGGCCGAGGTGCACGGAGCCGGACAGGGTCAGCAGCATCTGCCGCGGATCCACGGTCACCGGGGAGAACAGGGCGAGCCGGTTCGGCGCCATGCCCGACGGCAGGGCCCCGTCGCCGCTCTGCCGCAGCAGGAGGCTCCCCAGCATCAGGAAGGTCACCACCAAGGCGGGCGGCGTGAGCACGGACGGGAGCGCCCGCGCGACGCCCATGCCGAACACCGCCCCCGCGACGAGGGCCAGCACCGCCACGAGAGAGATCGGCAGCCAGCCGAGGGACATGTACGTCGTCCGGCCGAGGGCCACCTCGACCCCGCCCACGATGAGCAGGAGCCCGAAACCGCAGGACACCCCCAGCGCCATCGCGCCCGCCGGCAGCGCCGCGCGGCGCCAGGCCGGACTCGGCGTGGTGCTCAGCAGCTCGCCCATCCGCGAGCGGGAGTCGCGCAGCCCGTACGCCGCCCCCAGGCCCACCACCAGCGGCCACCAGAACCCGAGCAGGTACCGGGTCCACATGGCCATGGTGGTCCACTGGGCCGTCCACCCCGCGTTGCCCCGCCACCAGATGCCGTCGATCAGGAAGAAGACCGCCAGGCTGCCCAGCAGCACGACGCCGCCGGCCCACGGCGCGGCCGAGCGCTTCAGCTCGGTCCGCAGCACCCGCCCGTTCACCACGTACCCCCCGGCTGCCCGGAGTTGCTCAGCAGCGCCGAGTAGCCGCGCTCCAGCGGACTGTCACCCGGGTGCTCGGGGCCACCGGCCGCGGCCAGGGCCTCGGGCGTGCCCTGGAACACGAGGCGGCCGTCGGCGAACAGCACCACGTCGGAGCAGGCCGCCGCGACGTCCTCGACCAGGTGGGTGGAGACGATCACGCAGGCCTCGCGGCCCAGTTCCTGCAACAGCTCGCGCAGCCGCAGCCGCTGCGCCGGGTCCAGGCCGACCGTCGGCTCGTCCAGCAGCAGCACCGTCGGGTCGTTGACGATGGCCTGGGCGATGCCCGCCCGCCGCACCATGCCGCCGGACAGCGTCTTCATCCGGTGGTCGGCGCGATCGGCGAGGCCGACCCGTTCCACGGCCCGCTGGACGGCCCCGGGGATGTCCGCCTTCGGCACCTCCTTCAGCCAGGCCATGTACTCGACGAACTCGCGCACCGTGAAGCGCTTGTAGTAGCCGAACTCCTGGGGCAGGTAGCCGATCCGGCGCCGCAGCGCCCGGTGGTCGCCCAGCGCGCTCACGGGGGTGCCGAGCAGCTCCAGCGAGCCGGCGGCGGGGCGGAGCACGGTGGCCAGGGCACGGATCAGGGTGGTCTTTCCGGCGCCGTTGGGCCCCAGGAGGCCGTGGGTGCCGGTGCCCAGGGCGAGGTCCAGCCCGTCGACGGCGAGCTTCCGCCGCCCGGCGCGCACGCTGAGGCCGGTGGCCCGGACCTCCCAGGCGTAGGTCTTCGGCGCGATGTCGACCGCGCTCGTCACAGGTGTCATGGATGGTCCCTTTCGGGGGGCATCGATTGGGTTTCGAAGGTCTGGGGTTTTGAGGGTCTGGGCTTCGAAGCTCTGGGATTCGAGGCTCTGGGCTTCGAGAATCTGGGCTTCGAGGGTCAACGAGGGCTTCAGAGAGCCGAGTAGACGTTCCGACGGGCGACCACGGCGCCGACGCCGAGCGCGAGGAGCAGTCCCCACAGGGGCAGGACGTGCGCCTCCAGGACGACGGGAACGCGCTGGGTGAACCAGGCGGGTGCCACGACGGCGACGCCCCACACGGCGGCCAGTCCGGCGGCGGCGCGGGTCACCCCGACGACGCTGCCCAGCGCCAGGGCGGCGGAGGTGAAGGCCAGGGAAGGCAGCAGCCACTGCGCGGCCGTCATCGCCCCGGTCAGCCAGCCGTGCACCAGCAGCCCCGGCAGCACGACGCCGAGCACCGCCGCGGTGCGGCGGAGGAGCAGGGGCAGTCCGGCGCGGGCGGTCGACGCCGTCAGTTCGTGCGCCGGATCCAGGCCGCGCGACCACGACACCGCCACACCGCACAGCGGCAGCACGGGCGCGACCAGCAGCAGGAGCGAAGGGCTGCCGAGGGTGGCCGACGACGCGCCCCCGTCCAGCAGCAGAGCGGCCAGTGTGACGGCGGCGGTCATGGCCAGCCAGGGAGCCATGACGGGCGTCAGCCAGGCCGTCACCCAGCGGGGCCTGCGTCGCCGGGCGGGCGCCCGGACGGCGGCGGCCAACTGCGGTTCCAGACCGGCCCGGACGGAGTCGACGAGCGCGGCGATCCCGGGTGCCTCGCCGGGGACCGCGGCCGCCAACCGACCGCGGCACGGCGCGCACGTCTCCAGGTGGGACTCCAGCGCCCACAACGTGTCCGCGGGCAGTTCGACGTCACCGCGCGCGTAGTCGGCGATGAGCCCCCCCGACGCGTGTTCCGGGCTCATGCCACCTCTTGTGCCAGTGCTCATGCCAGTTCCTCCCGCATCGCGATCCGGGCCCTGCGGGCACGCGTCTTGACGGTCCCTTCGGGCAGCCTGAGCAGGACGGCCGTCTCCCGCACGGACAGCCCGTCGAGCACCATGGCCTGCAGGACCTGCCGCAGTTCCGGCGCCAGCCGCCGCAGCGCATCGCCGACGTCGCCGCCGACGGTCCCCGCGAGCGCCTCCTCCTCCGCCGCCGGCACCACCGCCGACTCGGCGGCGGCGACGGGCGGTTCGGCGTGGTGCGCGCGACGCCGGAAGGCGTCCACCAGCCGGCGCGCCGCGATCGTCCACAGCCACCCGACGGCCGTCCCGCCCACCGCGCTCCCGGCGAACGCGCCGGCCGCGCGCCACACCGCCAGGTACGTCTCCTGCATGACCTCGGCGACGATCTGCTCGTCCGAACAGCGACGGCGCAACCGCACCGCCAGCCACGGCGACGTCCGGCGGTACAGCTCCTCGAACGCCCCGCGGTCACCTCTGGCAACCAGGCGGAGGAGTCGCTCCTCGTCCAGCTCGTCCAGTGCTCTCCTGCGTGATCTCACACCAGCCAGACGCCGGATGCGGCGTGCAGGTTCTTGATTCGGCGTGACCTGCGTCACAGCCGGCGGCGCTCGGGGCGTCCGGGCGTTGTGTTCGGGGCCTTCGGAGCGTTCGGGAAATGCGAAAAGCCCCTGATCCGAATGGATCAGGGGCTTTTCTTGAATGATTGTTCGGCGGCGTCCTACTCTCCCACAGGGTCCCCCCTGCAGTACCATCGGCGCTGTGAGGCTTAGCTTCCGGGTTCGGAATGT
>NZ_JBHYWI010000157.1:0-9090 GCF_042751525.1 Kitasatospora sp. NPDC059408
CGGTGGGGCGAGGCGGCCGCGGGAGCGATCGTCACGTGGCGCCGGCCGTCCGTGGGGACGGTCGGGTGACGGTCGTCAGAGGGTGCCGGTGATGGCGGTGCCGGTGTGGTTGCCGGGAACGGCCGTCAGGTCGGGGGTCTGGACGGGGGCCCAGGTGCCGTCGGCGTGGCGGGCGGTGGTCAGGACGCGGTTGTCCGTGGTGGTGACGGCGAACTGGGCGTCGCCGTCGACGGGGGCGGCGCTGACGGAGGCGGCGGTGATGTTGCCGAGGACGCCGGTCAGCGGCCGGAAGGGCTGCCAGGTGCGGTCCGCGAAGCGGATGGTGTGGAACTGGGCGCCGGTCGAGGTGACCGCGACGAGGTCCATGTCACCGCCCTGACGGGCCATGGCGACGGAGGCGACGGTGCCGATGGGGCCGGCGGCGTCGGCGACCGCACCCCAGCCGCTCCAGGTCCCGTCCGCGGCACGGACGGTGTGCTGGACGGTGCCGCCCGCGACGGCCGCGACCTGCAGCTCGCTGCCGGTGCCGGCGGCGGCCACGGAGGTGACGCCGTTCAGCGGTCCGGCGGCGCCGAAGACGGCGCCGAAGCCGGTCCAGGTGCCGTCGGCGTGGCGCACGGTGTGGAAGACCTGGCCGCCGGCGAGGACCACGACGTGCAGGTCGGCACCGATCGAGGAGGCCGAGACCTGGGTGATGTTCCCGAGCTCCCCGGCGGCCTGGTTGACGTCGCCGAAGGCGGACCAGGTGCCGTCGGGCTTGCGCAGGGAGTGGTGGAGGCGGCCGTCGCCGCCGAGGGCGAGGACGTGGGTGTCGCCGTTGATGCCGGCGGCGGCCACGGACTTGACGCCGCCGATGCTGCCCGCGGTGGCCTGGACGTCCTGGAACGCGGTCCAGCTGCCGTCGTAGAGGCGGGTGGCCTGGAACAGGCCGTTGTCGCCCTTGACCAGGGCCTGGGTCTTCCAGCCGGTCGCGGTCGCCCGCACCTGCTGCACCCACGCGCCGAGGTCGTCCACGCGCGAGGACGTCGCCCCGGTACGGGTCTCGGTGGCCGGGGTGCCCAGGCAGCCGCCCTGCCAGGAGCGGACGGCCACGGCGGCGATCTCGGGGGTGCCGTTGCGGTCGCGCAGCAGCGGGGCCCCGGCGTCGCCCTGGCACAGGGCGGCCGCGCCGGCGGCGGGCGCCGTGTCGATGCCGGTGGCGGCGACGGCGCCGACGGTGTGGGTGGTGGTGTGGACCTGGAACGGCGCCCACTCGGTGGCGGTGCGGCCGTGGCCGGGTACGCGCAGGCTGTCGCCGGCCGCGGGCGCGGTGGCGGAGACGGCGAGCGGGGTGACGCCGTCCACCGGCGTGGCGAGGCGGGCCATGACGAGGTCGCGGTCGCCGCGGGTGGCGAGCTCGGCGATGCCGACGGTGTGGCCGGCGATCGTGGCGGTGCTCGCGGTCGCGGGCGCACCGGCGGCGGGGTTGTCGCCGAAGCAGGAGGCGGCGGTCAGGACCCAGTTGCGGTCGACCAGGGCGGCGGTGCACGCGCGCGAGCCCGGGTGGCCGGGCTGTCCGAAGGCGACGGTGCCGACGGCCTGGTAGTCGGTGCCCGCGGCCGGGGCGGCCGGCCCGTCGGTGGCGTTGAGCTCCAGCAGCGTGGTCGAGCTGTTGGCGTCGCCCTCGCCGACCGGGGTCCAGGCGTTCTTGTTGACGTCGAGGCTGCTGACGGTGCCCGCGGTGTTCAGCGTGGCCTTGATGGTGTGGTCGTCGCCCTTGATGTTGTAGACCTGCGGGATCTGCAGGGCGAGGTACCCGGTGGGCCCGGTGATCCGGAAGCACACCAGGCTCGGGTTGGCCGTGCGGCTGTACAGCTGCACCAGGCCGGGCCCCGAGGCGCAGTCGGCGAGCACGATGTGCCCGTCCCCGGCCGTGAGGGTGATGTTCCGGTCCGCGAGGACCTTGGCCGCGTCGGGGTAGCCGAACCCTTCCGCCGCGACCGGCGCCGGCGCGGCCTCGGCGGCGGTCGCCGCCGGCACCGAACCGGCCATCACGGGTATCGCGAGGGCTGCGCCGAGGGGCCAGGCCAGTCTTCGAGCTGTACGCACCAGAATCTCCCGTAAGAGGACGTGCCCGGGAGGCACCAGCACCCCCCGAGCCGGCAAAGAAATGATCAATCGGACGCTATCGCCCGCATTCCTCGCCCGTCAAAGTCGCCGGCCGCCCCGGCGAGTCCCTGGTGGGTCGTCATGTTCCGGGTGGTTTTGCGGCGGTATTCCTTCGGAATGGGGATTTCGCTCTTCGGGGGAATCCGGTCGAATTGTCAGGGGAGGCGGGTCGCCTCGATCACGCACATCGGGCCCTGGGTCGTGCGGATCCGGTCGAGGCGGAAGCCGGATGCGGCGAGGAGGTCGCGCCAGTCGGTGGCGGAGCGTTCGCGGCCGGTGAGCATGCCGAGCATGGTGAGGTCGAGGAGGGAGGCCACCTCGGGGGCGGCGCCCTGGTCGAGGACGGTCTCGACCAGGGTCAGGCGGGCGTCGGGCGCGGTGGCGGCGCGGTGGACGTTGGCGAGGATGTGCCCGGCCTTCTCGTCGGACCAGTCGTGCAGGATGAAGCAGGCCAAGTAGTCCTCCGCGGGCGGCACTTCGACGAAGAAGTCGCCGCCCGCCGTCGTGATCCGGTCGTCGACCCCGTGGGCGCGCAGGACGTCCGGGGCGGCCGCCACCACGTGGGGCAGGTCGAAGACGGTGCCCCGCAGGTGCGGGTCGCGCTGGGCGAGGACGGCCAGGACGGCGCCGTCCGCCCCGCCGATGTCGACGACGGTCCGTGCGCCGTCCAGCTCGACCGCGTCCAGGGCGTGGTGGCGGATGGCGCGGGCGAAGTCGGTCATCGCGGCGGTGAACGCGCCCACCCGGGCCGGGTCCTCGCCGACCCAGTCGAAGAACGGTTCCCCGTAGGCGAGTTCGGCGGCGGGACGGCCGGTCTCGGCGGTGCCCCACAGCTCGCCGAAGGCGCGGTAGTGCGAGTCCATCCACATCAGGGCGATGTTGCGGACGGATTCGGGGACGCCGGAGGCGAGGGTGCGCCCGAGCGGGCCGAGCCGGACCAGCCCGGTGTCGGCGTCGAGCGCGAAGACGTCCTCGCCGGCGAGCGCGTGGACGATCCGGGCCAGCGGGTCGGGGCGCAGGCCGGTGACGGCGGCGAGCTCGGCCAACGGGCGTGGTCCGTCGAGGAGTTGGTCGGCGAGGCCGGCTCTGGCGGCGACGAAGAGGGCCTGGGCGATCTGGTACCCGCCGAGCAGGCGCAGCATCGCGATGGCGGGCGTGGGGGAGGCGGGGGCGTTCATGCCGGTCAAGCTAGCGAGCCGGGGCCGCCGGCGCGCCAGGGCGCGCGGGCGGGCCCACCCGGGCGGAGCAACGGCGTGCTCAGTCCACCAAGTCCGGTGCGAAGTAGTCGCGCAGACGGGCGATCCGGTCGTCGCGGATCCGGAAGATCTGGACGAGCGAGGCCGTGGTGTCGCCCTCGTCCCCCTCCCCGTCGAAGACCGTGTCGATCTCGGCGATGAACACGTCCGGATCGGTGGTGGTGTGCAGCACGTAGCTCGACTTGGCGAAGTTCGGCGTGCGGCCGACCTTCCCGCCGCGCCGGTACTGCTCGGCCATCGCGCTGCGGATCTGCTCGCGGCCGACCAGGCGCCGCGGGAAGTCGGCGTCGGCGGGCACGAACGGTGCCTCGAAGACGCCGTCCTCGGTGAAGGTCTCGGCGAGGGCGTCGGCGTCGCGGGACAGGGGTCCGGCGTGGACGTAGCTCTCGAAGATCTGCTGCGGCGTTCGGGGCATGTCGGTCTCCCTGGACGTGGGCACGGGAGGCCACATAATCACAGGGACGCTCCACTGGCGAAGGGGGATGACGGTGAGTCAGGAGGGCTTCCGCGGCGTCCGGCGCGCGGCGGCCAGGGTCAGCAGGCCCCAGAGCGCGCCCGC
Organism: Kitasatospora sp. NPDC059408; assembly: GCF_042751525.1. NCBI lineage: Bacteria > Bacillati > Actinomycetota > Actinomycetes > Kitasatosporales > Streptomycetaceae > Kitasatospora > Kitasatospora sp. NPDC059408. The sequence continues at coordinate 3,964 of NZ_JBHYWI010000157.1, forward strand.
GCCGGCGACCGCGTAGACGCCGAGTCCGACGAAGGACAGGTCGTAGTCGGCGGCGACCGGCGGGACGTAGCCCTCCGGGTCGGCCAGGACGACGGTGCTCCGGCCCGCGTCGGACGGGCCGTCGCAACCCGACCCGCTGTACTCGCCGTGCGGCAGCGGCGTCCCGTCCGCGTGGCGGATCCCGCACGTCCAGCTGACGACGCCGCGCTTGTCCTTGGCCGAGTGGGCCCACGTGACCACGACGTCGGTCCGCACCCCGCGGTGCGCGATCACCTCGGCCTGGAAGGCCCTCATGGGCAGGACGAGCAGCGCGATCCCGAGCACGACGCCCGGCCACAGCACCCACCCGGTGGTCCGGAGGGCCATCAGGCCGCCGAGCCCCGCGATGAACACGATCACGGCGGCGACGGCGCAGGGCAGGCTGTAGTCCGGGTTCGCGCCGAGCACCATCAGGCCGACGACCAGCAGCGGTACGAGCAGCCCGGTCAGCAGCGCCGTGATGCGGACGGTCCGCGGCTTGAGCGGCCGGTCCTTGCGGGGCCGCCGCTTCCCGGCCTTCCCGGCGGCGGAATTCGGGCGGAACGTCCCGTCGCTCAGCGGTCTCTTCTGCTTCTTGTTCCTGCGGCGTGCCATGCCCGGGCCCCCGTCCGTTCGTGCGCTCCTGCGTTCCTGCGCTCCCGCGCTTCCGCTCTCCTGTGCTCGCACGCCTCTGTTCTCCTGCGCTCGCGACAGTGTGGCGGCAGCACCGGTGCGAGCGGAACCCGGGCCCCCGGATCTCGCCAGAACTCTTGATGTGAAGTATCTTGATGTCGAGATTGATCCGGGGGTGAGCCCCGGGGAACGGGACGGGGGAGCACCATGGGGCGGAGCGCCAACGGAAGCGGCGGCGGGCTGATCGGACAGCTGCGGCGGCCACCGGGCGGACCGGACGCCCGCACGATGCTGCTCGCCCAGTTCGTCGACCGCACCGGCACCGGCGTCTGGGCCGCCGCCTCCGTCCTGTACTTCACCTTCGTCCGCGGACTCGACGCCGGCCGGCTCGGCCTCCTGCTCGGCGTCGCCGCCGTCGCCGGGATCGCCGGCTCGCCGCTGGCCGGGCGGGCGGCCGAGCGCTTCACCGTCCGCGGCCTCCTGACCGCGTGCCACCTGCTGCGCCTCGGGACGATGGCCCTGCTGCTCGTCGTCGACCAGTACGTCCTGATGCTGCTCCTCGTCGCACTCACCTGCCTCGGCGAGCGCGGCGCCAAGACGCTGGAGATGCTCTTCGCGACCCGGGTCGCGGGCGAGCGCCGCGGCGAGTACCAGGCGCTCTTCCGCAGCGTCGCCAACGCGGGCTACGCACTCGGAGCGGGCGTCGCGGCGGCCGGGCTCGCGGTGGGCACGGTGACCGCCTACCGCGCGCTGATCCTGGCCAACGCGCTCTCCTTCGTCCTGGCCGCGGCCCTCGTCCGGCGGACGGGCGAACCGGCCGGGCACGGGCTCGTGGTGACGCGGAGCACCGCGCCGAGCAGGCCCGAGCCGGCCGCCGGCAGCCCCTGGCGGGACCGCGGCTACCTGCTCTTCGTCCTCCTCGACATGCCGCTCAACCTCGACGACTCCGTGCTCAACGTCGGCCTCCCGCTCTGGCTCGTCCACCACACCACCGCGCCGCACGCCCTCGTGCCCGCCTTCCTGGTGCTCAACACCGTGCTCGTGGTGGTGCTCCAACTGCGCGTCTCCGCCTGGGCGCAGGGGCCGAGCGGGGCGGTCAAGTCGCTGGCCTGGTACGGCGTGACGCTGCTCGCGAGCTGCCTGCTGATGGCGGCCTCGACCGGGCGCGGGGCGTGGGCGGCCTCGGCGGCGCTGCTCGCGGCCGGGGCGCTGGTGACGTTCGCCGAACTGCTGCGCTCGGTCAGCTCCTGGGAGTTGGCGGTGAGCCTGGCCCCGCCGCAGGCGCGGGCGTCCTACCTGGGCGTCGCCGGGATGTCCCAGTCGGTGCAGAAGTCGGCCGGCCCGCTGCTGCTGACCGGCGTGGTGATGACGGCCGGCCCGGTCGGCTGGATCGGGCTCGGCGCGGTGGTGACGGCCCTGGGCGCGGTCCAGCGCCGAGCGGCCGCCCGCCGGCTGGCCGCCCTGGCGCGGCCCGTGGAGTCCGAGGCGCGCCAGGACGGTCGGCAGGTGGCCCGCGAGGTTCAGCGGACGACGTCGATGTAGCTCATCATGCCGTGGTCCTCGTGGGCCGCGATGTGGCAGTGGAACATCCACCGGCCCGGGTAGTCCTCGAAGGCGACGCGGATCACGACCCGGCCCGGGACGCCGTCGACCGCGTGCGGCACCGGGACGGTGTCCTGGCGGTGGGTGTAGGGCTGGGCGGCGCCCTCGACGGACAGGACCTGGAACGCGGTGGTGTGCAGGTGGAAGGGGTGGTCCTCGCCGGAGTGGTTGACGATCGTCCACTCCTCGACGGTGCCGAGCCGGGCGGGGGTGTCGAAGACGGAACGGTCCATCGCGAACTGCTGCCCGTCGATGTAGAAGGTGTTGCCGTCGGCGCTCTCGGACAGGTCGAGGGTGCGCCGCCGGGCGACGGGCGCGGTGGCGAGGTCGGCCGGGGCGGTCGGCAGGGCGCCGGTCGGCTCCGGCAGGCGGTGGGCCGGGCGGCCGGTGACGGCGACGGTGGCCAGTGGCACGTCCGGATAGGCGTCGCCCTGCGGGCCGTTGCTGTAGGCGGCGGTGCGCAGGACGGTCCGGCCGGGGGTGCCGCTCGCGGTGACGAGGACGTCGTAGCGCTTGCCCGGGGGCAGCAGCAGCTCGTCGGCGGTGGTGATCGCGGCGACGGGCGTGCCGTCCTCGCCGACGACGGTGAAGCGGCGGCCGTCCAGCCGGAGCCGGTAGAAGATGTCGGCCCCGGCGTTGACCAGCCGCCACAGCTGGGTCTCGTCCGGCCGCATCGGGAGCACCGGCCGGAGGCGGCCGTTGACGAGCCGTACGGTCGGGTTGCCGGACTGGAGCGGGTCCGCCGCGGTGCCCTGGAGGATGTGCCCGCCCGCGTCGAGCTGGGCGTCCTTGAGGACGACGGTGTGCGCCGTGACGTCGCGGAGGCCCGCCGGCAGCAGCGTGCGGTCGTCCCCGACGATCAGGGCGCCGGACAGGCCCGCGAAGATCTGGTTCTCCACGTCGCCCGGCGCGAACCCCGCGTCGTGGCCTGCCATGCCGTCGGCCATGGGGCACGACGTGCCCATCGCGTGGCTGTGGTACCAGAACGTGCCCTGCGCGTGGTCGGCTGGGATCTCCAGCCGGTACGTGGTGGACCCGCCCGGCGCCACGCACAGGAACGGGTCGTCGGACTGCCCCTCCGGGGACACGTGCAGGCCGTGGAAGTGCAGGTTGGTCGCGACCGGGAGGTGGTTGACCAGGTGGACGGTGACGGTCGATCCGGGCGCCACCCGCACGGTGGGCGCCACGAACGAGCCGGTGTAGGAGGCGCCGTGGACCTCGCGCCCGGAGACGTCGAAGCGGCTGCGCGCCGCGTCGAGCGTCAGGGTGAGGTCGGGGCTCGCGCTGCCGGTGGCGTCCACGGTGGCCGGGTCCTGGAACGGCATGCCTGCCCGCATGCCCTTCTCCTGCTCGGCGGTCGAGGGCGGCGGCGGTGGGGCCGCCGCCGGCGAGACGGCCACCGCGTCGGCGCCGACGGCGGCCGTGAGCAGCACCGCCACGGCGGTCACGGCGTGGATGAGGCGTCTGGTGCGCCGTATTCGCCGCCGCTGGGCGTGCGCGTCCGCTCCGATGTCACGGGACATCAGGGTTCTCCGTATTCACTTGGGTGAGGGTTGGGTGGTGCGGGCGCCAGGATTCAGCAACCGGCATGCGCCCGACAAGACTTACCCCCGGATTTCCTCGTCGCCGTCCGCCAGGGCGGCGGCCTTGCGGAGGAGGACGGAGCGTTCGCGCGCGTTGGCGCAGAGGCGGACGGCCAGGTCGAGCTCGGCGCGGGCCTCGGGGGTGCGGCCGAGGCGGGCGAGGAGCTCGGCGCGGACGGTCGGCAGTAGGTGGGAGCCCGCGAGCCGGCCGGTCGCGGCGAGGTCGTCGACGAGGTCCAGCGCCGGCTGCGGGCCGCTCGCCATCGCCACCGCGACGGCCCGGTTGAGCTCGACGACGGGCGAGGGCGCGACCCGGCCGAGCGCCTCGTAGAGGAGCACGACCCGCTCCCAGTCCGTCTCCGCGACGGAGGGCGCCAGGGCGTGGCACGCGGCGATGGCGGCCTGGAGGCCGTACGGGCCGAGGCCGCGCCCGGCCGCCGCGGCGCGGTCGAGGGCGGCCCGGCCGCGGCGGATCGCCGAGCGGTCCCACCGGCGCCGGTCCTGGTCCTCCAGGAGCACCGGCTCGCCGTCGGGCCCGGTCCGGGCCGGGAACCGGGCCGCCGTGAGCTCGAACAGGGCCAGCAGGCCGTGCACTTCGGGCTCACGGGGCAGCAGGGCGGCCAGCATCCGGGCCAGCCGGACCGCCTCGCGGGCGAGGTCGGTGCGCAGCAGGTCGTCGCCGCTGGTGGCGGTCGAGCCCTCGGTGAAGATCACGTACAGGACGCTGAGGACCGCGCCGAGCCGGGTGCGGCGCTCGTCGGCCGGCGGCAGCTCGAACGGCACGCCGGCGGCGCCGATCGTCTTCTTGGCGCGGGTGATCCGGGCCTGGACGGTCGGCACGGGCACGAGGAACGCGCGGGCGATCTCCTCGCTGGACAGGCCCGCCACCACGCGCAGCGTGAGGGCCACCCGCGCCTCGGGGGAGAGCACGGGGTGGCAGGCGATGAACATGAGCGCGAGCACGTCGTCGTCGACGCGGTCCGGGTCCCACGGCAACTCGTCGGTGCGCTCCGGCGGTTGGAGGGCGCCGGGGGCCGCCTCGCCCTCGGCGAGGCGGCCCGCGAGCCGGGCGTAGCGCTCGTCCCGGGCGGAGCGGCGCCGGAAGCCGTCGATGGCGCGCCGCCGTGCGGTGGCGAGCAGCCAGCCGACCGGGTTGGCCGGAGCGCCGTCGCGGGCCCAGGAGACGAGCGCCTCGGCGAGCGCCTCCTGGGCGACGTCCTCGGCGAGTTCGAAGTCCCCGGTGTAGCGGGTGAGCGCGCCGACGATCCGGGCGGACTCGATCCGCCAGACC
>NZ_JBHYWI010000158.1:0-6900 GCF_042751525.1 Kitasatospora sp. NPDC059408
TCCGGTGGGCGATACTGGGATCGAACCAGTGACCCCTTCGGTGTGAACGAAGTGCTCTCCCGCTGAGCTAATCGCCCGGGTGCAGGGAAAACATTACCGCATCCCGGAGGGTGGTCCGAACACGCTGCCCGGCGGGAGCCGCTCCCCGGATCGGCTCAGCTTTCGTCCGCCGTCCAGGGGACGGTCAGGCCGTAGCGCGCGAAGTACCAGCCGCCGACCCCGACGAGCGCGGCCAGGCCGAGGGCGGTGAGCGTCAGGTTCCGCCGGCGGACCCGCGGGTCCAGGGCGCGCCGGGCGGCCTCGTCGACCTTGCGGCGGGTCCACCGCAGGGCCAGTTGGGCCCAGGCGAACTCGGTGGCCCACACCCCCATGCCCAGGAAGATCACCACCCACCCGGGACCGGGCAGCGGCAGCATGACCACGCCGAGGACGACGACGGCGAGGCCGGCCAGGAAGATCACCGCCCGCCAGGCGAGGTGGAGCGGACGGGAACGGCGGATGAACGCGGGAGCCCGCGAGCCGGGCGCCCGGCCGCCCTCGGGGGCCGTCCCGCCGGCCGTGCCGTTCGACATGATCGATTCACCCGTTCCCGTGTTCCCGCCGGTCTTGTCGTTTCGCACAGTCATGCCAGGAAAGTAACCGAGAAGCGGCCCGGTAATGCCGGGCAGGGGCACTCGGGGAAGATTCCGCAATGCGCCGTAAGGGGTACGACTCGGCGCCGAATCGGGACAGAGGGGTTTACATCGGGCTTGGAGGTGGGATGGTCCGTTCGCCGACGTGCGATTCCCCGAGCGCACACTGAGCGAAAGGCCATGGCGCTTATGAACACCACGGTCAGCTGCGAGCTGCACCTGCGCCTCATCGTGTCCAGCGAGTCCTCACTGCCCGTCCCCGCGGGCCTGCGCTACGACACCGCCGACCCCTACGCCGTGCACGCCACGTTCCACACGGGCGCCGACGAGACCGTGGAGTGGGTGTTCGCCCGAGATCTCCTCGCGGAGGGGCTGCACCGACCCACCGGTACCGGCGACGTCCGGGTGTGGCCGTCGCGCAGCCACGGGCAAGGGGTGGTCTGCATCGCGCTGAGCTCTCCGGAAGGAGAAGCCCTGCTGGAGGCCCCTGCCCGGGCGCTTGAGTCGTTCCTCAAGCGGACGGACGCCGCGGTGCCCCCCGGCACCGAACACCGCCACTTCGACCTCGACCGGGAGCTGTCCCACATCCTCGCCGAAAGCTGATCCCGCCCGGAGGCAGTCACGCCCCGCCGACGGCGGGGCCGCACCCCCTGCCGTCATCGCAGCCGTCCTACTCGGGGGCACGGCAGCAGACTCAGCCGCGCACGACGCGGCCTCGGGGCCGGTGCCGGCCCGCTCCCACCAGGAGCGGGGCCGCAGCACTGCAGGCGCCCGGCATCGAGGCCGGCCATCCGTTCGGGTGGCCGGCCTCGATGCCGGGCGCCGCCGATTTCGGGGTGGCGGACCGGTCGTCGGAGGGGTTATTCGATTGACCGCCGGCTGCTTTCCGTCACAGTGACGCAATCCGTACATACCTTCGAAAGAAGGCAGCGGCCTTCCGCCGCACGGCCCGGTATGGTCTGGGGTAACCGCCGACGCGGGGTAACGACGTCCCCCCTCCGCGAGGAGTCCCCACGTGCTGATCACCCACGACACCGAGTGCGCGCTGAACACGCTCGTCGAGCTGCTCAACACCGCGCCCGAGGTCTGCGGCACCGAGCTGCTGCCGGACGTGGCCGCGCTCGACGCCTTCGTGGTCCACCAGGAGATCAGCGAGATCGACTCCCTCACCGAGGGCGACCTGCGCAGCGTGCAGGACCTGCGGTCGCGGCTGCGCGAGGTGTTCGGGACGGAGTCCACCGCGGCGGCGTCCGAGCTGGTCAACTCGATCGTCGCGGCCGCCGGCACGACGCCCCGGCTGACCAACCACGACCACCACGGGTGGCACATCCACTACTTCGCCCCGCACGCCGCGCTCGGCGACCTCTTGGCCGCCGAGCTGGGCATGGCGCTGGCGTTCATCTTCATGGCGGGCGAGAGCGAGCGGCTGCGCCGCTGCGAGGCGCCGGACTGCGCGCGCGTCTTCGTGGACCTCTCGCGCAACCGCTCCCGCCGCTACTGCGACAGCCGCACCTGCGGGAACCGGCTGCACGTCGCCGCCTACCGGGCGCGGCAGCGCTCGGCCGAGGCCGTGCCCTCCGCCTGAGGCCGTGCCCTCCATCTGAGGCCGCCGGCCGCACTCCCCTGCGGCCGGTCAGATGCCGCGCTTGCGGAGGATCTCCTCGATGTCCGAGAAGTCGCCGAGGCCGTCGTCCTGCTTCTTCGCCGCGGCCTTCTTCGGCGCGGCTTTGGGCTGTGCCGCCTCGACCGCGGACCGCTCCGGCGTCCGGGCCGCCGCCGGGCGGGCCTCCGGCGCCTCGACCGCGCCGCGGCGGCTCACGAACCGCGTGGTGAGCAGCAGGGCGACGGAGATGCCGAGCAGCAGGATGCCGGTCCAGACGCGGGGGTCGAAGACCAGTTTGGTGGCCCACGTGCCGAACTCGTCGGCGATCGTGCGGGCGACCGGGAACAGGCCGGTCAGGTAGAGGCCCGCGGGCAGCAGGGCGACGGCGAACCAGCGGGTCGCGGAGAGGAAGCGGCGCCGGTAGGCGCGCAGGCCCGCGACGGCGACGCCGGCCGCCGTGAGTGCGAAGCTGACGGCCGCGCTCAGCACGGTGGCGTCCGGTCGGATCGGGTCGTCCTGGTCATGGGTGCCTCCTGTCGCCGGGCCCTCGGGCGCACCGCCGGGCGGCGCGGGGGCCCACTAGTGGAACACTGGGGGGATGATCGATGGTTCCCTTCCCCGTCTCGAGTTCTGGTGCGACCTCCAGTGCCCGGACTGCCGTACCGCCCTGGACGACGTACGGACGCTTCGTGCCCGGTACGGTGACGCGCTGCCGGTGGAGGTGAGGCACTTCCCGCTGGAGAAGCACAAGTACGCCTACGCGGCCGCCGAGGCGGCCGAGGAGGCCTTCGCGCAGGGGTTGGGGTGGCCGTTCGTGGAGGCGCTGCTGGCCCGCGTCGAGGAACTGGACGCGAAGGGGCAGCAGGTGCTGCTGGACGTCGCGCGCGAGGTCGGGGTGGACGCCGACGAGGTCGACACGGCGCTGATCGACGGGCGGCACATGCTGACCGTGGACGCCGACCAGGCCGAGGGCAAGGCGATCGGGGTGGAGGGCACGCCGACGTACGTGATCGCGGGAAAGCGGCTGGACGGCGGGCAGAGCCAGGACGGCCTGCGCGAGCGGATCGTCGCCATCATCGAGGAGAAGAAGGCCTCCTGACGCATCGTCGGGTCATAGCGGCTTGCCGTAGAGGCGGTTGGTGACCCGGTAGCCGAGCGAGGCGTAGAGCCGGATGGCGACCTCGTTGACGGTGAAGACGTTCAGGCCGAGGGTGCGGACACCGGCGGCCAGGCACTCGCGTTCGGCGAGCAGCATCAGCGTCCGGCCGTGTCCCCGGCCCCGGTGGGCCGGGGACACCTCGACGACCATGACCCAGGCGAGCGGTTCGCCGTCCGGCAGGTCGCGCAGGTGGAGGTCCACCCAGAGCGAGCCGAGCGGCTCGGTGCCGGCGTCGTCCCCGTCGCCGTAGAGGCGGCGCAGCGCGACGCCGGGGCTGTCGGCGCCCTGCGGGAGCAGGCGCTGGTGGTCGACGCCGGATTTGGCGCGGGCCTGCTCCTCGGTGAGGCCCGACTCCCGCAGCGAGCGCACGTAGTCCTCGGCGGCCCGGTCGAGCCAGGCCGGGAACTCCCCGGCGCCGATCGCGCGGGCGGTGACGCCGGCCGGGAGGTCGGGGGGCGCGGTCAGGTGCTTGGCCAGGTTCCGCATCCGCTCGGTGTACCCGAGGGCGAGGGCGAGGCCGCGGGCGACCTGCGCGGACTCGGGGACGTCGATGTCCACGCGGGTGCAGCCCCAGCCGCGCAGCACCTCCTCGGCGGCCAGCGCGCCGAACGTCCCGCGGCCCCGGCCGCGCCCTTCACTGATCTCCAACTCGGCGATCTCTCCGAAGAGTTGACTGCCGTGCGGGACGGCGGTGGTGCGCAGGGCACCGACCTGGCGGCCGTTGGCGCAGATCTGCCAGCGTCTGGTGCGGCCGCCGGCGGGGGTGGGTGTCTCGGGGCCCTCGGGCCGCAGCGTGGAGGTCATGTGGTGGTCCCTTCCCCGCCCCGGGAGGCTTATCCGCCGGAGGCGGCTAAGGGCACGAGTCCGCCGGAGGCGGCCAACGACCCGGGCCCGCCGGAGCGGGCTCACGGGTCGAGGTCGTCGCCGCTGCGCTCGGCGAAGACCGCCATGGCCTTGGCGGTGACCGGGCCGATCCCGGGCAGTTCGCGGTCGTCGACGCGGGTGACGGCCTGGACGTCGCGCAGGGTGGAGGTCAGGAAGACCTCCTCGGCGTCCCGGAGGGCCTCCAGCGGGAGGTCGGTCTCCTCGGCGCCGCACCACTCGACGACGAGGGCGCGGGTGATGCCGGCCAGGCAGCCGGAGGCGAGGGTGGGGGTGAGCAGGCGGCCGCCGATGACGACGAAGACGTTCGAGCCGGTGCCTTCGCAGAGCAGTCCGGCGGTGTTGGCGAACAGGGCCTCGGAGGCGCCGACGCGGTGGGCGGCGGCGAGGGCGACGACGTTCTCGGCGTAGGAGGTGGTCTTGAGGCCGGCGACGGCGCTGTGCTCGTTGCGGCGCCAGGGGACTACGGCGACGGCCGTGGTGTCGGGGCGCCGGTTCACGGGACCGATGGCGGCGACGAGGGTGGCGCCGGAGTCACCGCGCTCGGAGCCGAGGGGGGCGACGCCGCCGGTGTAGGTGACGCGCAGTCGGCCGAGCGGCATCGGGTTGGCGGCGAGGACCTGGGCGCAGGCCTCGCGGACCCGGTCGTGGTCGGGATCGGGCAGACCGAGGCCGCGGGCGGAGCGGGTGAGGCGGTCGAGGTGGCGGGTGAGGGCGAACGCCCGGCCGTCGGCGGCCTTCATGGTCTCGAAGACGCCGTCACCGGTGGTGAGTCCGTGGTCGAGGACGGAGACGGCGGCGTCGGCGGAATCGACGAGCGTGCCGTTGACCCAGCTCTTGGTGGGGGTGTTCATCGGGCGCTGCTCCTCGGGGGCGGTTCTTCGGCGGGGGGGCTGGGGGCTCTGCGGTCGTGCGGGTGCCGCAGGGCGTTCGCGGGCCTTCAGAGGGTCTCGCTGCCCGACGCTATCGCGACCAGACGGGCGGCCTTCAGTTCGGTTTCGGCCCACTCGCGGTCGGGGTCGGAGCCCCAGGTGATGCCGGCGCCGGTGCCGAAGCGCAGCACGGGGACGGCGGGGTCGGTGCGGTCGATCCAGAAGGTCCGGATGCCGACGGCGAGTTCACCTTCGCCCCGGTCGGCGTCGACCCAGCCGACGGCCCCGCAGTAGGGGCCGCGCGGGGCGGTTTCGAGGGCTTCGATGATCCGCAGGGCGCTGGACTTGGGTGCGCCGGTGACGGATCCGGGCGGGAAGGTGGCGCCCAGGAGCTCGGGCCAGCCGGCGGCGTCGCGCAGGGTGCCCTCGACGGTGGAGACGAGGTGGACGAGGCCGGGGTGCTTCTCGACGGCGCACAGGTCGGGGACGGTGACGCTGCCGGTCGCGCAGACGCGGCCGAGGTCGTTGCGGACCAGGTCGACGATCATCACGTTCTCGGCGTGGTCCTTGTCGAGGAGGTCGTCCTCGGTGCGGCCGGTGCCCTTGATCGGGCCGGAGGAGACGGTGCGGCCGGAGCGGCGCAGGTAGAGCTCGGGCGAGGCGGTGGCGATCTCGACGCCGTGGTCGGGCAGCCGGATCGTGCCCGCGTAGGGGGCGGGGTTGCCGTGGGCGAGGAGTCCGGTGAGGGCGTCGACGTCGCTGCGGCCGGGGTCGGGCAGCGGTGCGGAGAGCACCCGGCAGAGGTTGGCCTGGTAGACCTCGCCGGCGGCTATGTGCTCGCGGATGCGGCGGACGCCCGCGGTGTAGGCGTCGCGGTCCAGGGAGCTGTGCCAGTCGCCGGCGTCCGGTCCGTGCCAGCCGGCGCCGGAGGGCGGGGCGGGTGCGGGGCGGACGTCGTCGAAGCGGGCGCAGGTGAGGCGGCCCTCGAAGTCGTAGGCCACCGCCCAGTAGCCGGCCGAGTCCAGCGCGGCCGGGTCCGAGGTGACGTCGCGCAGGCCGGTGGCGAGGCGGCCGCCGAAGCGGGCGAGCGGGGGCTGGGGGGCGGTGCGGCCGGACACGGTTCTCCTGCGCGGTGGTGCTGGGCGGCGGTGCCTGAAGTGTAGGTCGGGGGCGCTCGACGAGGCCGGGGGCGTACGCCGGAACGACCGGGCGCGAGCGGCTTCCGGGTGTGCACCGAGTGCACGCTGCGGGAACGGATTTTTAGCTGGCCCGGGAATCCGCTAGAGTTCAACACGTCGCCAGGGAGCGCAGCCGAAGAAAAGCGGTGAAGGTCCCGGGAGACAGGCGGACGTGGCTCAGTTGGTAGAGCATCACCTTGCCAAGGTGAGGGTCGCGAGTTCGAATCTCGTCGTCCGCTCGATGGGGAACAGTGTAAGATCGTTCTCCGAGTGTTGCCTGGTGGAGTGGCCGAGAGGCGAGGCAACGGCCTGCAAAGCCGTGTACACGGGTTCAAATCCCGTCTCCACCTCCAAGAGGATCGCCCGGTTCCGCCGGGAGACCTCCCCGCGCGATTAGCTCAGCGGGAGAGCACTACCTTGACACGGTAGGGGTCACTGGTTCAATCCCAGTATCGCGCACGTCGGATCCTCCGGGGTTTGCTGCAGGACCGCCACACCAGGCGCGATTAGCTCAGCGGGAGAGCACTACCTTGACACGGTAGGGGTCACTGGTTCAATCCCAGTATCGCGCACT
>NZ_JBHYWI010000158.1:6999-8975 GCF_042751525.1 Kitasatospora sp. NPDC059408
TGCTGCAGGACCGCCACACCAGGCGCGATTAGCTCAGCGGGAGAGCACTACCTTGACACGGTAGGGGTCACTGGTTCAATCCCAGTATCGCGCACAGTAACGGCCGGGGCCGCGATCCGTGAGGGTCGCGGCCCCGGCCTTTTGCGTGGGCCGTGAGAAAAAGAGAAGAGCCGCGTACGGTCGCCCTCACCGACGTCCGTACGCGGCGTCTCCGCCTGCCGGGGCGCTCTGCGCACCGCTCCTCGCCCGTCCGCGTCTCAACGCGGGCACGGCCTCCCCGGCGACACTGGCTCCCCGTCCCCAGGGGATCAGTGTCCGTTCCGCGGCCGGCCACGGGGGCCGGCCAAGTCTCAGTGGACGATCAGGTCCGCCACTGCCTGGACCTGGTTCGCCATCTGGTCCCACCCGCCGAACAGGGCCACCAGCAGCACCGCGCACGGCAGGGCGATGGCCAGCGCCACCGCGGGGTGCCGCGTCGGCTCGGCGGTGCGGGGCAAGGTGAAGGCCGGCCGACGGCGGCGGGGGGTTCCCGTGAGCTGCGGTGCCATGCCCTTACTCCTGATCCGGTCTCGGAGCCGTTCACCCGGTCGAGTTGGCGCGGTGGACGGCTAACCTCGGGGGACGAGCTCCCCGTCCACCGCTGAGGACAACGCTATGGCTCGGGGGGCCGTTCGGGCGTCATGCCGTCGTACTGTTCCTCGGGCATCCCCGAGGATGACGGTCCGACTTAGGGACTACTACCGCAGGGGGAGACGGTCTCGACCGGGCCCCCGGGGGAACCCTGAGAGACGACCCCGAGAAACGTTTCGGCACCCTCATGACCAGCAGGTCAGTGCAAGATCGGACAATCGCACGGTGGCTTGAGGTGTTGCGTATCAGCACACCGCAGCGGGCAGTCCGTAAGCTGTGCCGGACAGGAACTGACGATGCCCCAACCGACGGGGCCTCACCCACGGGCTGACGGGGAACGGACATGGCGATGATGCGGCTGAGGCGTGAGGACCCCCGCATCGTCGGGCCGTACCGCCTCCACCGGCGACTGGGGGCCGGCGGCATGGGGGTCGTCTACCTCGGCTCCGACCGGCGCGGGCAGCGGGTCGCCCTCAAACTGATCCGCGCCGAACTCGCCGAGGACCAGGAGTTCCGTACCCGCTTCGCCCGCGAGATCGCCGCCGCCTCGCGCATCCGCGGCGGCTGCACGGCGCGCGTCGTCGGCTCCGACATCGAGGCCGACCGCCCCTGGCTCGCCACCGCCTACGTGCCCGGGCCCTCCCTCTACAAGCGCGTCGGCGACGAAGGACCGCTCGGCTGGCAGGAGGCCGCCCGGGTCGGCGCCGCGCTCGCCGACGGACTCGTGAAGGTCCACGAGGCCGGGGTCGTCCACCGCGACCTCAAGCCCTCCAACATCCTGCTCTCGCCGCGCGGCCCGCGGATCATCGACTTCGGCATCGCCTGGTCGCGCGGGGCCAGCACGCTCACCCACGTCGGCACCGCCGTCGGCTCGCCCGGCTTCCTCGCGCCCGAACAGGTCCGCGGGGTCGCCGTCACGCCCGCGACCGACGTGTTCGCCTTCGGCGCGACGCTCGCCTACGCGCTCACCGGGGACACGCCGTTCGGCTCCGGGGCCTCGTCGGAGGTCATGCTCTACCGGGTCGTCCACGAGGAGCCCGATCTCTCGGACGTGCCGCCGCAGCTCGCGCCGCTGATCCGGGCCTGCCTGGCCAAGGAGCCCGCCGAACGGCCCGGCGCGGCCGCCCTGCACGAGCGGCTCAGCGAGCTCGCGGCCCGCGGAGCGGCGGCCGCCGGCGGCGGGCGCGTCATGCGGCGCGCCTCTGCGACACCCCCGCCCGCGCCCGAGGCGGACGCCCCGGGCGGCGTGCGGCACGGCGTGCCCGCGCCCGGGCGCTCCCCGGACCCGGCGGCCGCGGATGCCGAGCTTGCGCGCGGCTGCCTGGATGGTGGCGAAGTCCCCGGTC
>NZ_JBHYWI010000159.1:0-8319 GCF_042751525.1 Kitasatospora sp. NPDC059408
TCTGATGATCAGAGCGGCATGAGCCGTGTAACGGGAGACTGTTACGCACGGTTCTGTGAGGGCCGAGGGGTGAAATTCCCCTCGGCTACTCGGCAAGGGGTCCGGCGCGTCCGCCGCGCGTCTGCACCGCACCGCCGCACCGCGCGGACCTTGCCCCGCACCGCAAGGCCGGCGCCCGCGCTGCCGACTGATGCTCTGTGGTGTCGGTCACGGACATACCGGGAGGACAAGGCCCAAGACCTGGGCGAATCGGGCGGGACAACACGCTGGTCAAGGGGGCGGACAAGGGGGTCGGTCAGACCGCGGACAAGGGGTCGGTGTGCATCGTCGGCCGCGTCCGGGTGCTCGCCCGGGTGCCGGGGCCGGCCACCGCGCCGGTTCCGGTCTCCTGCTGACGGAAGGCCAATGATGTCCACCACCTCGCTCGCCGCGCCCGACCCGGACGACGGCGACCAGGGCGCCGATCACCCGACCGACCGGCTCGCGAAGGCCTCGCCCGGCCGGGACAAGAGGCCCGACGCCACCTCCACCGACACCTCCACCGGCACCTCCGTGCCCCCGACGACGGATCAGCCCGTTTCCGCAGGCCAGCGGCCCCGGTCAAGGGGCCTGGGGCGTGGCGACAACCCTCTTCCCCCTGCTGCTGAGGTGCGGTGGAAGCGGGGTTCGACACAGCCGGTCAGGAAGGGGGTCCTGGTGTCGCTCGCCCTGTTCCAACGCGCCACCAGCCGGGAGCTCTGGCACCTGGTCCTGCCCCAGCAGCGCAACGACCGGGCGACCCGCGACGCCATCGGCGACCTGGAGGACGCCGGGAGGGTGCGCCAGGAGCTGCGCCTGCCGGACGGCCGCAAGCTGTGGACCCTGACCGCAGCCGGCCGCCGGGAGGCCGCCGGACTGCTCCCGGCCGGAGCGAAGCTGTCCGCGCTGCGCCCCGAGCGCGACGGCCCGGGCACGGCGTTCTCCGAGCACGCCCTGGACGTCGTCGCCACCGCCGGCCTCCTCGCCCGCGCGGGCATCGGGTACCTCCGGGCGTTCGCCACCGAGGTCGAGCACGCGATCCCGCACCGCCGCTCGCTGTTTACCGACCTGGTGCTGCGCGATCCCGGCGCGAAGGTGCCCGTGCTCCTGGCCGAGGTCGACCGCGAGAACGAAGGCGTCGGCACGCTCGTGGAGAAGCTCACCTCCTACCGCACCTGGTGCGAGCTCCCGGCGAAGGGCGAGAGCAAGGCGGATTTCGAGGCCTCGCTGCGCCGTTCCTGGGCCCGCACGCACGACCTGCGGCTGTGGCCCACCGTCTACCCGCCGACCGGCCACGAAGGCCTGCCGCCGGTCGCCCTGGTCCTGGAAGCCGGCCGCAAGCGCACCCGACCCGGAGCCAAGCCGCTCACCCCGGAGCAGAAAGAGGAGAAGGCCAAGCAGGACCACCAGCGGCTGCTGCACCGCATGGCCGAGGTCGAGACCGCCTCCGAGGACATCTGGCACGCGCCCGCGTACGGCGGCGACGCCGTCCACGCCCGCAACTACCACCGCGCCCTCCCGGTCGTGGCGACCACCCTGCCGCTGCTGCGCCGCTTCGGCGCCGACGGCCCGGTCTGGCACCGGTTCGGCCGCCGCGGCTGGCACGCCCTCGACCAGGCGCTGGCCAACCCGGACGGCGACGAGCTGCTGCGCGCGGAGCAGGCCGCCGCCGACCAGGCCCGCCAGGAACGGGAGCAGGAACGGCAGAAGGCGGAGCGCGAGCGCCGCCGTCCGGCCTGCACTCGCTGCAAGGCGCCGTTCTCGGACGAGCGGTGGGAGGAGCGCGAGCGGGCCGCCTGGGGCGACGACGGGCTGTGCGTCGGCTGCCGCCAGGCCGCTGCCGACCGGAAGGCGCGGGAAACCGCCGAGCGCGAGCGGGCCGCCGCCGAAGCCGCGGCCGCCGAGGCGAAGCGGCGCGGCTCCTGGTGGCGCCGCTCCTGACCCCGGCGCGCCCCTGCTGACCTGCGCCGGGGAGTTTCGGCACCCCTGCTGACCTGCACTGGGGAGTTTCGCCTCGGGGCGGTGGTGAGTTTGGTCGCCGCCGCTGGTGAGTTCCGGGCGCCGACCGGCGAGTTTCGGGTGTTGGTGCAGGTCAGGGGCCGGTTAGAAACGGTCGGGGCTGGGCCGTTCGGGGGGCGGCGGGGTTCGGCTCGGCAGCGCGGTGGGCAGAGCCTGCGACATGACGACACCTTCGACCAGGCGCCGCCCGCGCCCCCGCCGTTCGGCCGCGCCCGTTCCTGCTGCTCCAGTCCGCGCCGGACGGCCGTCGGCCCCGGCCCGCAGCGGCGGGTGCTGCCGGACCTGGGCCAGCGAGCACCTGACCCCGGGCGGGATGGTCGTGCGGACGACCTGGCACGAGCCCGCCTGCCCGACCTGGGGCCAGCCGTCCACGGCGACCGGCGACCGGGCCGTTCCCCACCGCCTGGAGGCCGGCCGCGGATAGGCTCGACGCACTGTCGCCAGGGAGGGGTGGACCGATGACACAGCCGATCCGATTGGGGCCCGAGCCGGTAGCCGAGTGGATCATCGAGGTCTGCGGCTGGCAGGAGCAGGCCCGCGTGCTCCTCGGGCACCTGCCCTCCCAGCGGCGCCTGGTCCACGACGCGGACCGCTGGTGGATCGGGATCGACGCCTTCGCCCCGTACCAGCGTGTCCAGCTGTGCGCGGGCCGCGTCCTCGACGATGGCACCTTCGGCGACGTCTCCGCCGTCCTGGACGGTCCGGTCAACGCCACCGACCGCGAAGAACTCGCCCAGGCCGTCCAGGAGCTGCGCAAGCGCCTCGACGCCCCGCAGCCGCCGAATCGCTGGGCCGCCGGCCGCTACGGCTTCCCCCAGCCCTGACCCGCCGTCACCCCTTCGAGTGAACCGCCCGGCCCCGGCCCCGGGGTCGGGCAGACTGCCGCTGTGACCGACACCGACAGCAGCCTGTTCCAGCCCGGCACCACCGTGGTGCGCCGCGACGTCCACGCCGGCCGGGTGTGGACCGCGATGCCCCAGCGCGTGATCGACGACACCGGCCACGTGCTGACCCTGGCCTACTGGCCGGGCATCGAGAGCCTGGCCCCGACGACCTGGATCACCTCGACCCGCACCGGCGACGACACCACCCGCAAGCAGGGCCTGGCCGACCTGGCGGCCGGCACCTGGACGCTCGGCCCCTACCGCTGGGAGAACACGGAGCTGCTGAGCTTCTTCCTGGCCGGCGAGTGGTTCTCCGTGCACTGCTTCCAGGACGCCGCCACCCACGAGCCGCTGCGCTGGTACGTGAACTTCGAGCACCCCTACCAACGCCACCCCGGCCTCGGCATCGACACCATGGACCTCGCCCTCGACCTGGTCATCACCCCAGACCTGACGGGCCACCACTGGAAGGACACCGAGGAGTACGCCCAGCTGCGGCGCCTCGGCGTGGTCAACGACTACGCGGACCGCCAGATCGAGCAGGCCCGCAGCCGGGCGATCGCCATGCTGGACGACCGCACCGGGCCGTTCGCCGCCGGCTGGCCGACCTGGGCACCGGACCCGGCCTGGCCACTGCCCACACTGCCGACCGGCGCCGACGAAGCGGCCACCTCGGCGACGGCGTACCGGCTGTGACGGGCAGCGGCGCGGCGCCCGGGTAGTTACGCGGCCGCAGGCTCCGCCGGCACCTCGATGGCTGTTGAGCCTCGGCCGCCTCAGAGCGGGACGGGCGTCATACAGCTAGCCCCGACCAGTTCGGCAGGTGGTTGGTGACGTCCCCAGACGATGCGGTGGAGGGCGGGGGCTGAGGCACGGACGACGACGGCCAGCTCGTCAAGGCATTACAGGGCACGAGCACTGTCGAGCTCCACTCGGTGGCTGGGGAAGACTTCCTCCGGCGCACCGGCAGGCTGGTAGGCGAACCGCTCGCGTGCCGCGTCGGTGCGCAGCTCGCCGCGCTGGTGGGTGAGGACGTGCCGCAGGTCGCGGATGTACTTGACCGCGGCAGTGTCGAGGTCGTTCCCGAAGACGGCATGCGCGTCATCCGCACCCGACCGTGCCCCGCCGGCCACCTTGATGGTCGCCCCGGAGTGGGCGGGCGGTACCTTGACGGCTGCCCCGGCTGTCTCGCCGATTCCTTGATGGTCACCCCAATGCCTTGGTGAACACCTTGATGGTCACCTTGGTAGGCGCCCCCAGATACCTTGGAGACCGTCCCGCCCGCTGGCCGGAAACCTTGGAGGTCAGGTAAAAGCCGCAGGTCAAAGCATTGGTGGCGCCGTCTGCGGAGTACCTTGATAGGCCGCCCGGGTGTTCCTGGACGGGTCATCAAGGTGCGGGTGCCGGTCAGGCCTACAGCTCGGTCCACCCGCACGCCCGCCCGCCCGTGCCGCTGAGCGGATGCCAGATCGGCGCGGACGGCCCGCGCTGGACCAGGTCCTCGATCCGGGCGGCGCCGGCCGGGACGGCGGCCAGCATCTCGGTGACGGCCGGGTTCTCCTCGGCGGCCAGCCGCAGATCCGCCACCGCGCCGCGCACCCCGGCGGCCGCCGTGCCGACCAGGACCACCAGCAGCCGCGGGAACGCTCGCCAGCGCCGCTCCCACGCCCGGCCCCGCCCGTCCGGGCCCGCCTGCTCCCACACCCGGGCGCACGCCGCCAGCTGTGCCGCGGTCTCCTCGGCGCCGACACCGGGGCGGTGGCGCTCGACGAACGCCCGCAGGCGGCGGCGCTCCTCGCCGGTGCCGGCGGTGTAGGCGAGCTCGGCGGTGGGCCGGTACACACCGCCGCCTTCGCCAGTGGGCAGCGCCCGGGCGGGCAGGAGGTCGAGCGGGCCGCAGTCCTCGCCGCGCTCCCGGGCGTCGGCCACGAAGGCGGCGTGGATCCGGCCGACGTCGAGCAGGTGCTCGCGACCGTGCCTCACGGCGAACTGCTCGCCGTCCAGCGTCTGGGCCTCCGCGCGGCGGGCCTCGGGGAAGGTCGCCGCCACCGCTGCGCCCTGGGCGGTGAGGTGCCAGGCCTTCGCCCGGCCGGCCTGCGGCAGGGTCACGAACTCGGCCAGGCCATCGGCGTACAGGCGGGTCAGCCGCTTCTGGGTCTGCTTGATCCCGGCGGCTCCGCCGTGCAGCTGGTGGAGCTGCTCGGCAGTCGCCAGCGTGAAGCGGTGAAGCGTGACCAGAACGTCGTGGTCGGTCTCCAGATCCCCGTGCACGAAGGTGCTCCCTCATTCCGAAGCACGGGCTTATCCCGTGCTCGGAGAATGGAACCCCACGAAACTCACCGGATTTCTCACCATCAAGGTTGGTAGTCCATAACGATCTGATAACTCCCGCCATCAAGGTATCCCGCGTTCTTACCGGTCCGAAATGCGGTCCGTAATCCCGTCCGCCAACCAGTCCCGACCTCGGGGCCCTCGTCGGACCGATCGGCACGTCTCTGACCTGCTGGGATGGCCATCAAGGTGCCCTGGTGAGTTTCCTTGGTGGCCCATCAAGGAAACTCACCAATACCTTGGTGGCCCTGGTGAGTTTGCCGGACTGCTTCCGTTCCCCCTGCCGTTTCCCCCTCCGCTGCCCCTACCGGCCCTCCCGCGCCGGATGCGGGAGAACGAGCAGGTCAGTGCCCGAATCCGGGCCGCCGCCGCATTCTGGCAACCCTCTTCTCCCGTCTTTCTGCTTTTGGTTTTGGTTTGTGGTTGTGGCGTTGTCGGTTGGTCGGTTCGGGTTGTTGCACCTGCGGTGGGCTTTTCCTTTTCTCGCGTCCGGCTGGTGCCGGCCGCTCGCTGGTCGGTGGGTGGCGGCGGGGCCGGATCAGGGGCGGTTGGAGAGGGTGCGGCGCGCGGGCCCGGAACAGGCTTGGCGGCTGTCAGGAACGCCGGATATCCCTCAGAGGCAGCAGCCGACCACGACCACCGGGAGACGTCCGTGAGCACCCGTCAGAGCCCCGCCCAGCCCGACGACAACGACGACCAGGGCGACGCCGTCGAACCGCCGCAGCCGTCCCGGCCGGGACGGACCGCGTTCCGGCGCGGCGCCGCCAACCCGAACAGCTCGACCAACGCCCTGCGCTCCGACGTCCTCGGCGCGCTCGGCGTCCTCAAGGTCGCCACCGCCGACCAGCTCCAGCGCATGCTGCGCCCGCAGGCGGCGTCGAACACCGTGATCCGGCAGGCGCTGCGCGACCTCGCGTTGCACGGCCTGGTCGCCTCGGACGGCAACACGAAGGACCGGCACAAGACCTGGCGGCTGGAGGGCGCCGCCGGGCTGGACGCGGCCGCCTCCGTGCTCGGGATGGTCCGCTCGGAGATGGGCGGCACCGCCCGGGGCGCCGGCCGCTCCGGCGCTCAGCACGCGATGGCGGTCAACGAGACGATCGCCGCGTTCGTCCTCGGCGGCAGCGCGCCCGGGGCCGCGGGCGGGGTGGGCACGGTGCGCTCCTGGTCGACCGAGACCGAGTTCCTGCTGCCGGGCGGCAAGCGGAAGGTGCGCCCGGACGGCGTGTGGCAGGCCCCGGAGATCGGGGTGCCGGTGCTGATGGTCGAGGTCGACCGCTCCACCATGGCCCCGGCCGACGTCGCCGCGAAGTTCCCCCGGTACCGCGAGCTGTTCCGCACCAAGGTCCGCGACAACGACCCAGCCCTCGCCGACCAGGAGCCGGCCGACCGGACGGTGCACTGGTGGCGCCGAACCTGGCCCGGCCACGCCCGGCCCGGGTACCCGCCGGTCGCCCTGGTCGTCACCGACGCCGGACCGGTCGCCCTGGCCAACCGGCAGCAGGCCGTCGCGGACCTGTCCGCCGACTGCTGGCTCGGCCGGTGGTGCAAGGTGGTCCGCGACTACAACGACGACGGCTGGCGCGAGTACAACGACGCGGTGCCCATCATCGCCACCACCCTGGAGGCCCTGGCCGAACACGGACCGCTCGGACCCATCTGGTGGCGCTACGGCCGCGACGGACGGCACTCCCTGATCGAGGCGCTGGACAACCCGAACAACCGCGCCGCCTACGACCAGCGCCAGGCCGCCCGGGAGAAGAAGGCCAAGCAGGACCACCGCGAGCTGATGCAGACCCTCGCCTGCGCCGACTGCGGCAACGTCCCCAAGGAGGAGAGCACTTGGGTGCATGGCAGCCGCCAGTGGACCCGCCGCCCCGGCGGCCGCTGCTGGCCCTGCCACCAGGAACACATGGAGCGCCTGGAACGGGAGGCCGAAGAACAGCTGGAAGCCGCCCGGGCAGCGAACGCCGCGCTGCGCCCGTGCTGGACGTGCCGGGGCTCGATCGGCGGCAAGGAGGGCTCGAAGCTGGAGCTGCGGGAGAAGGCCGGCCCCGACCGGCTGGAGTGCCCGCAGTGCGCACGGGACCGCGCCGAGAAGAACCTGGGCCCGCTCGTGCTGCCCGCCCCGACCAAGCGCGAGCAGGTCGCCGCGCTGGTGTCCGCTCCGGACGATCCGTGGTGGGAGGACCGGGTGCTGCACGCGAAGCTCTACCCGGTGAGGGGCCGCTGGGTGTGACCTGTTGGCGGGTGTGGGCGTGGAATGGCCGCTCATGCCTGGTTGTCTGGACCTTTGGTTGTGTCTGTCGGGGTGGTGGCGGGGTGGGTGTCGGGGCGGGGTTTGGTGACTGTGTGTGGTGGTGGGTGGGGGTTGGGGGTCGGGTCGGCCTGCTTGGGGGGTCGGCTTGGTGTTGTGGGTTGTTTTCGGGGGTGAATTCCGCCGGGTGTTCCTCCCGGTTGTTTTGGCGGATTGGTTGCCGGTGGTGGTCTGAATTGGGGTTGGAATTGCGGTGGTGGGGGTGGTGTCGGGGGTGGGTGTTCGGTTTCGTCCGGGGTGGAGCCGCCGGGCCTCCGCGTCGTCCGGGCCTGCTGTGCCCTGCTCGGTCGCCGCCGTGCGCCGCCGTCCCGGCGGCCGTGCGCCGCCGTCCCGGTCGTCGTTCGGGGCTGTGGGGGTTGTGGGGTTGTGTCATTGGGGTGCTGTTCTCCCTGGTGGCGGGGCGTTCTGTGGGGCCTGTGGGCGGCTGTTGCGGTCGTTGTCCGCCTCGGCGTCGTTGCGGCCGCCGTTCGGGTCTGCGCGGCTGTCTCGGTCCTGCTGTGCCGTCGTCCGGGCTGGGTCCGTGCGTGCTCGGGCCGGGCGCCGGGCTGCGCCGTTGCTCGCCTTGCTGCGCCCTGGTTCGGCCTGGCTGGGCCGGAGGGCTGGGTGGCCGTCAGGCCGCCCTGGAGGACCTCCAGCAGGCCGTCCTGGCGCTGTTCTGGTGGTGGGTGGGGGTTGTCGCGCTTGCTGTCGCGTGCTGCTGTCGTGTGGGGTGCTGTCGCGTGTTGTGACGTGGGCGGATACCCCTCAACC
>NZ_JBHYWI010000160.1:0-8283 GCF_042751525.1 Kitasatospora sp. NPDC059408
AGGCCAAGATGGACGGCCACGTCCTCTACGAGAAGGAACGCCTCCCCGGCCTCACCCCCCACGAGCTCGATGTCATCAAGGCCGAACAGGCCGACGTCTTCGGCAAGGTCCACGTCCCCGACGGCGCCGCCGACATCAAGCTCCCCACCGAGCCCGTCCACGACATCCCGACCGGCACCACCCACGAACCCCACGGCACCGGCCACAACCCCGGCACCGAACACCCCAAGCCCGACGGAGACCACACCCCCAACGGCACGGACCACACCCCCGGTGACCACACTCCGGGAGACCACACGGGCGGTGGCGACCACACTCCGGGAGACCACACGGGCGGTGGCGACCACACCCCCGGTGACCACACCGGAACTGGCGACCACACCGGCGACTCGGACCACCCGACCACCGGCGGCCACGACGGCGATCAGCAGCCCCCCGCTGCCGGCGAGGCAGCCCCGAACACGCCGCCGACCGAACTGACCCCGCAGGAAAAGATCGCGATCGAGCAGCGCCTCAAGGAGCTCGAAGAGCGCTTCCCGGACGACTTCAGCGAGCTGGAGAAGGACCCGGACAAGAGCTGGAAGGTCAACCCGGGTTCGAGCGACGAGGCCCGGGTCGGGCTGGACCTGCGCGAGCAGGGCAAGCTTCCCCCCGACATGCAGCGTCCCCCGGAGCGAGGCCTCGGCGAGTTCTATGTGCCGAGTAATGGTGAGTACTATGACATCAAGGGCGTGCACTCGGATTGGCCCCCGCTGAACAATCAGCGCGACCGGAGCAAGCCGTTCGGCGGAGCCTACAACCCAGCTCACAATGAAAAGTTCGTCGAAAAGCTCGACGATCAAATCGTCGAAAAGGGCCGAATCGTCATCCTGGATATGCGCAACGCTAATCAGGCTGCCATCGACGACCTCAAGGCCGTCATCGAACAGAAGGGTTGGGGCGATCGTGTCATCTGGTATCCCTGACAGGTGGTATCCGAAGAGCCTGCCCCTGGACCAGGACGCGGCAGCACAGCTCGGCGCGTGGGTCACGGCGTCCGATGGCAAGGCTCTGGAGGCCATTGAGCTCGACCTCCGCGGAGCCAACCTCTCCGGCGGGGACTTCACCTCGGCGTGGTTCACCTACGCCGTGCTCGCCGGCGTCTCCCTGGCAGGTGCGGAGCTCTGGCGCGCCAACCTGGAGAACGCCGACCTGACCGGCGCGAACCTCACCCGCGCCAGCCTGGTCAAGGCCTCTCTGGACGAAGCCACGCTGCGGTCCGCATGCCTGGACGGCGCCGACCTGACGTCGGCCTCGGTGTACGGGGTCGACGCCCGAGAGGCCACCTTCCGGAACGCCGAATTCCCCGGTGCCTCCCTCCTCCGTGTCGACCTGCGCGGCGCCGACCTGTCCGACGCCACCATGGCGAACACCTCGTTCAAGGTTCGCGTGGACGACCACACCGTGCTCCGCGGTCTGTCCGGCACGCTGTCCGGCCCCGTCACCGTCGTCACCGGCGACACCGAGCAGGAACTCGACGGCGTCGCCCTCGAGAAATGGCTCAGCGAACGCGGCGCCGAGGTTGAGGTACTCAGCGGCGAACCCGTCACGTATTACGCGATGTTCAGCGGAAAATACACGCGGGAAAATCCCCACGGGGTCATGCGACGCCGCGTTGTCGGCGGCATCGACGTCGACGAGGCCTTCACCC
This sequence comes from Kitasatospora sp. NPDC059408, assembly GCF_042751525.1. NCBI lineage: Bacteria > Bacillati > Actinomycetota > Actinomycetes > Kitasatosporales > Streptomycetaceae > Kitasatospora > Kitasatospora sp. NPDC059408. The sequence continues at coordinate 1,691 of NZ_JBHYWI010000160.1, forward strand.
GCAACCTGCGCTGGGAACCGACCGAATACCTGCGCCGGTATTACTTCGGCCACAACGACATCGACCATGCCGAAATCTCCAGGGCCGGGGTCGACGCCTTCATCAAGCGCGTCAAGCAGGCACTCAGCAGCCCGTCCCAGGAGAGCTGACCTCCGGGACTCATGGACGCCCGATGGCCCGACCACCACTCCGGCGGTCGGGCCATCGGATTTCGTACGTTCACACCGGAGGTGGCACCGTGATCGCCAGTACGCCGGTCGCCCGTTGGACCTGGGGCGACTTCATCGAAGGTGAGGACGAGCTCCTCCGCTGCCTCACCGATCTGCTCACCGCACGGGCCGTCCTCGCCTCTCACCGGCTGGTGACCGGCGAACCCAGGATCCGTCTCACCGTCGCGGAGTCCGGCAAGCCGTGCGAGAAGCTGTACGAGGGCGAGCTCCCCGCGAACGGCTCACCCGAGGAACTGGCGGCCGTGGTCCGCTCCGCCCTGCGACCGGGCCCGATCGGCTCCGTCGACGCCACGATCTCCCCGGCCGGCATGCTGCTCAGCCCTGCGGGCGACGTCCGTACAGAAGGCCTGTTCCGTCTCTCGGTGTCCACGTACACGGACTTCGCGGCCGTGGACCTGACGACGTTCTCCGACGCCTGGCTGCCCTTCGACCTCAGAGGCCGACCCCAGCCCGCCGTCCACGAGGCGAACGCGCCCCGGCTCGCCGCTGCCCTCGCCGAGCTCACCGAAGCCCTCGGCTCCGACATGGACCCCGAGGACCCGACGTACTTCGGCACACCGACCGAAACCGGCGTCGACCCCCACTTCGACCGGGACGGGGCCCCGTCCGACACGTGGTCGCGGTTCGAACTGCTCCGCCGGTACGGCAGGTTCACTCAAACACCCGGCTACGAGGGCAGCGACTACCGCCGCACGACGGACGGCGACGTGCGGTTCGTCCAGATCGCCGACGAGCACGGCACACTCGGCTACCTCTGGGCGGCCGAAGCCGAGAACGCCGCGAGCTTCGAGCCCGTCGACGTCGACAACGAGGAGCGCTATCGCGCCGCCCAGGCCTGGCTGGACCGCCTGAGCTCGGCCCACGACCGCAAGCTGTCACCCATCCGGGCGCTCACCGAACTTACCGGCCGCGCACCGGAGGACACCAAAGGCCCGGTCGCCCTGGCGACACTGCGCAACCGCGCCGCGTGGTCGACGAAGAGCCTGCCATTGGACCAGGAGGCCGCCGCTCGCCTCGGTGCCTGGGTGACGGCAGCGAACCGCGAGCCGCTGGACGCCACCGGCCTCGACCTGCGCGGAGCCGACCTCTCCGAAGGACACCTCGACGGCGCACTGCTCACGCGCGCCGTGCTCGCCGACGTCTCCCTGGCCGATGCGGGGCTCTGGGACGCCCGCCTGGAGAAGGCCGACCTGACCGGCGCGAACCTCACCCGCGCCGTCCTGGTCAGGGCCACCCTGGACGGGGCCGCCCTGCGCTCCGCCTGCCTGGACCGCGCAAGCCTTACCTCCGCCTCCCTGATCGACGTCGACGCCACCGCCGCGACCTTCCGCCGCGCCGACCTCACCAACGCCACCCTCCTCCAGGTCGACCTGCGCGGCGCCGATCTGTCCGACGCCACCACGGCGAACACCTCGTTCATCGTCACCGTCGACGAGCACACCGTGCTCCGCGGCCTGTCCGGCACGCTCTTCGGCCCCATCACCGTCGTCACCGGCGACACCGAGCAGGAACTCGACGGCGTCGCCCTCCAGCGGTGGTTCGCCGACCAGGGCGCCGACGTCGAAGTCCTCAGCGGCTTCGTCTACTACGCGAAGCTCCACAGCGGCGAATCCCGCGAGAACCCCAGCGGAATCGCGCGCCGCAGTTCGGCGGACGGCATCGACTACGACGAGGCCTACACCCGCAACCTCCGCTGGGAGCCGACCGAATACTTCCGCCTCTACTACCTCGGCCACAACGACATCGACCACGTCGAGATCACCAGGGCCGAAGCCGACGCCTTCATCAAGCGCGTCAAGCAGGCCCACGAGGAGGACCGATGACGCAGAGCGATCGAGCCCGGGCAACGCTCGACCGTCTCACCGCCATCGACTGGTGGGACGAGGATGCCGCCTACGCCCACGCCCCTTCGCGCTCGCGCCTGTTCCGCGAGTACCTCCGCCGCTCGGCGCTCTGGGCACAGGCGTACCAGGCCGACCGCAACTGGCCCTTCGTCGACCTCGCCGTGCACGTCGACCCGCACGTCCGGATCGACGCGGAGCTCGCCGCCGAACTCGATGCGTTCCTGGAAGCAAACGTCTGGCACATCCGGGCGAAGGGCGTGTGCCGCGCCGCATTGCGCTGGGCGGCACTGCTCGACACGTCGACGGTGCGGCTGCCCGATCTGCCCGACCCTTTCGAGCCGCTGCTGCTGATGCTGGAGCGGGGAGGCTGGTGCCTGGTCATCGAGAACCGGGTCGCCGACTTCGCCACCCTGCGCGTCCCCCTCGGGACGTGGCAGGACCACCTGAGCACCGAGCCGGTCGTCCAGCTCGAACGGTCCGCGCTCGACGCCCTCGACGCCCGGGCGACAGCCTCGGGAAAGTCCTGACCGCTCGAACGGGCCGAAAGCCGCGCCGGCCCGACCACCATTTCGGTGGTCGGGCCGACAGGCACTTCCCCGGGGTCTACGTCGGGAATTCGCCGACCCAGCCACGGCGGAGCAGGTGGTGCGGCAGGTACTCCGACTCGACGTCGACGGGCATGTCGGCGTCGTGGGCGAGGCAGGCGATCGCGAGCGGGGCGAGGGCGACCAGGCCGGTGGCGTTGACCGAGCGGGCCTCGTTCGCGGTCCAGTACTCCTTGTGCCAAGTCAGGGCGTCGGCCAGGGACTTGTTAAAGGCCTCGCCCTCGCGGCGCAGGTAGAGCTGGAAGAGCTCCAGCGGCGGGTAGAGGATCTTCAGCATCAACTCGGCGCCGGCGATCCGCGCGTCCTCCGGAGCCGTTCCCTTGATTGCGGCGACGAGGGATTCCCAGGTCTGGGGATCGCCGGACCAGGCGAGCTGGAGCGCCCGGATCCAGTGGTAGACGTATTCGTCGAACTCCATCCCGGACGCGCGCAGGAACTCGACGGGCACCTGGGCGAGTTGGTCGATGCGGTCGTCCTCGCGACAGATCACCGCGAGGTAGAACGCCTTCAGCCAGCTGCCCGCGTTCAGGTAGTCCTGCGGCCCGGTCGCGGGAAGCTTGCGGACCTCGCCCTCGACGCCGACCCGGCACTCCACCGGGCCGTCCTTCGCCGTGCCGGCGGCGAACAGGGCGGACCCGGTCTGCATGGCCAGCACCCACGCCTCCCAGGTCCCCAGGGCACCGGCCCTGGGGTCCTTCGCGCAGCGCCAGTCCGCCGCGGCGAGCGTCATGTCGAGCGCATCGGCACGGTCGTACTCGGAGGTCTCGATGCCGTCGACGGCCTCGTTGGCGGACTCGATGACCGGTGCCATGGCCTGGTCCGCATTGTCCGTGCGGAATTCGTGGCGCGGAACGCGCGTTGTCATCTGATGTCCTCAGGTTAGAGGTGGAATTGTTCCATCACGCCGCCATCGTAAGCGCCGGCGATGTCTTCCCTGGCCTTGACCAGCACGTACTTCAGCTTTCCCGCCTTCAGCGCGGCACGGAGATCCTTGGCTATCTCGGCGTCCCGTCCGCCGCGGGAGGTCATCTCCGCCAGGATCGTCCGGACGTAGGGCAGGGTGCCCTGCTGGACGCGCATGCCCTGGGCGCCGCCGTGGTCCTCCGCCGGATTAAGCGGGTCGGGGTCGGCCTTCCCCTGGCGCCAGTCGGGGCCGTTGGACGGGGCCTTCTCCTCCACCAGGAGGTACTCGTCGTTGGGGAGCTTGTACGCCCCGTCGAACATGTTCGCGCCGTTGGGAGTCTTGGGGAGGTCGATGATCTCGGCCTCGGGGAACTTGTGCGGGATCACGTGCTTGACCGCGACCTGGTGACCGAACTCCTCCGAGATCTTGCTGTTGTTCTTGACCCCGGGGAGCCGGTCGTCGAACGCCTTCCGGGCCGCGTCGACCGCCGTTTGGGCCTTCGCCTTCGCCTCGGGAGTCGTCGCGTCGTGCAGCGCGATCTCCGCGTTGTTCAGGTTCACCGACACACGGCGGTCCATCGCGGCATCCCGGAGAGGCTTGAGGGCTCCGTCGGGGACGGTGTCGAGCCCGAACGTCTTCTTGCCGAAGGTGGTCGCCTTCGGGCCGTTCGGGAGGTCGTGGGTGGCGACGTAGTGGCCGTTGGCGTCCTTCGCCAGCTGCGGGAGCTCGACGCCGTCGACGAGGGCATCGATGCTCTGACGCTTGACGACACCGTTCTTGTCGACCCGGTAGTGCTCCTCGAACCAGGCCGGATCATCGTTGGCCAGCCGGACGTGCTTGTCCATCAGCTCCTTGCGCCGCTCCGGACTGATCTCCGGCTCGCCCTGGTGCGGGCCGTTGCCCTGGTTCTGGTGGCCGTGGCCGCCCGTTCCGGAGCCGTCGTGCCCACCAGTGCCGTCGTGCCCGCCGGTCCCCGAGCCGTCGTGCCCGCCCGTGCCGTCGTGCCCACCCGTGCCCGCACCGTCGTGCCCGCCGGTCCCCGAGCCGTCGTGCCCGCCCGTGCCCGCGCCATCGTGCCCGCCCGTGGTCGGGCCGTCGTGGCCACCCGCGCCCGGGCCGTCGTGGCCGGCTCCGGACGGGTTGAGGTCGTTACGGGGGCCCTCGGGGGCGTGGCCGCCGGGGGTGTGGTCGGGGGCGTGGCCGCCGGGGGCCAGGTGGTCGGGGACGTGGTCCGGCACGTGGTCCGGGACGTGGACCGGTTCGGAGAGGTCCGAGCCGAGCTTGATGACGCCGTCGCGGCCGCCGACGCCCGCCATCTCGGGCACCTTGGCCTTGGCCGGGACGACGGGGTTGTGGGGCTTGACCGGGTCGTGGTCCGCGCCGGTGTGGTCGCCGGGGAAGTTCTCCTTCGGCGCTTCGCCGCCGTGCTGGCGGATGTTGCCGGCCTCGTCGTAGACGTTGCCGTGCGGGTCCATGTACTCGACCTTGCCGCCGTGCTCCAACTTGATGGTGTTGGGCGGGAGTTCGACGGTCTTCTCGGGGAACTTGATCCCGCCGTCGGCGGTCTTGATCGCGCCTTCGGGGATCTGGGCGCCGGGCGGGAGCTTGAACGAGCCGTCGGGGAGCTTGATGGCGCCCTCCGGGATGGAGACCGCCTTGTCGAGGTTGATGCTGGGCATCTTGAAGTCGGTGATGCCCTTCAGGCCCTTCATGACGTCGCTGACCTTGGAGATGCCGAAGCCGGCGCCCTTGAAGACGTACGTCATCGGGTCGATGGCCTTGCCGACCTTGCCCGCGACGGACAGCGCCTTCCCGGCGAGACCGGCCTTGCCCGCGCCCTCCGCGGCCGCGCCCTCGCCGCCGGTGAACACCGTGGTGAGCACGTTGAACGTGACGGCGCCCGCCGCCCGCGAGGGGTTCGAGCTCCACTGGTCCCAGGCCACCAGCGCCTTGCCGGTCTCCTTCACGGCGGTGCGCGAGTCCCGCAGCCAGGACGGCAGGTCCTTGTCCGGCATCGCCCAGAACGCCGGTCCCACGCCCGGGATGCCCGTGATGACGAGTCCCGTCGCGAGCTTGGCGAGGCCGGTCCAGGCCTGCTTGCACGCGTCCCAGCCGCCGAAGCCGACCAGCGTGCCCAGGCCCTTGATGGTGCCCCAGACGCCGTCGATGATGACGCCCTTGCCGAACTCGATCACCTGGTCCGGCAAGTCCCACCAGGGGATGTCGCGGTCGACGGCGCTGCCCCAGGGCAGGTCCTTGGAGTCCTTGAGGTCCTTGGCGTTGTAGCCGTACATGTCGTCGGCGTTGGAGCCGTCGTTGACGCGCAGCGGCTTGCCGCCGACCAGGGCGACGATCTTGGCGTACGCGTCCCGCTCGACGCCCTGGAACTGGGTCCAGGCGTCGGCGATGTCGTTGCGCCGGTTGTTGTTCTCCTTGACCTTGTCCTCGTCCTGGCGCCAGTCGTGGTTCTTGTCGGCCATCGCCTTGAACGCGATGGCCTCGTCCTTCAGGGTCTTGAGCCTGTCCCTGATCGGCGCCGCGTCCTTGGAGTACTGCCCCAGCGCGCCCGAGATCGTGCAGACGTCCTGGCTGAGCTTCAGGCCCAGGTCCGACACCGGCTTCGTCGTCCCGAACAGCTGGTCGGCCTCGGGCGCCTTGTAGAACGCGCTCAGGGCGCCGAAGCTGGTGTGCACGTCCCCGGCGGCCGAGGCGATCTTCGCCCCGCCCGTCGAGATCGACTTGACCTTCTCGTCGAGAGTGCCCAGGTTGCCCGTGAAGACCGGCACCTCGGCCGGGTTCACCGGATTCTCGTCGCTCACGTCCTACCCCCCGTGTCGAGCGTGTGTCAGCCGATGTTGTCGACCGCGGTCTTGGCGCGGGCGACCGTCTGCTGCGCGGTGCTGTCGTTCTCCTCAAGCGTCTTGCGCAGCAGCGAGATGATGTTGCGCACCTCCTGGGAGACGTTCTTCCAGCGCAGCTCCTTGGCGTGGTACTCCTCGGACACGCCGTC
>NZ_JBHYWI010000161.1:0-7827 GCF_042751525.1 Kitasatospora sp. NPDC059408
GGACCAGTAGGTGTCGATGTAGCGCTGGTCGTCGCCCCAGATGGTGCGGAGCATGGAGGGCCAGGGTTCGGTGAGGACGAGGTAGCCGCCGGAGCGGTTGGGGACTTCGGTGCCGTTGTCGTCGACGACGGTGGCGGCGATGCCGGGCAGGGCGCGCTGGGCGGAGCCGGGTTTGGTCTCGGTGACGCCGGGCAGGGGGCTGATCATCATGGCGCCGGTCTCGGTCTGCCACCAGGTGTCGACGATGGGGGCCTTGCCGGCGCCGATGTGTTCGCGGTACCAGATCCACGCTTCGGGGTTGATGGGTTCGCCGACGCTGCCCAGGACGCGCAGGGTGGAGAGGTCGAACTTGGCGGGGATGTCGTCTCCCCACTTCATGAAGGTGCGGATCGCGGTGGGGGCGGTGTAGAGGATGGTGACGCCGTACTTCTGGACGATCTCCCAGAAGCGGCCCTGGTGGGGGGTGTCGGGGGTGCCTTCGTAGATGACCTGGGTGGCGCCGTTGGCCAGGGGGCCGTAGACGATGTAGGAGTGGCCGGTGACCCAGCCGATGTCGGCGGTGCACCAGTAGACGTCGGTGTCGGGCTTGAGGTCGAAGACGGCGTGGTGGGTGTAGGCGGCCTGGGTGAGGTAGCCGCCGGAGGTGTGCAGGATGCCCTTGGGCTTTCCGGTGGTGCCGGAGGTGTAGAGGATGAACAGCGGGTGTTCGGCCTCGTGGGCCTGGGGGGTGTGGTGGGTGGACTGGCGGGCGGTGATCTCGTGCCACCACACGTCGCGGCCCTCGGTGAGGGCGGTGTCCTGGCCGGTGCGGCGCACGACGAGGACGTGTTGGACGCCGTCCACCTTGGTGAGGGCCTCGTCGATGGCGGGTTTGAGGGCGGTGGGCTTGCCGCGGCGGTAGCCGCCGTCGGCGGTGATGACGAGTTTGGCCTGGGCGTCCTGGATGCGGGAGGCGACGGCGTCGGCGGAGAAGCCGCCGAAGACGACGGAGTGGGTGGCGCCGATGCGGGCGCAGGCGAGCATGGCGATGACGGCTTCGGCGATCATCGGGAGGTAGATGGCGACGCGGTCGCCCTTGGTGACGCCGAGTTCGAGCAGGGCGTTGGCGGCCTGGGAGACCTCGTCCTTGAGCTGGGCGTAGGTGATGGAGCGGCTGTCGCCGGGTTCGCCTTCGAAGTGGATGGCGACGCGGTCGCCGAGGCCGCTCTCGACGTGGCGGTCGACGCAGTTGTAGGCGACGTTGAGGGTGCCGTCGGCGAACCAGGTGGCGAACGGGGGGTTCGACCAGTCCAGGGTCTGGGTGGGTTCGGTGGCCCAGTCCAGGCGGCGGGCCTGCTCGGCCCAGAAGCCCAGGCGGTCCTCGGAGGCCTGCGCGTACGCGGCCGCGGTGACGTTGGCCGCTGCGGCGAGCTCTGCCGGGGGAGCGAAACGACGCTCCTCCTTGAGCAGGTTGGCCAGGCTCTCGTTGCTCAACGACTTTCTCCTCTTGCTTCTCATTGCGTCTTCCGGCGTCCTCCGGCTCCTGCCGGTTCGGACGTCGCCGGGGTGGGTCTGTGGCGGTGGTCCCGTGGCGGCGGTGCGGGGGACGGAGGCGGGTCCGGCCGGCCCGTACCCGACACGGCCGGCACGCGGGCTCCCAGCGCCTGAACAGGCGCTGACGGCGAACCACCCGGCCGCACCACGCTAGAGCCGCACCGCCCACCGGAACATGACGGGCGGTACCGAAAGGTCGGGCGGACGCGCCCCGCGCCGCAGGAGCAGCCCGGCCGACGGCGCCGGCGGGGGTGCCGACCGGTTGCCGATGGGGTGCTGACAGGACGTTGACAAGACGTTGACGCGCACGGGTGAGAATCGACCCATGAGCGGCCCGGTCCGGTCGTGGTGGCGCGAGGTGCGCGTGGCCGCGTCCTCCGCCGCTCCGGTTCCACAGCGTCACCCGGCTCCTCCGCGGCCCCCCGGCCTCGGAGGACGGCGGCGCTCCGCAGACGGACAGCCCTGGTGTGACATGGCGACAAGCCCAACAGTGATCGATCTCGGCGACGCGGCCGCGGCGCACGTGCCGGACGTGCCGCTCACGCTGCCCGTCCTGCCCGTCCTGCGCGGTCGCGCGCGCGAGTCGGAGGTGCTCCGGCACCTGCTCGCCGCCGGGGGAGACGGCTGCGTCTCCGTCCTGCTCGGCGGAGCCTGGGGCAGCGGGAAGACGGAACTGCTGCGGGAGGCACTGGCCGGCGTCCGTGAGGACCCGGACGTCCTCGTGCTGTCGGCGGCGCTCGATCCGCTCGAACGCGAGCTCCCGTTCGGCATGGTCCGCCGGTTCTTCGACCACCTGACGCCGTGGGCCGAACCGGCACCGGCCGCGCTCTGGGTGTCCGCCCCCGAACCAGTGGCGCTCGACGACCTGTACCGGCGGTTGGTCCGGGCGACGGACGGCAGGCGCCTGGTGCTGGCCGTCGACGACCTCCAGCGGGCCGACGCCCGTTCGCTGCGCTGGCTGCGCTACGTGCTCCGGCGCGGTGCCGAGCTGCCCCTCGTCCTCCTCGCCACGCTCGGGGAGGAGGGGACGCACGCGAACACGGACGTCCTCGCCGACGTCGTGCCGCTGTTCCGGCACCGGATGACGCTGGGCGGCCTCGCCGAGGACGCGGTCGAGGCGCTGGCCGAGGACGTCCTCGGCAGGCACCCGGGCCGGGCCGTGACCACGGCCTGCCGGGAGGCCACCGGCGGCAACCCGCTGCTGCTCCGCGCCCTGCTGCGCGGACTCCGTGCCGCTGACCCGCACCACACTGACGTGCAGCACACCGGCCCGCAGTACACCGGCCTGCAGCACACCGGCCCGCAGCACACCGACCCTCGGCGCACCGAAGAGGACCTGGCGGCACGGATCACCGAGTACGTCCCGACCGACGTGGGCCCGGCCGTGCTCGCGCGGATGGAGGCACTGGCGCCGCATGCCGCGACGGTGGCGACGGCCGCCGCCGTCCTCGGCGTAGGCCCGAGCGCAGGCCCCGGCGCAGGCCCCGGCGCAGATCTGAGCGTCGACCTGCTGGTCGAGGCCACCGGCCTCGCCGAACCGCAGCTGGCGGACGCCCTGCACGCACTGGTGCGGGCCGAGTACCTGACCCGCGCCGGGGAGGAGGGGACGGCGTTCGGCTGCGCGGCCCTCGCCGCGGCCGTGGCCTCCACGGTGCTGCCCAGCCGGCGGATGGCACTCCACCGCGGTGCCGCCCGCTTCCTGCGGGCGCGCGGTGCCTCGGCGCAGCGGATCGCCGTCCACCTCCTGCCTGGTCCCCGGGGCGAGGCGTGGGCACCGGAGGTCCTGGCCCGGGCCGCCGAAGGGGCGGCCGAGGAGGGCCGGACCGCAGCGGCCGCGGCGTACCTGCGGCGTGCGCTGCGGGAGGAGACCGGCGAGGAGTCACGGGCCGGGCTGCTGGCCTCGCTCGGCCGGCTGGAGCTCGCCTCCAGCGTTCCGGTGGCCGTCCGAAGCCTGGAGAGCAGCCTCCGGCTGTCGCAGGACCCGGTCGAGCGGACCGAGGTGGCGCGCAGACTGGCCGGCGCGATGCTGGCCGTGGACCGCTACCCGGAGGCGCTGGAGGTCCTCCGGCGCACCAGCGAACACATCCGGGAGGCGGACCCCGCCGACGCCCTGCGCCTGGAGATCGACCGCATCCACATCGCCCTGACCAACCTGGCCTCCGCCCCGGACGCCGTGGAGCGGCTGATGGAGCTGAACGTCCTCGATGCGCCGGACACCGGCGTCCGGCGGCCGCTGGCCGCGCTGCTGAGCCTGCGCGCGGCCATGGTCGGCCGGTGCCCGGAGGAGGTCGTGAGCCTCGCCGAACTGGCCCTGGGGGAGGGGGCGGACCCGCTGTCGGACGAGTCCTTCGTCTACTACGACGCCCTGGTCGCCCTGCGGGCGGCCGGCGAGACGGTGGCGGCGCTGGAGCACGCGGACGCCGCCGTGCGGCAGGCACGGGCCCGCGGCTCCGCGCTCGGTCGCCTCCAGGCGCTCAGCGTGCGCGCGAACCTGGCGGGACGGGTGGGGCGCCTCGCGGACAGCCGGGCGGACGCGGCCTCGGCACTGGAGGAACTGCGGGCGATCGACATCGGGCCGGCGCACAGCGTCGCCGTCTTCGCGACCGCGACGTCGATGGACTCGCTCATCCGGCGGGGAAGGCCGGAGGAAGCCGAGGATCTTCTCCGACGTGCCGGGCTCGCGGGTGAGTTGAACGCCAACTGGGTCAACGACCACGTCCTGATGGTCCGCGGCCGGCTGCGGGTCGCGCAGGGGCGGTTGGACGAGGGCCTCGCCGACTTCCTCCGGTGCGGTGAACGAGCGCTCGCCCGCGGGATGTCCGGCCCCGGCTTCCACACATGGCGTTCCGAGGCGGCGCTGGTCCAGGCGGCGCTGCGGCGCGGCGAGGCGGCCCGGTCGCTGGCGGAGGAGGAGCTCGGACTGGCGCGGGCCTGGGGAGTGCCGGAGACGGTGGGCACCGCCCTGACCGCGCTGGGCGTGGTCCTCGGGGGCGTGGAAGGGCTGGAACTGCTGCGCGAGGCGGTCGGCCTCCTCGAAGACGCACCCGCACGCCTGCGGTACGCCCAGGCGCTCGTCGACTGCGGCATCCTCGCCCGGAAGGCCGGGCGACTGCCCGAGGCCCGCACCTGCCTGCAACGGGCCGCCAGCGTCGCCGACGAGTGCGGAGCGGCCCCGCTCGTGGACCTGGCACTCGCGGAACTCCGCGCCGTCGGCGACCGTCCGCGCACCCGCACGTTCCACGGGGTGAACGCCCTCACCCCGACGGAGCGGCGCGTCGCGGACCTCGCCCTCCAGGGCATGACCAACCGCGGCATAGCCCAGTACCTCTTCGTCGGCCTGCGCACCGTGGAGGTCCACCTCACCAACGTCTACGGGAAGCTGGCCATCGACGGCCGAGCGGGACTGGCCACGGCCCTGGCACCCCCGGCTCCGGCGGACCCAGTCCCAGCGGACCCGGTCTCGGCGCCTCTGGTCCCGGGGGCGGACCAACGCCCCGGCCCGCCGCCGACCCGGCCCGAGGCGTCCGGCACCTGACGCTTCTCCCGTCCGCCCGGCGGCCCGGATCACCTGGCGGACGGGAGGGGGAATCGTCGTTCCACGGTCGTCTCTTGGGCAGCCCTCGTGCGGCTGCCCTCTGTCCATATCGCCCCGGTCACGTCCGCGGCCCTAGCCGGGGACGTCACACTCTCCCGACGGACAGCTGCTCGCTGACACCTTGGTGACTGCTCGGATCCGGGCGGCCGCGAAGGCGGCGGCCCGGGCGAGCGGGAGACCGGCCGGCGTGGCGAGGCGCCGGGCGAGCGACCGGTGGTCGGCCAGTGCCCAGAGACAGGCGACGAAGGCGTGGTGGCCGCGCCACACCTCTCCGGTGTCGCCCACCACGGTGATCTCGCCGAGCGACGCGTCGTGGTCGAGCCCGGGGAAGAGCTCGTGGGCCTCGGCGGAGCCGGCCGCGACGAACTCCAGCGGGACGAGTTGCCGCTGCCCGCGCAGCCAGGCGGTGAGGCCGCGGCAGAGCGGGCAGGCGGGATCGTGGAGCACGGTGAGCCACCGCACGGGCGGCGGCGCGTCCTGGCCGGCGGTCACGCCGGGCCCGGGGTGACGTGGCCCTGCGCCGGGACCGGCGGGCGCGACGGCGCCATCGGCTCGCGCTCCTGCGTGCCCCGGCGGCGGATCCGGCTCAGCACGTAGACGTTTCCGAGGTGCATCGCCCCGAGCACCAGCAGCACGGTGCCGAGCTTGTACGAGAGCGCGTTGAAGACGCCCTGGACGTCGCCCACCTGTTCGTCGTTGCGCATCCAGAGCGCGACGAACCCGAGGTTGATCAGGTAGAAGCCGACCACGAGCAGGTGGTTGACGGCGTCGGCGAGCCGGTCGTCCCCGGCGAAGACGTCCGCCAGGAAGATCCGGCCGTTCCGGCTGAGCGTGCGGGCCACCCAGATCGTCACACCGGTGGCGATCGGCAGATAGACGGCATAGCTGACGACTGTGTAGTCCACGGGACTACTCCCCTCCGCGTTTCGAACGCGTTCAAAACCTTGTCGAGGAACACTGTAGCGCCACTTTGAACGTGTTCAATACCGGCGGGGGGTGATCTTCGGACGCTTGTGACTCCCTGGATGAGTGGATCCGACGCGACGGTGGTCGGCGCCGGGCCGGCCGAGGCCTCGGGAGCGTGTGGCCGGAGAGCCGGTCGGGCTGCTCCGGCCAACCGCCTCGCGGATATGGTGTGGCGGGTCCACCGAGGCCATGAACGGGAGGGGCTCATGACGGTCGGGCATCGGTGGCTGCTGGACGAGACTCCCTGGCCCGAGCCGGCCACGCTGGTCTACGGCGAGATGGTGGAACTGGCGACGCCGCACCCGCCCGTCCCGGAACTGGGCCGGCTCGGGCCGGAGACCGTGGGCAGCCGTGGTGTGATCGTCGGGTGTGCCATTGCGCCGGACGAGCGCGACGGCCGGGTCGGACCGCTCTACTCGGTGGAGACCGAGGACGGCAGCTCCTGGAGGCTGCGGCCGGAGTTCCTGGTCTCGCGGGGAGGACTTCATCCCGGCATGCCGCCCCGTTATCGCAGCGACCTGCCCGAGGGAACCCGCGTCCGAATCCGTATGGAGTCGGACGCCCCAGGTGCGACGGCGGATGCTGTCGGAGAGGTCACCGGGATCTGGTGGACGACGTCCTTGGAGCCCCCGAAGGGCTACATCGTGCAGGTCGGCGAGTACTCCCACTGCGTGACCCCGCAGCAGACCGAGGTCCTCTGACTCGGCGAGGACCTGCCCACGGTCACCTATTCGGATCCAGTCGCCCAACGGGAAGGACCGAGTCGACGTTCGAGGTCGCCCAGGTCCTTGGCGATGGACGAGCGGACCTTGCGCGCCATGATCGGCGCGGCCAGGCGGTAGTAGCCTCCGGCGTCGCCCCGCACCCGGATCCGGGCGAGGGTGCCGCCGGGGTGCGGGGCGAAGCGATAGGTGACGTGCATCGGCATCGGACCGGCGACCGAGACCATGTCCAGCAGCCGCAGCGGCTCGTACTCCGCCACGCGCAGCACGTAGTCGATGCGCTTGCCGAGGAAGTGCGCCGTACGGGTGACCTCGGCACCGACGCCGAACCCGCCCTCGTCGGCCTCGCGGGTCAGCCGGGCCTCGCGGATGCCCTGGGTCCACTCGGCGTCGTGGCGCCAGTCCATCGCATAGCCGGCCACCACGTCGGGCGGCAGCGGGATCACCCGTTCGGCGGTCTCGTCAATCGTCATGGTGCTGTTCGGGCCCTCTCCGGATCTCGGCGCACTCAGGCCTCACAACCAGGGTTGCGCCGACCGGCCGCCGGCGCTCGGTGGAAGGCGCTCGCCCCGGCCGGCACGGCGACCGGCGGACCGTAGCCGCCGTTTTGCCTCGGGAGTGGAGGCGGAGTAGTGTTCCCGAGTCGCTCGACAGGGAGCACCGGACACGCATCGGCGCGGACGGTCCCGGAGCGGCCAAATCCACGAAAGACACCACGTCCCGGTACGAAGCGGGTCGGGCTCGCCATGTGCGCGTTCGGCTCGATGCGTATTCGGTGTACGCGTTTATCGGGATTGCATTCGGACTTCGGCCGGATTCGCTTTGCGGAGCGGGGATCGGCTAGAGTTTGGAACGTCGGACGGGGCAACAGCGCCGAAAGACACCAGCGAATCGGATGAATGAAACTCCGGAAAATGGAGCGGAAAACATCTGATAAGCTGGAAACACGAAAGAACGAAGCGCCCGGAGGGCCCGCTGGAAGGCGGCTCGAAGGAAGCGTCCGTTCCTTGA
>NZ_JBHYWI010000162.1:0-7611 GCF_042751525.1 Kitasatospora sp. NPDC059408
GGTACTGCAGGGGGGACCCTGTGGGAGAGTAGGACGCCGCCGAACAATCATTCAAGAAAAGCCCCTGATCCATTCGGATCAGGGGCTTTTCGCATGTCCAGGGGCTTTTCAGGGCGTTTCCCCGGACGTCAGAGCCGGTACTTGAAACCGTAGTGCGACCGTACGAAGCCGAGCCGCTCGTAGAACCGGTGGGCGTCGGTGCGGGTGGCGTCCGAGGTGAGCTGGACGAGGTCGGCGCCGAGTTCGCGGGAGCGGTGGATCGCCCACTCGATCAGTTCGGTGCCGAGGCCGCTGCCGCGTTCGTCGGCGTGGATGCGGACGCCCTCGATGATCGCGCGGGTGGAGCCCTTCCGGGAGAGGCCGGGGACGAGCGTCAGCTGCAGCGTGCCGACGGCTCGGCCGGCGCGTTCGGCGACGACCAGGTGCTGGTTCGGGTCGTCGGTGATGCGGTCGAGGGCGGTGCGGTACGGGGTGAGGTCGTCGGGGCTCTCGCGCGTCGCGCCCAGCGGGTCGTCGGCGAGCATCGCCACGATGGCCGGCAGATCGGCCTCCGTCACCCGGCGGATCGTCAGAACGGTCGTCTCGGTCATGATCAGAGAATAGGGGCCCCGATCTCCCGCACCACCCCCTGTCTACGCCCGTAGCACCCCTTCACGGCCCTTCCCGGGGTGATTCCGCGTCACTCGCCGGGCTTGGCACTGGTGATGACGGCGAACACCGCTCCGTGCGGGTCCTGGAGCTGGGCGAGCCGGCCGACGCCGTGGACGTCCATGGCGGGGATCCGGACCGTCGCGCCGAGGGTGGTCGCGATGGCGAGGGCGGCGTCGACGTTGGGGACCTCGAAGTACGGGAGCCAGTGGGACGAGGTGCCGCGGGCGGTGTGCTCGGGGCCGAGCTGCATGATGCCGCCGTGGGCGTCGTCGGTGCCGCCGCCGGCCGGGGTGAGGACGGTGTAGAGCGCCTCGCCGAACGGGACGTCCTGCTCCTGCCAGTCGAAGACCGCGCGGTAGAAGGACTTCGCGCGTTCGGCGTCGACGCTGTAGCACTCCGTCCAGCAGAGGCTGCCCTCCGCGGTGACCACGTCGAGGCCGCGGGTGTCGTGCGGCTGCCAGACGGCGAAGTCGGCGCCGGTCGGGTCGGTGTAGCCGGCCATCCGGCCCGCGGTGAAGACGTCGAAGGGCGCGAACCGGACGCGTCCGCCCGCCTGGCGGACGAGTTCGGTGGTGCGGTCGGCGTCGGGGGTGGCGAAGTACACCGTCCACGTGGGCAGGGAGCCCTCCTCGACGAGGGGGCCGAAGGCGGCGACCGTCCGGGCGTCGAGCCGGAAGAAGCCGTAGCCGCCGGCCTCGGGTCCGGCGGAGTCGGTGGACCAGCCGAACAGGGCGGTGTAGAAGTCCGCGGAGGCCCGGGTGTCGGGGCTGCCGAGGTCGAGCCAGATCGGGGCGCCGGGCCGGTAGTCGGTGGTGAGCATGGCGGCACTGCTCCTCGGACGGGGCCCGTGCGGGCACGGGTGCGGTCGGTGGCCCCCCGCCCCTCCCAGCCTGGCACCTGCACCGGTGGGCCGCACGGCAGGCCGTCACGGCCGTGACGGGCCGTGACCGGGGCGGCTGGATGGCGGCCGGAGGTCGGACGGCGGCCGGAGGGGTGCCGTCCGGGAGCGGTCCGGACGTGTCCGACCGGGACGGTACGGTGCGTAGCGGAATGGTCCGCCCGTACCGGTCGAAGGGGGTCCCGGTGGCCAGGCAGCCGCAGGCGGGACAGGAACCCGCGCAGCGCCAGCTCGCCCAGGTGGAGGGGGTGCTGGAGCGGATCACGTACGCCAACGAGGAGACCGGGTACACGGTGGCCCGGGTGGACACCGGCCGGGGTGCGAACGACCTGCTGACCGTGGTGGGGGCGCTGCTGGGCGCGCAGGTCGGGGAGTCGCTGCGGCTGCACGGGCGGTGGGGCTCGCACCCGCAGTACGGGCGGCAGTTCACGGTGGAGAACTACACGACGGTGCTGCCGGCCACGATCCAGGGCATCCAACGGTACCTGGGGTCGGGGCTGATCAAGGGGATCGGTCCGCGGTTCGCCGAGCGGATCGTGGAGCGGTTCGGGGTGGACACCCTGGAGGTGATCGAGAACGAGCCGGGCCGGCTGATCGAGGTGCCGGGGCTGGGGCCGAAGCGGACGAAGAAGATCGCGGCGGCGTGGGAGGAGCAGAAGGCCATCAAGGAGGTGATGGTCTTCCTGCAGGGGGTGGGGGTGTCGACCTCGCTGGCCGTGCGCATCTACAAGCAGTACGGCGACGGCTCGATCGGGGTGGTGCGGAACGAGCCGTACCGGCTGGCCTCGGACGTGTGGGGCATCGGTTTCCTGACGGCGGACCGGATCGCGCAGGCGGTGGGGATCCCGCACGACAGCCCGGAGCGGGTGAAGGCGGGGCTGCAGTACGCGCTGTCGCAGAGCACCGACCAGGGGCACTGCTACCTGCCGGAGGAGCGGTTGATCGCGGACGGCGTGAAGCTGCTCCAGGTGGACGTGGGGCTGGTGATCGACTGCCTGGCGGAGCTGGTGGCGCTGGAGGGGGTGGTGCGCGAGTCGGTGCCGGGGGAGGGCGGCGAGCCGATCACCGCGGTGTACCTGGTGCCGTTCCACCGGGCGGAGATCTCGCTGGCCAACCAGGTGCTGCGGCTGCTGCGCTCGGACGCGGACCGGATGCCCTGGTTCGCGGGGGTGGACTGGCCGGTGGCGCTGGAGTGGCTGGCGAAGCGGACGGGGGCGGAGCTGGCGCCGGAGCAGGAGCAGGCGGTGCGGCTGGCGCTGACGGAGAAGGTCGCGGTGCTGACGGGCGGTCCGGGCTGCGGCAAGTCGTTCACGGTCAAGTCGATCGTGACGCTGGCGCTGGCGAAGCGGGCGAAGGTGGTGCTGGCGGCGCCGACCGGCCGGGCGGCGAAGCGGCTCGCGGAGCTGACCGGGGCGGAGGCGTCGACGGTGCACCGGCTGCTGGAGCTGAAGCCCGGCGGGGACGCCGCGTTCGACCGGGACCGGCCGCTGGAGGCGGACCTGGTGGTGGTCGACGAGGCCTCGATGCTGGACCTGATCCTGGCGAACAAGCTGGTCAAGGCGGTGCCGCCGGGGGCTCACCTGCTGTTCGTCGGGGACGTGGACCAGCTGCCGTCGGTCGGCGCGGGCGAGGTGCTGCGGGACCTGCTGGCGGACGGCGGCCCGGTCCCGTCGGTGCGGCTGACCCGGATCTTCCGGCAGGCGCAGCAGTCGGGCGTGGTGACGAACGCGCACCGGATCAACGAGGGCAGGCCGCCGCTGACGGACGGTCTGCCGGACTTCTTCCTGTTCGCGGAGGACGACGCGGAGCGGGCGGCGGGTCTGACGGTGGACGTGGTGGCGCGGCGGATCCCGCAGAGGTTCGGGTTCGATCCGCGGCGGGACGTCCAGGTGCTGGCGCCGATGCACCGGGGGCCGGCCGGTGCGGGGAACCTGAACACGCTGTTGCAGGCGGCGGTGACGCCGGCCGGGGAGGGGGTGGCGGAGCGGCGGTTCGGCGGGCGGACGTTCCGCGTGGGGGACAAGGTCACGCAGGTGCGCAACAACTACGACAAGGGGCGGAACGGGGTCTTCAACGGCACAGTGGGTGTGGTGACCGCCCTCAGCGTGGACGACCAGCGGCTGACGGTGCTCACCGACGAGGACGAGGAGGTGCCCTACGACTTCGACGAGCTGGACGAGCTGGCCCACGCGTACGCGGTGACGATCCACCGTTCGCAGGGCAGCGAGTATCCGGTGGTGGTGATTCCGGTCACCATGTCCGCCTGGACGATGCTCCAGCGAAACCTCCTGTACACCGCCGTGACCAGGGCACGGAAACTCGTGGTGCTGGTGGGGTCACGCAAGGCGATCGCGCAGGCCGTCCGGGCCGTCAGCGCAGGTCGGAGGCACGCCGCGCTCGATCATCGACTTGCCACTGGATGATTATCCAACAGGATGGTTGCCTCTAATGTTCTCTTGACGTGAAGAGATTTACGGCAGAGCCTAGGATGGCGCCGATCTTGTCCGGTTCGTACCGGCTGCGGCGGCAGGTTTTGTAGGGGAGGGCCCTTTCGGGCCACCCCGGGTGCGCGGCTGTCCTCCAGATGGGGGATGGTAGAGACAGTCAGGGCACCTTGGAAGAGGATTCATTTCGTCGGTGAGGAAGACGTGAGCGACAACTCGGTAGTACTGCGGTACCAGGACGGCGAGTACGAGTACCCCGTCGTCGAGAGCACTGCGGGCAACGCCGGCTTCGACATCTCGAAGCTGCTTCCGCAGACCGGCCTGGTCACCCTGGACAACGGCTTCGGCAACACCGCCGCCTACAAGTCCGCGATCACCTTCGTGGACGGCGACAACGGCATCCTGCGGTACCGCGGCTACCCGATCGAGCAGCTCGCAGCGCAGGGCGGCTTCATCGAGACCGCGTACCTCCTGATCAACGGCGAGCTGCCGAACGCGGACCAGCTCTCCGAGTTCAACCGCGAGATCACCCAGCACACGCTCCTGCACGAGGACGTCAAGCGGTTCTTCCAGGGCTTCCCGCGCGACGCCCACCCGATGGCCATGCTGTCCTCGGTGGTCGGTGCGCTCTCCACCTTCTACCCGGAGAGCCACAACCCGTTCGACGCGGCCCAGCGCCACCTGTCGACCGTGCGCCTGCTGGCCAAGCTGCCCACCATCGCGGCCTACGCCTACAAGAAGTCGATGGGCCAGCCCTTCGTCTACCCGCGCAACGACCTGAGCTACGTCGAGAACTTCCTCCGGATGACCTTCGCGGTCCCGGCCGAGGACTACGAGCTCAACCCGGTCATCGTGAACGCGCTGGACAAGCTGCTGATCCTGCACGCGGACCACGAGCAGAACTGCTCCACCTCCACCGTGCGCCTGGTCGGCTCCAGCCACGCCAACCTGTTCGCCTCGATCTCGGCCGGCATCTCGGCGCTCTGGGGCCCGCTGCACGGCGGCGCCAACCAGGCCGTGCTGGAGATGCTGGAGAGCATCCAGAAGGACGGCGGCGACGTCGACGCCTTCATCACGAAGGTCAAGAACCGCGAGGCCGGCGTCAAGCTGATGGGCTTCGGCCACCGCGTCTACAAGGCCTTCGACCCGCGCGCCGCGCAGGTCAAGCTGCTGGCGCACGAGGTCCTCGGCCAGCTGGGCAAGCAGGACCAGCTGCTGGAGATCGCGCTCAAGCTGGAGGAGCACGCGCTCAAGGACGACTTCTTCGTCTCGCGCAAGCTCTACCCGAACGTGGACTTCTACACGGGCCTGATCTACCGCGCCATGGGCTTCCCGACCAGCATGTTCACCGTGCTGTTCGCCCTGGGCCGGCTGCCCGGCTGGATCGCCCACTGGCACGAGATGATCAACGACCCGACGAGCCGCATCGGCCGTCCGCGCCAGATCTACACCGGCACCGCCATCCGCGACTACGTCGCCCTCGGCGAGCGCTGACGCAGAACCCCGAAGGGCCCGGCCGCACGTGTGCGGCCGGGCCCTCGTGCGTCCCCGCGCGGTGGAGCCGTGCGGATCGTTCCCGCGGGGACGGGATCGTACGGCGCACGACTCCGGGGCCGGCCGCAACCCGGGACGGCCGCTCAAAGCGTCCCTGGCCCGCCACAACCCCGGCGCCGTGCGCGAAGGCCGTCGATTCGACGGCCGACCCGGGGCCCGCCGGAGCCCCGTCGGCGGCAGTGGAGGCACGGGGACGCGTTGCCGTTCGTCGCGTCTCCGTCCCTCGGAAAACTGCCGCACTACCAACCTAAGACGTATCAGGGTGCGAGAAGTTACGCCCGGGGGGTGTGAGCTGCCTCTCGCCACGCTCCGTGTGCGCGCCGTACCGGGCCCATATCACACGTTCCGGCGCGGGCGACGTCACCCTCCCCGCAGTCACGGCAACCGAGCGTGATAGGAATCGTGGCATTCCGGTACGGACCGTCCCGCACCCTCGCAGCGTGGCGGCGGAACTGGGGAGGGAGTGCGCAGATGGCCAGGAACGTCGTAGTCACCGGCGGTGGCACGGGAATCGGGTTCGAAGTGGCGCGGCGGTTCGCCGAGGCGGGCGAACGGGTCGTGATCGTCGGCCGCCGCCGGGCGGTGCTGGAGAAGTCCGCGGCCGAGCTCGGGCCGAACGTCACCCCGCTGGTCTGCGACCTCGCCGACCCGGACGCCGTCGAGGCCGCGCTCGCCGAACTGCCCGAGCGCGTCGACGTGCTGGTGAACAACGCCGGCAGCCGCGAGACCGTGATCGGCGCCGGCCCGCACGCGCTGCTGGCGCGCTGGCGCGGCGACTTCGAGCGCAACGTGCTGACCGTGGTGCTGCTCACCGAGTCGATCCGCGACCGGCTCACCCCGGGCTCCGGCCGGGTCGTCACGATCAGCTCGATCGCGGCCCTGCGCGGGGCCGGCTCCTACGGCGCGGCGAAGGCCTCGCTGCACGCCTGGAACCACTTCCTGGCCGCCCAGTTGGGCACCTCGGGCATCACCGCGAACATCGTCGCCCCGGGCACGGTGGCGGGCACCGAGTTCTTCGGGCCGCGGCTGGACGAGGCCGAGGTGGCCCGCCGCGCGGCGCGCACGCTGCTCGGCCGGATCGGGGAGACGGGGGAGGTCGCGGGGGCCGTGTACTTCCTCGCCTCGCCCGAGGCCGGGTTCATCACCGGCGAGATCCTGCACTGCAACGGCGGCGAGCTGCTCGGGCGTTGAGCACCTGACGGTGTCGCGCCCCGGACGGCGGCGGGGGGGGGCCCGGGGGTACCCGGCGGGGGCCCCCCCGGGGTTGGGGCGGCGCCAAGGAGCCCCGGCGGGGGGGGGGCCGCACCGCGGGGGCGCCGGTTCGACCGGTCCGGGCCCGCGCTCGTTTCGGGACGGCCTCTCGGACCGGGCCGCTGGGGACGGCCGTCAGGCGGCGGCCTCGAAGCGGCGCAGCCGGAGGCTGTTGGTGACGACGAAGACCGAGGAGAAGGCCATCGTGGCCCCGGCGATCATCGGGTTGAGCAGTCCGGCGGCGGCCAGCGGGATCGCGGCGGCGTTGTAGCCGAAGGCCCAGCAGAGGTTGCCCCGGATGGTGCCGAGGGTCCGGCGGGAGAGCCGGATGGCGTCGGCGGCGGAGCGCAGGTCGGCGCGGACCAGGGTGAGGTCGCTCGCCTCGATGGCGGCGTCGGTGCCGGTGCCCATGGCGAGGCCGAGGTCGGCCCGGGCGAGCGCGGCGGCGTCGTTGACGCCGTCGCCGACCATGGCGACCGAGCGGCCCTCGGCCTGGAGGCGTTCGACGACGGCGACCTTCTCCTCGGGCAGGACGCCGGCGATCACGTCCTCGGGGGCGATGCCGACCTCGGCGGCGACGGCCTCGGCGACGGCCCGGTGGTCACCGGTCAGCAGGACCGGGCGCAGGCCGAGCGCGCGCAGTTCGGCGACGGCCCGGGCGCTGGTCGGCCGGACCGCGTCGGCGACCTCCAGGACGGCCCGGGCCTCGCCGTCCCAGCCGACCGCGACGGCCGTCCGCCCGGCCGCCTCGGCGGTCCGCTTGGCCGCGGCCAAGCGTTCGGGCAGGGGGCGGGGGTGCGCCGGGAGGGGTTC
>NZ_JBHYWI010000163.1:0-7236 GCF_042751525.1 Kitasatospora sp. NPDC059408
GCGCGGCCGTGGCCGCCCCGAGAGATGAATCTTATGTATTCGCTCACACTGTGTATCCTGCCGACGTTGGGTTCAGTACCCCCGGTTGTGACCGGCGAAGAAGACCAGCCGGTACTTCCCGATCTGCACCTCGTCGCCGTTGTTCAGCGGCACCTCGTCGATCCGTTCCCGGTTGACGTAGGTGCCGTTGAGGCTGCCCACGTCCGCGACGCTGAAGCCGGCCGGCGTGCGGCGGAACTCCACGTGCCGCCGCGAGACCGTCACGTCGTCCAGGAAGATGTCGCCCTGCGGGTGGCGGCCCGCGGTGGTGACGTCGGAGTCCAGCAGGAACCGGCTGCCCGAGTTCGGGCCGCGCTGCACGATCAGCAGCGCCGAGCCCGGCGGCAGCGCGTCGATCGCCGCCAGCACCTCGGCCGAAAGGGCCGGCGTGGTGCCGGTGCCGGTCGTGGTGTTCGGGTCGTAGGACTCCAGGCCGGAGATCGAGATGGTCGACGTGGTCTCCGCCGGCCCCTCGGGCAGCGCGCCACCGCGCAGCGCCGTGCCGCAGTTGGAACAGAACCGGGCCGCGGCCGGGTTCTGGTTGCCGCACCGCGGGCACGGAGTGGGGCCAGCCATGTTCACAGCCTCCTGGCGCGGCACACCCGACGGGTTGTGCCCGGCGTACGGGTCCGGGGCAAACCCTCCACCAGAGGTTGAGGGTCCTGACGCGAAACCTATGCGCGGGTCGCCGGAGGGGTCAACCGACGCGCCGTAGCCCGCCGGATTCCCCGCGTACTGGGCGCCGCCGTCGCGGTACAGCTGCCGCTCCGCGTACTCCGCCGCCTCGGGGGCGGGACGCATGCCGGGCACGGCCGGCTCGTCGTCGGACCGGCGGTGACGCGCGGTCGGCGCCTCGACGGCCGCGTCGCGGCCCTTGTTACGACCGAACAACTTAGAGAAGAAACTCACGGGCGAATCCCCTTGCGTGTGACAGACCCGCCCGCGGGGCAGGGTGAGAACCTCGGACAGGCTGCGGGCCCGGTCGCGGATCGAGCCGGCTGGAGTGGTACTCCGACGGTTGGTGCGGCGGTTCTTGCTCCGTTGCGTGCTGGTATGAACCAGTCTCGCCCACGCCACGACGGCGCCCCGCACCGGGTGCCGCCCGCACGTGACGGGCCGTTCGCCAGGCGCCCCGTCACTTCGAAGCCGGCTTGGCGTACTGCGGCGTCCTCAAGTCGACGATCGCGTCGACGACGACCTTCTGCGGAGTGGTGATCGTCGCCCGTGCCTGGTGGCTCTCCAGCGTGCGGACGACACCTCCCGGGATGTTCAGCGCGGGCGTCAGGTCCTGCGGGTTCCCCACGACCGTGAAGCGGTACGGCTGCGAGACCTTCTTGCCGTCGATCTGCACACCGCCGCCCGTCACGTCCGTGAAGTTGGTGTTGACCACCACGCGAACATCGTTGATCTGAATCGCCTCCGCCCCCGCCGCCCGGAGTTCCTGCAGGGTGTCCAGCAGCATATCTGCCTTCACCTGCCCTTGGGGATCATCGACAGTGAGTACGATGCCCGGACCTGTGGCTTTGACGGTGCCGGCGAGCACGCCGAGCTCCGTCTCCTTCTTCCTGGTCTGCTCCTGGGCCTCCTTGGCCTGGTTGGAGCTGTTCTCCAACTTGCCCAAGGACTGTTCAAGCTCCGCCTTCTCCTGCTGGAGACGCTGCTGACGGCTGTCCAGTTCGTCGAGGATCCGAACCAGGTCCTCCTGACGGGCGCCGCGCAGCTGGTTGTGGTGGTCGTTGGTCGAGCGCACCTGGATCGCCAGCGCCAGGCCGAGCGAGAAGAGCAGCAGCGCCACCACGAGCTGCCCGCGGGACAGCCGCGGCGGCCACATCGCGGCCTTCAGGCGCCGCCGCCCGGCGCTCCGGTCGGCCGTCTCGGCAACGGGCCCGGCCGGCTCGGACTCCGGCTCCGGCTCCGGCTCGGCCGCGGACTCGACCGAAGCCTTCGCGGCCGCTTCCGCGACGGGCTCGGGAGCCTGCTCCGGTTCCTGCTTCGCCTCGGGCTCCGACGCCTCCCCAACAGGCGCCTCCTCGACAGGTGCCTCCTCGACGGGCGCCGCCTCACGCTCGACCTCGGACGGCCCGGCGACGGCCGCCCCGGCCTCCTGCGCGACCGGCTCCTGCGCGACGGCCTTCTCCTCGGCCTGCTTCTTCTCGGCCGGCTTCACGTCGGCCGCCTTCTCCTCGGCGGCCGCCGCGACACCGCCGACGCGCTCCTCGTTCTCCTCCGCCGCCGGGCCGCGGCCCGGCTCAGGCACGGAAGACATGACGCCGGATCGCCGCCGCGTTGGAGAAGATGCGGATGCCGAGGACGACGACCACACCCGTGGACAGCTGTGAGCCGACGCCCAGCTGGTCGCCGAGGAAGACGATCAGCGCCGCGACGACCACGTTCGACAGGAACGACACGATGAACACCTTGTCGTCGAAGATCCCGTCCAGCATCGCCCGCACACCGCCGAACACCGCGTCGAGCGCCGCCACCACCGCGATCGGCAGGTACGGCACGACGGCGTCCGGCACCTCGGGCTGGACGAAGAGCCCGACGACCACCCCGATCACGAGACCCAGTACGGCAATCACGGTCTAGCTGCTCCTGTCGCTGTCGTGGTCTTCGTGGTCCCGCCCGTCGGGCGCCGTTTCGAGCTCGGACTCGCACCGGCGGCGGACGGTGAAACGGACGCGCTCGGGCTCTCGGAGGTTCCGCCCGTGGCCGACGGAGTCGGGCTCGGGCTCGGCGCGGCCGACGGCGTCGCCGTCGGCGAGGGTTCGGGGGTCACCGGCTGCGCCGTCCGCAGCGTCACGCCCACCGCCGCCGGCAGCGTCATGCTCTTCTGCGTCGAGAGCGTCGACTTGATCCCGTACTTCTCCTGGAGCAGCCGCAGGTACTCCCCGGCCATGTCCTTCTCGAAGGCGCCGAGGAGCTTCGGCCCGTCCCCGATCGCCTGGACGGTGTACGGCGGCACCAGCGGCCGGTTGTCCACCAGCACGGCCTCGCCCGCGGCCCGGATCGCCGACAGCGCCGTCAGCCGCTGCCCGTTGATCGAGACGGCCTCCGCGCCGTTCCCCCAGAGCCCGTTCACGACGAGCTGGAGGTCGCGGTCCCGCAGCCGGCCGCTGTTGGAGAAGCCCTGCCCGGCCCGCGGGTCCACATTGCCCCCGCTGCCCGTCCCGGCGGCGTCCTCCAGCACGAGCTTCATGCCCGGCCCGGTGACCTCGCCCAGCCCCACGAGGCCGGTCAGCGAGTCCGCGCCGTCGTCGCCCGCGGGGAGCGCCTGGCGCTGCGCGCTGTCCACCTTCTGCCGGAGGTCCTGGACCTGCTGCTGGAGGTGGTCGGCGGCGGTGTTGCTGTCGTTGACCCGGTGGATCAGCGCGTCCCGCTCCTTGGCGAGCGTCGGCTCCGCCTCGTGCGCGTTCACCGCGCCGATCGTCAGCACCGTCCCCACCAGCGCCAGCCCCGCGCCCAGCGTGACCAGCCCCCGGAGCGTCACGGGTATCCGGCTGTCGCGGTCACCGCCCCGCGCCGCGGCCGCTTCCGCGTAGCCCTCGTCGAGGCTGTGGTCCATCACGCTGGTCAGCAGGGACATCGAGGCGTCCGGACGGTTGTACCGCCCGTTGCTGGCACTCGGCGTCGCTGGCATGCGGACCATCGTCCCATGTCGGCGAAGGCCCTCGTGCACAGCCCCTGACCTGCGCACACGACATAGAGGAGCGGACCACCCCAAACATCGCGAAACGGACAGCGGGGGCGTGCGAACCATCCGCACGCCCCCGCTGTGGCATCGCCTAACGCCCGGCGCCGTCGACCACCGCCGCCCACTCGTCGAGCAGCGCCTCGGTGGCCTCGTCGTTCGGGCCCTCCGCCCACAGGTGGGTGACGGCCTCCGCCGGGTCCGGCAGCACCAGCGTCCAGCGCCCGTCCGCCTCGACCACGCGCACGCCGTCCGTCGTGTCCAGCCGCCGGCTGCCCGCGGCCTCGACGACCGAGCGCATCACCATGCCCTTGGCCGCCCACGGGGTCGCGATGTCCCGCCGCCGGATGTGCGCCTGCGGGATCCGCGCGTCGATCTGGCTCAGGGTGAGCTGCGTCCGCGCCACCAGCCCGACCAGCCGGACGAACGCCGCGGCACCGTCCAGCACGCCGCTGAACTCCGGCACGACGAACCCGCCGCGCCCGTCCCCGCCGAACACCGTGCCCTCGGCCGACGCCGCCTTCGCGAGGTCGTCCGGCGTCGTCGTGGTCCAGATGACCTGGGTGCCGTGGTACGCGGCCACCTGCTCCGCGATCCGGGTCGTCGTCACGGGCAGCGCCACCTGCCCGCTGCGCCGCTCGGCGGCGACCAGGTCCAGCAGCACCAGCAGCGCCCGGTCGTCGTCGATCACGCGCCCCAGCTCGTCGACGAACGCGACGCGCTCGCCGACCGGGTCGAAGCGGACCCCGAACGCCGCCCGGGACGACGCCACCAGCTCGCCGAGCCTGGCCAGCCCGGCCCGCCGCGTCTCCGCGTCCTCCGTCGGCCGCGCCTCGTCGAGCCCGCCGGAGACGGTGAGGGCCTCGACCCCGAGCCGGCCGAGGATGCTCGGCAGGACGAGCCCCGCACTTCCGTGCGCGGTGTCCACGACCACCTTCAGCCCGGCCTCCCTGACCCCCGTCGTGTCGACGGCCCGCAGCAGGTTGCCCGCGTAGGAGTCGAAGACACTGGACGGGAAGGTCAGGTCCCCGATCTCACCGGGGAACGCCCGCCGGAACTCCTGGCGCGCGTAGACGCGGTCCAGCTTGCGCTGTCCGGCCTGGGAGAGGTCGGCCCCGCGCTCGTCGAAGAAGAGGATGTCCAGCGAGTCCGGCACCCCGGGCGTGGTCCGCAGGAAGATCCCGCCCGCACTCCCGCGCGCCGTGTGCTGCCGGGCGACCGGCATGGGCACGTTCTCCAGGTCACGGACGTCGATCGCGGACGTCTGGAGCGCCGAGATCATCGCCCGTTTGAGCGCACGCGCACCACGCGAGTGGTCACGCGCAATGGTGACGGTGGCCCCCTTCTTCAGGGTCGTGGCGTAGGCGCCGGCCAGCCGGACGGCGAGCTCCGGGGTGATCTCGACGTTGAGGATCCCCGACACGCCGCGCACGCCGAACAGGTGCTCCTGCCCGCGGGACTCCCAGATGACCGAGGTGTTGACGACGGCGCCGGCCTCGATCGTCTTGAACGGATAGACCCGGACGTTGGCCCCGATGATCGACTCCTCGCCGATCAGGCACTCGTCCCCGATCACCGAGCCGTCCTCGATCCGCGCGGCCCGCATCACGTCCGTGTTCTTGCCGACCACACAGCCGCGGAGGTTGCTCTGCGGCCCGATGTAAACGTTGTCGTGGACGACGGCGCGGTGCAGGAAGGCGCCCCGTTTCACGACCACGTTGCTGCCGAGCACGGTGTGCTCGCGGATCTCGACGCCGGCCTCGACCTTGGCGTAGTCCCCGATGTAGAGCGGTCCGCGCAGCACCGCCTCCGGGTCCACCTCGGCACCCTCGGCCACCCACACGCCCGGCGAGATCTCGAACCCGTCGATCTCGACATCGACCTTGCCCTCCAGGACGTCCGCCTGGGCCTTGCCGTAGCTCTCGTGCGTGCCCACGTCCTCCCAGTAACCCTCGGCAACGTATCCGTAGACCCGCTTGCCCTCCTTCAGCAGCTGCGGGAACACGTCGCTCGACCAGTCCACGGACTCCCCCGCGGCGACGTAGTCGAAGACCTCTGGCTCCATCACGTAGATACCGGTGTTCACCGTGTCCGAGAAGACCTGCCCCCAGGTGGGCTTCTCCAGGAAGCGCTCGACCCGTCCGTCGTCGTCGGTGATCGTGATACCGAACTCCAGCGGATTGGGCACCCTCGTGAGACAGACGGTGACCAGAGCGTCCTTGCTCCGGTGAAAGTCGATCAATTCGGAGAGGTTGAAGTCGGTCAGCGCGTCACCGGAGATCACCAGAAAGGAGTCGTCCTTCAACGCGTCCTCGGCGTTCTTCACACTCCCCGCAGTGCCGAGTGGCGTCTCCTCGTGGGCATAGGTGAGGTGCATGCCCAGTTCCTCACCGTCACCGAAGTAGTTCTTGACCAGTGACGCCAGGAACTGCACGGTGACGACGGTGTCGGAGAGGCCGTGCCGCTTCAGCAGCCGAAGCACGTGCTCCATGATCGGCCTATTGGCCACCGGAAGCAGCGGTTTCGGCATGCTGGAGGTCATCGGGCGGAGTCGGGTGCCTTCGCCCCCTGCCATTACAACGGCTTTCATTACGGGTGCGTCCTCCTTCGCGGTGCTGGACCTGCAGGCCCATCAAACCGTTCCAGAGGGTCATCTACCCGGAAGGCATCGTCCGACGCACCGGGGCGCCGTGGCACTTCTCTCAGATCACGTCTCAGACTGTGGACGCGGAGCCCTTCGCGCTCGCCCGCACGATCTGCCGCGCCTGAACGGCGTAGAGAATACCGGCCCACCAGTACAGCGCCGTCCCCCACCAGATGAAGGCCCAGCTCACCACCTCGGCCGGCCGCGCGATCCAGCTGTCGCCGTTACCGAGGAGGAGGAGCGGAAACGCGTACATCAGATTGAAGGTCGCGGCCTTCCCCAGGAAACTCACCTGGAGCGGCCCGTATCCGTGCCGGTTGAGAATGGGCAGGAGCGCGGCGATAAAGACCTCACGGGCCAGCAGGATGCCCGTCACCCACAGCGGCAGAATCCCACGCCACGTCAAACCGACCAGGGTGGACAGCACATAGAGCCGGTCCGCCAGCGGATCGAGCAACTGCCCCACCCGGCTGACCTGCCCCCACCGCCGGGCGAGCTTTCCGTCCAGGTAGTCACTGACCCCGCTCAGCGCCAGGATGAGCAGCGCCCAGAGGTCGTTGTTCGGCCCGCCGAACTTCGGCCAGAGAATGAGCCAGAGGAAGAGCGGAACACCCACCAGCCGGCCCATGCTCAGCAAGTTGGGGATGGTGAGGACGCGATCGGTCTGGACCCGCGTCTCCTGGACCTCCACCCGGGGGCCTCCTGTACCGTGCGATGACAATGCACAATGACCTTACAACAGAGAAGCCCCCGACCGGTTACCGGCGGGGGCTTCTCTTGAATGATTGTTCGGCGGCGTCCTACTCTCCCACAGGGTCCCCCCTGCAGTACCATCGGCGCTGTGAGGCTTAGCTTCCGGGTT
>NZ_JBHYWI010000164.1:0-7114 GCF_042751525.1 Kitasatospora sp. NPDC059408
CCCACCCCCACCGGAAACCCCACACCCCTCCCCACCTACCCCTTCCAACACCAGACCTACTGGCTCGACGCGCCCACCCCCACGCCAACCGACTTCACGCCGACCGGGCACCCGCTGCTCGACGCGACCGTCGAACTCGCCGGCAGCGAAAGCCTCCTGCACACCGGCCGGCTCTCGCTGGCCACCCACCCCTGGCTCGCCGACCACTCCGTCCTCGGCACGGTGGTCGTCCCGGGCAGCGCTCTCGTCGACCTCGCCCTGTTCGCGGGCGGCCGGCTGGACGAACTGGTGCTGGAGAACCCGCTGGTCCTGCCCAGGGAAGGTGCGGTGCAGCTCCAGGTCGCGGTGGGCGCCGACGACGAGTCCGGCCGACGGACCGTCACCGTGCACTCCCGCCCGGCCGGATCCGGCGACCGGACGTGGAGCTGCCACGCCAGCGGCTTCCTCACCCCGGACGACCTGCCGTACGACGACCCGGCCGTGGATCCGGCCCTGTTGGTGACCGGCTCCTGGGTGCCCGGCGACGCCGTCGCGATGGACCTGAGCGGTCTCTACGACCGTCTCGCGGACCGGGGTTACGACTACGGGCCGGCCTTCCAGGGCCTGCGCGCGGCGTGGCAGCACGGCACCGAGGTGTACGCCGAGGTCGCGCTGCCGGAGGGCACGGACGGCTCGGGCTTCGGGCTCCACCCGACCCTGCTGGACTCCGCGCTCCACCCGCTGATCCTGCTCGGCGGCGGCGACGAGGTGCGCCTGCCGTTCTCCTGGCACGGGGTCTCGCTGCGGGCCACGGGTGCCACGTCGCTGCGCGTGCGGCTCACTCCCGGGGAGTCCGGGACGATCGCGATCGCCCTGTCCGACGACACCGGTCTGCCCATCGCCTCGGTCGCCGCCCTGGCCTCGCGAGCCGTGGCGCCGGAGCGGCTGGCGGCCGCGGGCCAGGTGCCCGGTGACGGGCTGTACGCCCTGGACTGGGTGCCGGCGGCCGGGTCCGCCGGGGCGCTCCCGGGGCCGTGGCACGTGCTCGACGACGAACTCGGGCTCGCGGAGGAGCTGCGGGCGTCCGGTCTGACGGTCGCCGACGGCACGCCCGGGCCCGGCCCGGACGGCATGGTGCTCGTTCCGATCGCCACCGCCGACGTCCACGAGCTGACGCACCGCGTCCTCGCCCTGGTGCAGCGCTGGGTGCGCTCCGAGGGCCCGCGCCTGGTGCTGGTCACCCGCGGCGCGGTCGGTGCGGCGCCCGATCCGGCGCTGGCCGCGATCTGGGGCCTGGCCCGCTCCGCGCAGGCCGAGCACCCCGACCGGATCGTCCTCCTCGACCTGGACGGGAGCGACGGATCGCCCGCCGCACTGCCGGCCGCACTCGCCACCGGCGAGCCGCAGCTGGCGATCCGCGCGGGCGAGGTCCTGGTGCCCCGCCTCGCCGCCCTGCCGGCCGCGGGCGGGGAGCCGCTCCCGACCCCCTGGGACCCGGACGCCACCGTGCTGATCACCGGGGCCACCGGCTCGCTCGGGGCGCTCCTCGCCCGGCACCTGGTCACCCGGCACGGGGTGCGCCACCTGCTGCTGACGGGTCGGCGGGAGACCGATCCGGCCCTGGTCACGGAGCTGACCGGGCTCGGTGCCGAGGTGACCACGGCGGTCTGCGACATCGCCGACCGCGCGGCCGTGACGGCGCTCCTGGAGTCCGTCCCCGCCGCCCACCCCCTGCGCGCGGTGCTGCACAGCGCGGGCGTCCTCGACGACGGCGTGCTCGACTCGCTCACGCCCGAGCGGCTGGACACCGTCCTGCGTCCCAAGGCGGACGCGGCCGGCATCCTGGACGAGCTGACCCGCGGCCTCGACCTGACGGCGTTCGTGCTCTTCTCGTCCGTGGCGGGGACCTTCGGCACCCCCGGACAGGCCAACTACGCGGCGGCCAACGCCTTCCTGGACGCCCTGGCGGCCCGCCGCAGGGCGGCCGGGCCGGCCGCCCTGAGCCTGGCCTGGGGCCCGTGGGAGCAGACCGGCATGGCGGGCGCGCTCGCCGACGCCGACCGGGCCAGGATCGCCCGGACCGGCGTGGTGCCGCTCACCGTCGAGGACGGTCTGGCGCTGTTCGACCGGGCGCTGGGCCTGGACCGTCCGGCGGCACTGCCGGTCCGTCTGGACCTGCCCACGCTGCGCGCGGCGGCGGGTCCGCTGCCGCCGGTCCTGCGGGGGCTGGTCCGCCCGGCCGCCCGGCGCAGCGCGGCGCGGGCCGTGGCGGGCGGCGCGGAGCAGCTGCGGCGGAGGCTGGCCGACGGCACCGACGAGCAGCGGTACGCGCTGCTGCTCGATCTGGTCAGCGCCCAGACGGCCGCCGTGCTCGGCCACGACGGCGCCGCGGCCGTCAGCCCCGGACGGGGTTTCCTCGACCTGGGCGTGGACTCCCTCACGGCGGTGGAACTGCGCAACCGGCTCAACGACGCGACCGGTCTGCAGCTGCCCAGCACGGTGATCTTCGACCATCCGACCGCGGCCGCGCTGGCGACCGAGCTGCAGGGCCTGCTGGCCGTCGGCCCGGCCCGCGGCGACGACCTGCTGCTGGCCGAACTCGACCGCCTGGCACATGCGTTCGGGACCGTGTCGGACGACGGCCGGGCCGCGGTCAGCGCTCGTCTCCAGAAGCTCCTGTCGCTGGTCGGGCACGACCCGCACGCGGCCGCGGAGGTGGCCGGACAGATCGGCTCCGCGACCGACGACGAGGTCTTCGCCTTCATCGACAACGAACTCGGCATCTAGAGGTTGGCATCCCCATGACGACGAATGAGCAGAAGCTCCGCGACTACCTCAAGCGGGTGACGGCCGACCTCGCCCAGACCCGGGAGCGGCTCCGGCTCGCGGAGGAGCAGGAACCGATCGCCGTGATCGGCATGGCCTGCCGCTACCCGGGCGGGGTCCGCACGCCGGAGGACCTGTGGTCCCTGGTCGTGGCGGGCCGGGACGCCGTCACCGACTTCCCCGGCAACCGCCAGTGGGACCTCGACCGGCTCTACCACCCGGACCCGGCCCACCCCGGCACCTCGTACGCACGCGAGGGCGGTTTCCTCCACGACGCCGGGGACTTCGACCCCGACTTCTTCGGGATCAGCCCCCGCGAGGCGCTGGCGATCGACCCGCAGCAGCGTCTGCTGCTGGAGATCGCCTGGGAGGCCTTCGAGCGGGCCGGGATCGAGCCCGGTTCGCTGCGCGGGAGCCGCACCGGTGTCTTCGCCGGCGTGATGTACGACGACTACGGCTCCCGCCTGAACCCGGCGCCGGACGGCTTCGAGGGGTACGTGGGCACGGGCAGCGCGGGCAGCGTCGCCTCGGGTCGCATCTCCTACACGTACGGGCTGGAGGGTCCGGCGGTGTCCGTGGACACGGCATGCTCCTCCTCCCTGGTGGCCATGCACCTGGCCGCGCAGTCGCTGCGCAACGGCGAGTGCACGCTGGCGCTGGCCGGCGGCGTCACCGTCATGGCCACCCCGGCCACCTTCGTCGAGTTCAGCCGCCAGCGCGGGCTCTCCGCCGACGGCCGCTGCAAGGCCTTCGCGGCAGCGGCCGACGGCACCGGCTGGGGCGAGGGCGCCGGCCTGCTGCTCCTGGAGCGCCTCTCCGACGCCGAGCGCAACGGCCACCCCGTCCTGGCCCTCCTGCGCGGCTCGGCCGTCAACCAGGACGGCGCCAGCAGCCAGCTCACGGCGCCGAACGGTCCGGCCCAGCAGCGGGTGATCCGCCAGGCCCTCGCGGGCGCCCGTCTGACTGCGGGCGAGGTCGACGCGGTCGAGGCCCACGGCACCGGCACCACCCTCGGCGACCCGATCGAGGCGCAGGCGCTCCTCGCCACCTACGGCCAGGACCGGGAGCGGCCGCTCTACCTGGGCTCGATCAAGTCCAACATCGGGCACACCCAGGCCGCGGCCGGTGTGGCCGGCGTCATCAAGATGGTCGAGGCCATGCGCCACGGCGTCCTGCCCAAAACCCTGCACGTCGACCGGCCCTCACCGCACGTCGACTGGACCGCGGGGTCCGTGGAACTGCTCACCGAGCAGCGGGAGTGGCCCGAGACCGGACGTCCCCGCCGGGCCGCCGTCTCCTCCTTCGGAGTGAGCGGGACCAACGCCCACGTCATCGTGGAGCACGTTCCGCAGACCGCCGGTGTGCGGCCCGAGGCGGACGGCGAGCTGCCGTTCGTGCTCTCCGCGCGGACCGGAGCCGCCCTGCGCGACCAGGCCCGTCGCCTGACGGGCCACCTGGCCGGCCCGGACGACGCTCCGCTGGCGGACGTCGCCCGGGCGCTGGCCGCGCGCACCGCCTTCGACCACCGCGCCGCCGTCGTCACCGGCAGCCGGCGAACGCTCACCACCGCCCTGCACGACCTCGCCGAGGGCCGGGAGAACGCCGACCTGCTGCTGCCGGGCACGCCGCCGCCCGGGCACGGCAAGACCGCCTTCGTCTTCCCCGGCCAGGGTTCCCAGTGGGACGGCATGGCCCGGCAACTGCTGGCCACCGACGCCGTCTTCCGTGCCCACCTCCAGGACTGCCACGACGCCCTGGCCCCGCACACCGGCTGGTCCCTGATGGACGTCCTGAACCAGGAGCCCGGCGCCGCCTCCCTCACCCGGGTCGACGTCCTGCAGCCCGCGCTCTGGGCGGTCATGGTCTCCCTCGCGCACCTGTGGCAGCACCACGGCACCGTCCCCCACGCGGTGATCGGGCACTCACAGGGCGAGATCGCCGCCGCGTACACCGCCGGGGTCCTCACCCTGGAGGACGCGGCCGCCGTGACGGCCCTGCGCTCGCAGGCGCTCACGGCGATCACCGGCGACACCACCATGGCCCACGTGCCGCTCCCGCCGGACCGGCTGCAGCCCCTCCTCGACCGGCTGCCCCACCCCCTGGCCGTCGCCGCGCACAACAGTCCGACCAGCACGGTGGTCAGCGGTCACGCCGGCACCATCGCCGTCCTGGTCGCCGAGCTGCGCGACCAGGACGTCAACGCCCGCACCATCCCGGTCGACTACGCCAGTCACTCCGCGCACGTCGATCCGCTGCACGGCCGCATCACGACCGCCCTGGCCGGCATCGAGCCGCGCCGGTCCGCCGTGCCCTACTACTCCGCCACCACCGGGGAACTCGTCACCGACACGACCCGGCTCGACGCCGAGTACTGGTTCCAGAACCTGCGCCGGCCGGTCCTGTTCCACCAGACCGTCGACCTGCTCCACCGGGACGGCCACGTCCACTACATCGAGCCCAGCCCGCACCCCACACTGACCACCGCCATCGCCCAGACCCTCGACTCCCGCCCCCACCACGTCCAGGGCACCCTGCGCAGGGACCTCGGCGACCGGGCCCGGTTCCTCACCGCCCTCGCCACCGCGCACACCCACCACACACCTGCCGAACCGGCCCGCGCCCTGCCCTCCGACACCCGGCACACCGTGCTGCCGACGTACCCGTTCCAGCACGGGACGTACTGGCTGAACCCCGCCCCCGGCGGCTCCGCCGGCACCACGGGCCACCCCGTCCTGACCACCGGCACCCCGCACGCCACCACCGGCACCCTCCTCTACACCGGCCGGATCAGCGCCCGGAGCCACGCGTGGGCCGGCGAGCAGGTCCTCGACGGGCAGACCCTCCTGCCGGAGTCCGCCTTCCTCGACATGGCCCTGTTCGTGGCGGCCGAGCACGGTGCGCGGATCGACGAACTCGTCCTGCACACCCCCCTCGTGCTGCCCGACGACCAGCCGGTCGAGCTGCAACTCGCGCTCGGCGCACCGGAATCCGACGATCACCGCGGCGTCACCATCCACGCCCGGCCGTACGACGGCGACAGCGACGAGCTCCCCTGGACCCTGCACGCGACCGGCACCCTGGCCCCGGTCGACGCCCCCGCCGGTGCGCCCGTCCCCGGCCCGTGGCCGCCCTCCGGCGCCGAGCCCGTCGACCTCGACGACCTCCACGACCGCCTCGCCGACACCGGGTACGACCCCGGCCCGCTGCGCCGGACCCTGCGGGCGGCCTGGCGCGTCGACGGCGGCCTCTGCGCCGAACTCTCCCTCCCCGACGACACGGACGGCACCGGCCACGCGCTGCACCCGGCCCTCCGGCCGCTGCTCCCGGCCGCGCTGTCCGGCGACGGGACGGACCTCGCGCTCCCGTACGCCTTCCGCGGGTTCACGCTCCGCTCGGCCGGAGCGCGCGAGCTGCGGGTCCGGATCGCGCCGCTCGGCCCGGACACCCACCGTCTGTCGATCACCGACCCCGACGGGCGGGAGGTCGCCGAGGCCGAGACCGTCGAACTGCGCCCGGTCGCGCGGGGAGACCTCGACCCGGCCCGGACCGCCGCGCGCCGCGCGCTCTTCGAGGTCTCCTGGCTCCCGGAGACCCCGCAGGCCGGATCGGCCACCGCCTGGGCGGTCGTCGACGACGGCGCGAGCGGCACCGACTGGGGCGCCGTCCTCGGGCGCCCCGTCGCGGTGCACCCCGACCTGGCGGCGCTCCGTGCCGCCGCCGAGCGGGGCGAACCGGTTCCGCCGGCGGTGCTGTTCCCGTGGTCGGGCGGCGCCGACGGCGCAGACGATGCCGTCGGGGCCGTCCACGCGGACACCCGGCACGCCCTGGCCCTGCTCCAGGAGTGGCTCGGGGAGAGCGCCTTCGACGACAGCCGGCTGGTCGTCCTCACCAGCGGCGCCACCGGCGCCTCCGGGGAGCGGCCCACCGACCTCGCCGCCGCCGCCGTCTGGGGCCTCGTCCGCTCCGCGCAGAACGAACACCCGGAGCGCTTCGTCCTCGTCGACACGGACGGCGGCGCGCTCACCTCCCTGGGCCTCGATCACGGCCAACTCTCCCTGCGTGACGGCACGTTCCTCGTTCCCAGGCTCACCCGGGTCACCACCGAACCCGGCGCCGTCAGTCTCGACCCCGAAGGCACCGTCCTCATCACCGGCGGCACCGGCACCCTCGGCGCCCTCACCGCCCGCCACCTCGTCACCCAGTACGGCGTCCGCCACCTGCTGCTCACCAGCCGCAGCGGCCCCAACGCCACCGGAGCCACCGACCTCACCGCCGAACTCTCAGCGCACGGCGCCCTGGTGACGATCAC
>NZ_JBHYWI010000165.1:0-6995 GCF_042751525.1 Kitasatospora sp. NPDC059408
TCCCCCTCCCCGCCCCGCCCCCCCCCCCCGCACCACATCCTCCCTCCGGGCGGGGCGCCCCCGCGGGGGGGGGGGGGGCGCCCCCCCGCCCCCCCCCCGGGGGCCGCCCCCCCCCCCCCACGGAGGTGAGTCACCGCAGGACGCCGTGCACGGCCTCCGGGTCGGTGGGCGACAGCGGCGCCGCCGGGGCCGCGGTCTTGGCGGTGAGGGTGGGCGGCGGCGTCACCAGCACGGGGGCCGGATCGGCCTCCGGGGCGCAGGTCTTGGCGACGCGGCCCTTGCCGTCGGGCAGGCTGCCGTCGCGCAGGTAGGCGGTGAAGGTGTCGTCCAGGCACGCGTTGCCGTGGAAGAGGATCTCGTGGAAGCTGCCGCCGTCCTGCACGACCAGCTTGCTGCCCGGAAGCGCGTCGTGCATCGCGAGGCCGCCCTCGTACGGGGTGGCGGCGTCCTCGGTGGCCTGGAAGAGGAGGACGGGCGGGAGGCCCTTGCCGGTGATCTTCAGCCGGCCGGCCTGGTTGCCCTGGTACGGCCAGAACATGCAGGCGGCGTTGTACCACATGTTGTTATACGTGTAGAAGGGCGCTTCGGCGTTGACCTTGGCCTGGTCCTTCTTCCAGGTCTCCCAGTCGCGCGGCCACGCGTTCTCGGTGCACTGCGCGGCGTTGTAGGCGGGGAACGTGCCGTCGTCGGAGCCGGGCGCGGCGTACTTGTTGTAGGCGATGTTCAGCGGGCGGGTGTCGTGCTGGACGAGGTAGGAGGACAGGACGGTCGCCATCCGGGGCCAGCGCAGGAAGTTGTAGCCGCCGCCGTAGAAGGTGTCCTCGAACTCGGCCGGGCCGATCTTGCCGGGCGCGGGCGCGGCGTCGACCGGGTCCTTCCGCAGGGCGTCCTCGACCTGGGCGTACGCCTTCTCGACGGCGGCCCGGTCGGTGCCGAGGTGGTAGACGGAGTCGGCCTTGGCGGCCCAGTCGGCGAATGCGTCGAAGCGGCGCTGGTGCTCCTTGTCCTGCAGGATGTTGTGGTCGTACCAGCTGATGGTCGGTCCGACGATGCTGTCGAGCACCATCCGGCGGACGTGCTTCGGGAAGAGTTGGCCGTACGTCGAGCCCAGTGAGGTGCCCCACGAGCCGCCGTAGAAGTTGATCTTCTGGACGCCCAGGGCGCGGCGGATGCTGTCCATGTCGCGCGCGTTGTCGACCGTCGTCATGTGCGGCAGCAGCCAGGACCAGTCGGCCGCGCAGTCGGCGGCGTACCCGGCGGCCTTCTTCAGCCATGCCTTCGACGTGCCCTGGCTCACCTGGTAGTCGGGGCGCTCGGCGTCGAAGTAGTGGGCGTCGCAGACGACATGGGGGTCGCTGGCGTTGGTGCCGCGCGGGTCGAAGCCGATCCAGTCGTAGGTGGAGGCGACGTCCTTCGGGATCTGCCCGGAGATGTAGGCGGGCATCCAGAGGCCGGAGTCGCCGGGGCCGCCCGGGTTGAGCAGGATCGGGCCCTGCTGCTGGTCCTTGGGGGCGGTGGCGGGCAGCCGGTTCAGCTTGATCTTGATCTTCCGGCCGTGCGGGTCGGCGTAGTTCACGGGGACGTCGAGCATCGCGCACTGGAGCGCCGGCGTGGTGGCGTCGTTGCAGGAGCTCCAGACGAGGCTGCCCTGGCCGGTGTCCTCCAGGGCGGCGGTGTCGGGCTCGGCGGCGGAGGCGGCTCCGCCCAGGGCGGCGACGGCCGCGGCGGCCGAGAGGAGGGCGATGACTTTTCTCATGGGGAGCATGATGTGATACGTGAAATGGTACTGCCAGGGGCCCGGCCGGACTTTACCAAGGCTTGACCGGTGTGGAGTCGGGTCGGAGTCGGCTTGGAGTCGGGTCGGATCTGGGCGGCGGGCCTGCGGGATGGGGCGGCAAGGGCGTAGGGGGGGTCGGGCGGCGGTTCGCACGCCCGTTCGGCTGCGTGTGCCGTGCGGCGGGCGCGCGGGCCCGGCACGGTGGTGGCGTGCCGAGGAGGACGCTCGTGGGCCTGTGCGCCCTGCTGCTCTGCGCGCCCGCCGCCGGGGCGTACGCGGTCGAGCCCGGCTGGGCGGTGGCCGTCGTCGACCAGGGGTCGCGGCGCGTGCTCGTCCTGCAGAGCGCCGAGGAGCTGATGGCCTACCGGGGTCCCGACCGGCTGCCCGTCGTCTGGAGCTGGAGCGCCGACCTGGCACCCGACCTCGCCGACCTCGGGCCCGCCACCACGTGGACCTCTCCGGACGAGGCCAAGAGCCGAATACGCGGCGGCCGGCGCTTCCTGCTGGTCACCGCCTCCGGCGGCCTCGCCGCCGTCGTGGACACCACCACCGGCGCGACCCGCTGGGCGACCGACGCCGGGGCGGCGGCCAACCCGCACAGCATCGAGCTGCTCCCCGACGGCAACGTCGCCGTCGCCGCGAGCGAGGGCGGCTGGGTGCGCGTCTACACCGCCTCGCAGGGGCCGCGGGCCACCGCGCACGCCGAGTTTCCGCTCCCCGGCGCGCACGGCGTCCAGTGGGACCGGCGCACCGGCCTGCTCTGGGCGCTCGGCGACGACGAATTGACCGCCCTCCGCGTCGGCGGCACCCCGGCCGCGCCCGCGCTGACCGCCGTCCGCGCCGTCCCGCTGCCCGGCCGCGGCGGGCACGACCTCGCGCCCGTCCTCGCCGCGCCGGGACGGTTCTGGGTGAGCACCCTGACCGCGCTCTGGCAGTACGACACCGCCGCCGGCCGCTTCACCCCCGTCCGGCTCGCCGACCGCGCCGCCGAGCGCGACCTCAAGAGCGTCGGCGACGAACCCGGCACCGGGCGCCTCCTCACCGTCGCCCCCGAGCACACCGCGCCGTGCGACTGGTGCACCTCCGTCCTGACCTTCCACCGGCCCGGCGGCACCCGGGTCCTGCGCGGCACCCACCTCTACAAGGCGCGCTGGTGGGGCGGGGGTTGGTGACGGCGGCCGCGGCACCAGGGGTGGCGGAGGGTGGCGAATACACGCCCCGCGCCGGAGCATTCGGCTGATGCGGCATATTTTGTGCCCCGCCAAACTACTCCAATGGAAGTGAGTTTCCCTTGATCGTCCGCAAACCTGTCGCGGGCCGTGCGGGCTGGGATAGCGTCCGTTCCGCCCGGGGGTGGTCCGACCGTTCCCCCCGGCGTAATCCGACGCATTCGACCAGGGCCGGGCCC
Organism: Kitasatospora sp. NPDC059408; assembly: GCF_042751525.1. Classification (NCBI taxonomy): domain Bacteria; kingdom Bacillati; phylum Actinomycetota; class Actinomycetes; order Kitasatosporales; family Streptomycetaceae; genus Kitasatospora; species Kitasatospora sp. NPDC059408. Next base: position 3,186 of record NZ_JBHYWI010000165.1, read on the forward strand.
TGCCCTGCCGCGACTTTTCCGGGAGAAAACATGCGCAATTGCGTTTCCGAGCAGCAGCCCGCCGCGGTCGACGATCTGCGACTCGCGGTCGACTCGCTGGCCGCCTTCCCGGCCCGCAGCGCGGCCGGCGGCTCCGACGTCACCGAGCGCCTGGCCGCCGTCGCCGAACTCTGCCGCTCGGTCGACGCGGTGCTCGACAGCCTGGTCGTGCAGACCGCCGCCGAGGCCGCCGAGGAGGGCTGGACTGCGGCCCGCATGGCGAGCGAACAGTCCGCCTACTACGCCAGGTTGCAGCGGGCGCTGCTCCCCGCCGAGGCCGGCGCCGGGCTGACGCGGCAGTGAGCGCCCTGCACCCGGGCGCGCACGTGCTGGCCTGCCCCACCCGGTGGAGCGACGTCGACGAGAACGGGCACATCAACAACGCCCGGCTGGTCGGCTACGTCCAGGAGGGGATTTACGACCTGTTCCGCCACCACGCGACCGCCGTGCGGGAATCGCTCTTCCCGTCCGGATTCATCATCGCGCGGCACGAGATCGATTACCTGGAACAGTTGCACCACCGGCCCGAGCCATTGTCCGTCCGGATCTCCGTCGAACGGCTCGGGCGTAGTTCCGCACACGTCGAGGTGAATGTCTGCCGGGAACCGCTCGTCTTTATGCGGGCCCGTACCGTGGTGGTCGCCAGGGACCGTGAATCCGGGCGCTCGCGGAAACTCAGCCAGAGCGAACGGCGTTTTCTCTCCGGGTTTATGCCGGAGTGCCTTCGGGTCGACGCGGCCGCGCCGACGGCGCCGCCGTCCGGGCCGCCGCAGTGGGTCCCGGTCAGGGCCGGCGGGCCCACCGCGGCGCGCCGCACGCGCCGGCGGTGCCGGGCCTCCGCGGCCTGACGGACCGGGTCGAATTCGGGTGTGATCGACAATGGCGTCGGTCCGCCCGCCCGCCCTTCCGCAGTACGCTGAGCAGCACGGGCACCGGTACGTTCGGCGTCGGTGACGTGCTGCGTCGGTCCCCCCGCGCACGCTGGTCGCATTCCGCTCCCGGCCGCCGCGGCAGCCGTCGCCGCCGTTTTCCCGCCGGTACCCACCGGGCGGAAGGAGGACGCGATGACCATTTCCTCGGAGGACTTCCTCGACCGCGTCGTCGAACGCGGGGAGTACGGGGGCCGCGCGGAGGCCGACCACGCCACCCGCGTCGTGCTCGCCCTGCTCGGCGAGCACCTGGTCGGCGGCGAGCGGGGCGAGCTCGCCGAGGCCCTGCCCGGCGCCTATGCCACCCTCCTGCGCGACGCCGCGCCGACCTGCGCACCGCTCACCGCCGAGCGCTTCGTCGAGGCCGTCGTCGGCTGGATCGACGGGGCCACCCCGGCGACCGCGCAGTGGGACATCGGGGCCGTCCTCAGCACCACCGTCGACCTCGCGCCCGGGGACCTCGTCGACCGCGTGCTCGACCAGCTCCCCGACGGCTACGACCTGCTCTTCGGCCACCCGCTGCCCGCCTGAGCCGGCGCGCCGGTGGTGGCGCGGAACACCTCGGCGCCCGGGCCGGTCAGCCACACCGGCCCGGCGCCCGGGCGCAGGTAGGCGGCGGCTCCGCGGGGGAGGTCGAGGACGGCTCCGTCGGGGGACCGGAGGCGGGCTGCGGCCTCCGTGCAGAGGAGGATCTGGGGGGTGGGGAGGTCGGCGCGGTTGGGGGACTCGGTGGGGTGGAGCCTGGAGAGGCTGAATTCGGGGGTGGGGGTTGGGAATTGTCCCTCGCCGGTGAGGTCGAGGACGTCTGCTTCGGACGGGTCGAAGGACGTCACGGCGAGGAGACCGTCCACGTCGACGTGCTTCGGTGTGAGGCCGCAGCGCAGCACGTTGTCCGAGTTCGCCATCAACTCCACGCCCGTGCCTCGCAGATACGCGTGGGGGACTCCGGCCCCGAGGTAGAGCGCCTGGCCGGGGGCCAGCCGGACGTGGTTGAGGAGCAGGGCGGCGATGAGGCCGGGGTCGCCGGGGTGCTCGTCGGCGGCGCGGGCGTAGGCGGCGCAGGCCTCGGCGTACGGGCTGTCGGTGGCGGCGATGCGGTGTAAATGTGCTGCGAGGGTGGCGAGTTCGGAGTGGGTGGGGCGGGTCTTGGTGAAGGCGTCGCGTAGCAGGTCGGGGAGGACCTCGGCGGCGGGGCGGCGGCTGCGGAGGGCGTCGGCCCAGGGCGCGAGCATCGGGACGCCGCGGGTGTTGCGGACGTTGCGGGTGTCGCGGGTGTTGAGGGTGTCGAGGAGGTCGGCGGTGGCGGCGGTCGGCCTGAAGCCGCACAGGGCCTCGAAGTCGGTGAGGGCGCAGAGCAGTTCGGGCTTGTGCTCGCGGTCCTTGTACATCCGCTCGGGCGCGTCGAGCGGGATGCCGCGCGCCTCCTCGTCGTCGTACCCGGCGGCCGCCTGCGCCCGGGTGGGGTGCACCTGGATTGACAGCGGCCGGTCGGCGGCGAGCACCTTGAGGAGGAACGGGAGTACCGGGCCGAAGCGGTGGACGGTGTCGGGGCCGAGCAGGGTGTCGGGGGCGGCGGCGATCAGTTCGTCGAGTGGGCGCGGAGTGGTGGGGCCGTCGGGGTCGAGGAGGAGGGACGGGGCGGACGGGTGCGCGCCCATCCACAGCTCGGCCTGTGGCTCGCCGGTCGGTGCTGTGCCGGTCAGCTCGGGGAGGGCGGTGAGGGAGCCCCAGGCGTAGGTGCGGACCGGGTTGTGGAGCAGGGCGAAGGGAGGGAGAAGGTGCATGACGGGTCTCCCGGGGGTTGGGGGTGGTGCGTGGCGCGCGGTGGGTGGTGCGCGGTGCGTGGCGCGTGGTGTGCGGTGTGCGGGTCAGCGGCAGAGGGCGGCGGCGCCGATCAGGCCCGCATCGGTGCCGAGTTCGGCGTGGCGGACGTCGAGACCCCGGACGTACGGCAGGGCGGCGTACTCGTCGAGGTGCCGGGCGAGCGGGGTGAACAGCAGCTCCCCGGCGGTGGCGACTCCTCCGCCGATCACCACCCGGTCGAGGTCCACGAGCGTGGCGGTGGCGGCGATCCCGGCCGCCAGGGCCTTGGCGGCACGGTCGAAGGAGGCCAGCGCGATCCGGTCGCCGGCGGTGGCGGCTTCGGCGACGGCGCGGGCCGAACGGTCCTCCCCGGCCGGCTGCCAGCCCTCGGCGAGCGCCCGGCGGGCGATCGCCGTGCCGCTGGCGATGCCCTCCAGACAGCCCCGCGAACCGCACGGGCAGGGCTCGCCGTCCAGGTCGACCGTGATGTGGCCGAGGTGACCCGCGTTCCCGCTCGGCCCGGGCCGGACGGAGCTGTCCAGGACCAGGCCCGCGCCGACGCCCGTCGACACCACCAGGCACAACGCGTTCGCGGCGCCCCGCGCGGCACCCCGCCAGTGCTCGGCGGCGGCCATCGCGACGCCGTCCCCGGCCAGGTGTACGGGCAGGTGGCGGGCGGCCACGGCCGGGTGTGCGGCTGATTCGGCGACGAGCGGGAAGCCGCGCCAGCCGGGGATGTTGACCGGGCTCACCGTGCCCTGGACGAGATCCACCGGGCCGGCGCTGCCGATGCCGAGGGCGGTCACTCCTGCCCAGTCCGGTGATCCGGCCAGCTGGTCCAGCACCTTGTGCACGACGGCGAACACCGCCCCGGCCGGCTCCTGGGCGGGGGTCGGCAGCTGGACCCGGTGGTGGAGCCGCCCGAGGTCGTCGACCAGCGCCCCGGCGATCTTCGTGCCGCCGATGTCGATGGCGGCGAACAGAGGGGCGGGGGTGTTGGCGGGGGCGGCGGGCATCGGGGACGGCTCCTGTTGGGGGG
>NZ_JBHYWI010000166.1:0-6695 GCF_042751525.1 Kitasatospora sp. NPDC059408
CCACCCCGCCGCCGCAGCCGCCCCCGCCGCCCGGCCCCGACCGCAGCTGCGCCCGGCGACGACAACGGCAGCCCGCAACACCGCCCCCCGCCCGCCCCACGAGCAGTCCTCGTGGGCCGGGCCGGTCTGGGCGTGTCCCGCGCCCATGTCCGCCGGTGCGGCGATCACCCGGTCGAGCGGTCACCCGACATGACCATCCCGGACGATCGTTTCGCCCCGCACCTACGGTGGTCCGTCATCCCCGAAGGGGGGAGCTCAGAGCGCGACGCCGTGCGCCCGGAGGTAGGCGACCGGGTCGATGTCCGAGCCGTACTCCGGCCCGGTGCGGATCTCGAAGTGCAGGTGCGGGCCGGTCACGTTGCCGGTGGCACCGGACAGGCCGAGCTGCTGGCCGACGGTCACGGACTGGCCGACCGTCACGCCGATCGAGGACAGGTGCGCGTACTGCGCGTACTTGCCGTCGGCGAGCTGGATCTCGACCTCGTTGCCGTAGGCACCGCCGTTGTCGGCCTTCACCACGACGCCGTTGGCGACGGCGCGCACCGGGGTGCCGGTGGAGGCGACGAAGTCCTGGCCGGTGTGGTGGCCGGAGGCCCACATCGCGCCGGCGACGCCGTAGGCCTCGCCGAGCACCGGGTTGGCGAGCGGGGCGACGTAGCCGGAGGCGGCGGCGACCGGAGCGGCGGCCGGAGCCTGCGCGGGCTGGGCCACGGTGGCCTGGACCTGCACCTGGGCACCCGGGGTGGCGGCCTCGGTCTGGACCTGCACCCGCGGCTTGGCAGCCGGGGCGGCGGGCTTCTGAGCGGGAGCGGCCGGGGCGGCCGGGGCGGCCTGGGCCGCGATCGCGAGCGACTGACCCGGGAAGATCAGGTTCGGGTTGGCGCCGACCACGGAACGGTTGTGCGCGTACAGCGCCTGCCAACCGCCCTCGACGTGCTTGGCGTCGGCGATCTTCGAGAGGGTGTCACCGCTGACGACCCGGTAGGAGGCGTCGCCCTGGGCGGCGGCCGGAGCGGCCGGGGCCGAGGCCGCGGCGGCCGGAGCGGCGGGGGCGCCGGGGGCGGTGTGGGCCTGGGCGCTCATCGCGGTGACGAGCGGGAGGGCGAAGGAGACACCGGTGACGGCGGTCGCGATGCCGATGCGGGCGGCGCGGGGCAGGGTGATACGACGAGCCTGAGCAGGCATGGAAGTTTCCTCTCCGACGCCTGCGAGGTGAGCTGTCGGGTTCGGGCTGGAGTTGCCCGGCCGCATGCGCGGCTTCACCCCGAGCCGGCCCTGGAACTTCCGCGCAAACAGCGCGAATTCCGGTCCGGCGACTTACCTGTGGGTCCCCCGCTCCTGCCGTACAGAGTTCAGTGCGAGCCACCGGGCAGCGGCAGGACTCGGCGTTCCACCCGGTGGATCCGTCCGGGCTGGCCGGTCGGTCGCTGAACTAAAACTCATCCGTCCGGGTGAAGCAATGTCGATCTCTTGAACCCACAACAACCCCACCCGCCACGATGACGCTCCGAATGATCCGGAATACGGTGCGTGCACAATCCATTCACTGCCCGCAGCGGATCAACGACCCTCCGCCGACGAGCCGACCCCTCCGTGACCACACGATCACCCACCGCACCCCCCGGACGCACCACCGGTGACCCTTGTCACGTGCACCCCGCCGGGCGGAGGATCGGGCCGTGGCCACAACCAACGCCGGCTCCTTGCGCCTGGGCACCGCGCAGGGACGCTGGGTCCTCCTGGCAACAGTGCTCGGCTCCAGCATGGCGATGCTCGACGGCACCGTGGTGAACGTCGCCCTGCCCCGCATCGGCACCGACCTCGGCGCCACCCTCGCGTCCCTGCAGTGGACGCTGAACGCCTACCTGCTGACGCTCGCCGGGCTCATCCTGCTCGGCGGCGCGCTCGGCGACCGCTACGGCCGGCGCCGGGTCTTCCTGCTCGGCGTGGTCTGGTTCGCCGTCGCCTCCGCGGCCTGCGCCGCCGCGCCGAACATCCAGGTGCTGATCGCCGCACGCGCCGTCCAGGGCATCGGCGGGGCGCTGCTGACGCCCGGTTCGCTCGCCATGCTCCAGGCGGTCTTCCACCCGGACGACCGCTCGGCCGCGGTCGGCCTGTGGTCCGGCCTCGGCGGCGTGTCGGCGGCCGTCGGCCCGTTCGTCGGCGGCTGGCTCGTGGACGGCCCCGGCTGGCGCTGGATCTTCCTGCTCAACCTGCCGCTCGCCGCCGCCGTGATCGCGGTCGCCACCCGCTACGTCCCCGAGAGCCGGGACGAGAGCGCCACCGGCCGCTTCGACGTGCTCGGCTCGGTGCTCGCCGCCCTCGCGCTCGGCACCTTCACCTACGCGCTGACGGCGGGCGGCGAGGGCCTGTCCCCCGTCGTCTGGGTCACCGGCGTGCTCGGGCTCGTGCTCGGCGCGGCCTTCATCGTCGTCGAACGCCGCGCCCCCGAACCGATGCTGCCGCTCGGGCTGTTCTCCTCGCGGCTGTTCACCGCCGTGAACCTCGTCACCCTCTGCGTGTACGCGGCGTTCAGCGGCGTCTTCTTCCTCCTGGTCGTCCAGTTGCAGATCGTCGCCCGCTTCTCGCCGCTGGTGTCCGGCCTGGCCCTGGTGCCGATCACCGTGCTGATGCTCGCGCTGTCCTCGCGCGCCGCGCGGCTCGGCAAGCGGATCGGCCCGAGGATCCCGCTGACCGTCGGCCCGCTGCTGTGCGCCGCCGGGGTGCTGCTGATGCTGCGCGCCGGCGCCGGCTCCTCCTACTGGGCGGACGTCCTGCCCGCCGTCACGGTGATGGGCTGCGGCATGACGCTGCTGGTCGCCCCGCTGACGGCGACCGTCCTCGCGGCCGTCGAGGTGCGGCACGCGGGCATCGCGAGCGGGGTCAACAACGCCGCCGCCCGCGCGGCCGGCCTGCTCGCGGTCGCCGCCCTCCCGGCCCTGGCTGGCCTGAGCGGCGACGCGTACCGGGTGCCGGCCGCGGTCGACAATGCCTTCCACACCGCGATGCTGATCTGCGCCGGGCTCCTGACGGCCGGCGCGATCACCGCCTTCGTGACCATCCGCGGCAACGTGCTGGCCCCCGAGGACCACCCGGTCGCGGAGCCGGACACCGAGTGGTGCTGCGGCACGACCCCGCCCCTCGACCCCGGCCACGTCCACACGCACGAGGGCCCCGCCACCGGTCCGGCAGCAGGGCCCTCAAAAACCTGACGCTGCGTCAGAGAATGTCACCGGGGGCGTACTTGGCCGCCTCCGGGTAGGCCGCGGCGACGGCCTCGACCAGCCGGACGACCTCGGCGACCTGCGCACCGGCCGCGCCGGTGAACGAGAGCCGGTCGGCCAGCAGCGCGTCCAGCGCGGCGCGGTCCAGCGGGATCCGCTCGTCGGCGGCCAGGCGGTCCAGCAGCTCGTTCTCGCGGGCGCCGGCGCGCATCGCGAGCGCGGAGGCGACGGCGTGCTCCTTGATGACCTCGTGCCCGGTCTCCCGGCCGACACCGGCGCGCACCGCGCCCATCAGCACCTTGGTGGTGGCGAGGAACGGCAGGTAGCGGTCCAGCTCGGCCTCGACGACGGCCGGGAAGGCGCCGAACTCGTCGAGGACGGTCAGGAAGGTCTCCAGCAGGCCGTCGAAGGCGAAGAACGCGTCCGGCAGCGCGACCCGGCGCACCACCGAGCAGGAGACGTCGCCCTCGTTCCACTGGTCGCCGGCCAGCTCGCCGGTCATCGACGCGTAGCCGCGCAGGATGACGGCCAGGCCGTTGACGCGCTCGCACGAGCGGGTGTTCATCTTGTGCGGCATCGCGGAGGAGCCGACCTGGCCCTCCTTGAAACCCTCGGTGACGAGCTCGTGGCCGGCCATCAGGCGGATGGTCTTGGCCAGGCTGGACGGCGCGGCGGCGAGCTGGACGAGGGCGGTGAGCACCTCGAAGTCCAGCGAGCGCGGGTAGACCTGGCCGACGCTGGTGAGCACGTTCTCGAAGCCGAGGTGCCCGGCGACCCGGCGCTCCAGCTCGGCCAGCTTCTCGGTGTCGCCACCCAGCAGGTCCAGCATGTCCTGCGCGGTGCCGACCGGGCCCTTGATCCCGCGCAGCGGGTAGCGGGCGATCAGCTCCTCCAGGCGGCGGAAGGCCACCAGGAGCTCGTCGGTGATCGACGCGAAGCGCTTGCCCAGCGTGGTGGCCTGCGCGGCGACGTTGTGCGAGCGGCCGGCCATGACCAGCTCGGAGTGCTGCGCGGCCAGGCTCGCGAGGCGCACCAGCACGGCCACCGTGCGGTCGCGCACGTGCTCCAGCGACTGACGGACCTGAAGCTGCTCGACGTTCTCGGTCAGGTCCCGCGAGGTCATGCCCTTGTGGATCTGCTCGTGCCCGGCGAGCTCGCTGAACTCCTCGATGCGGGCCTTCACGTCGTGGCGGGTGATCCGCTCACGGGCGGCGATCGAGCCGAGGTCGACCTGGTCGATCACCCGCTCGTAGTCGGCGACGGCGTTCGCCGGCACCTCGACGCCGAGGTCCTGCTGGGCCTTCAGGACGGCGAGCCACAGGTGGCGCTCGAGGACCACCTTGTGCTCGGGGGACCAGAGCTGGGCCAGGGTCGCCGAGGCGTACCGGGAGGCCAGGACATTGGGGATCTGGGGCTTCGCGCTCACGCTTCGCAAGCCTAACAGCCGAGGTCACGCCCACTGCAGCCGCCGGCGCGCTACGCCCGTAGAGCCCTGGCGTTACTGCGCGCCGCCCGTCCGGCCCGCCAGCACCGGCAGCACCTGCGAGCAGATCGAGTGCAGCGCGACGCGCTGCTCGTCCGTCATCGCCTCGAAGGCCTGGTGGGTGCGCGCCATCTCGCCGCGGATGCGGGTCAGGATGTCCCGGCCCTGCTCGGTGATCACGACGATCTTCACCCGCCGGTCGCCCGCCGCCGCCTCGCGGTGGGCGAGCCCGAGCGACTCCAGCCGGTCGACGATCCCGGTGACGTTCGAGGCGTCACAGCCCAGCCGCCCGGCCAGCGCGCGCATCGGCACCGGCTCCTGCACCGCGCCGAGCGCCTTGGCCTGCGAGGAGGAGAGCCCGTGCCGGGCCGCGGCCGCCGCGAAGTCCTGGAAGTAGGCGGCACCGACGGCGGCCAACACCTCCATCAGCTCGGCGTTGGTCGGTACGGTCGTCGTCGCTGTCGAACCCATGGGACCAGCGTACGGCCGAGTGCTTCAGCAACTCAAGCTTTGACCACGGCAACCGTCACGGAATCAACCGCTCAGAGCACCAACTGGTCGAACAACCGCCGGAGCTCGGCCTCCGGGTCCGCGGTCAGCCCCGTGTGCACCGGCCCCGGCTGGACGACCGCACTGCGCGGCGCCGTCAGCCACCGGAAGCGCTGCCCGGGACTGTCCGACGCCGCAGGACCGGCCTGCGAACCGCCCGCGCACACCGCCTCGATCCCGTACAGCGCCTTCCGCACGCCGTGCACGTCCGCGACCGGGTCCAGCGCCAGCAGCCGGGCCTGGTCCAGGTGGGTGCGCGCGGCCAGGTGCGCGTTCTGCCGGCAGTACAGCAGCACGCCGACGTTGACGCACTCGCCGCGCTCGACCCGCGGCACCGCGCGGATCACGGCGTACTCGTAGTCGTGCAGTTCGACGGTCATGCGGGCACCTCCGGCAGCCAGTCGCGCGGACCGGCCAGTCGAGCGGTCAGCTGGGCGCGGTACGCGGCACGCACCGCGTCCGGCGAGTCGAAGCCCGGCTCGTCCGCCAGCCAGACGTCCGGGATCCGCGCCACGGCCTGCTCGACCGCCGCCTCGGCGAGCGGCGCGAGGTCCTTGTCCGCGGCCGCGAGGTCCGGCCCGGAACGCAGCAGCGCGTGGTCGGAGGCGTCGTACGGACGGCGGATCCACGCGGCGGCACCCGCCCAGTTGTGGTGGAAGATCAGGCTCGCGCCGTGGTCGATCAGCCGCAACCCGCCGGTGGCGACCAGCAGATTCGGATTCCGCCACGACCGGTCGACGTTGCCGATGAGCGCGTCGAACCAGAGCACCCGCCCGGCCAGGCCCGCGTCGACCTCGAAGCACAGCGGGTCGAAGTTGAGCGCCCCGCTGACGAACGCCATGCCGAGGTTGGTCCCACCACTGGCCCGCATCTGGTCCTGGACCTGCGGATCCGGCTCGCTGCGCGCGAGCACCGGATCCAGGTCGACGGTCACCAGCTCCGGTACCGGCAGCCCCAGCCGCCGCCCCAGCTCACCGGCCAGCACCTCCGCGACCAGCGCCTTGCGCCCCTGCGCGGCACCGACCCACTTCAGCGCGTACAGCCGCCGGTCGTCGGCCTCGACCAGGCCCGGCATCGAACCGCCTTCTCGCAGTGGCGTCACATACCGGACCGCCGTCACCTCAGGAAGCACACCCCCAACCCTATCGGTGCCCCACCCCCCAGTCCCACCCCATCCCCTGCCCCGTCGCCTCCCCACCCCCACCCCATCCCCCTCGCCTCCCCCTCCCCACCCCATCCCTCATCCCCATGCCCTCCTCCCCGCCCCTTCCCTCCTCGTCGCCGCACCAATGCACCCACCCCAACCACCCCCTCCCCCTCATCCCCCACAGGCGAGAGGGCCGGGCTGCGGGAGGGGGTGGCGGAGGGGGTGGCCGCGGAGAGGGGCGTGACGGGTGATTTTCAGACTGCCAACGGCGAGAACACCCCACCCACAGAGT
>NZ_JBHYWI010000167.1:0-6317 GCF_042751525.1 Kitasatospora sp. NPDC059408
ACAGGCCTCGCCCGAGGCCCGGCCCCCGGTCGCGGCGCCCACCGCGTCCGCGTCCCCCGCCGCCCCGGACCCGCTCCCGCCGGCCGCGCCCCCGGCACCGGCCGCGCCGGCACCGGCACCTGCTCCGGCACCCGCACCACCGGTACCGGCCGCGGACCCGGCGGCGGCTCCCGTCGTGCCCGCCGTCGTGCCCGCCGTCGACCCGGCCGTCGCCGCGGCCGTCCCGACGGCGGCGCCACCGACCGCGGCGGCACCCCCCACCGCGGCCGCGGCGGCGCCGAACCCGCCGACGCCGACCCAGACCAGCACCCCGCCGGGCAGCAGCGCGCGCAGACCGGTGTTGATCTCGGACAGTTCGAGGTAGGCCGCCGTGCAGCGGTCGCACTCCTTGAGGTGCCGTCCGACGTCCGCCGAGGCCCGCTTGCGCAGCGAGCCGCGCGCGTACGCGCCGAGCCGGTTGGCGTACCCCTCGCACGCCCTGTCCTGGCTGCCGGAGACGTGGGCCTGGAGGAACGCGGCGGCCAGGCGGTCGCGGGCCCGGTGGGCCTGGACGGCGGTGGCGTTGGCGGTCTTGCCGAGCATCACCGCGACGGTCTTCGGGGACTCGCGTTCGACCTCGGTGTGCCAGAGCACGACCCGGTCGTCCTCGGGCAGTTCGGCGTAGGCCTGCATGACCATGCGCTGGTCGGCCATGGCCATCGCCCAGGCGTCGGCGCCCGGGTCGGCCAGGTCGAGGTCGACGACGGCGGCCGAGCTCTGGGCGAACACGCCGAAGTCGTCGACGAGTTGTTCGCGCCGCTCGCTGCGGGTCCAGGCCGCGGCGACGTTGCGCACGGCGGTCAGCAGGTAGGCGCGGACGGCGAACTCGGGGCCCTTGCCCGCCCTGAGCGCCTGCAGGGTGCGGGCGAACACCTCACCCGCGAGGTCCTCGGCGGTGAAGCTGTCCCGGCAGCAGGTGCGCGCGTAGCGGCGGACGGAGTCGACGTGCCGGCGGTAGATCTCCTCGTACGCGGTGTCGTCGCCGGCCCGCACCCGGGCGGTCAACTCGGCGTCGGAGGGCGGGCGCTCGCCGTCGACCGGGTCGGCGGGGGCGGGCACCGTGGGGCGGGCGCGGCGGCTGCCGCCGACGAAGGCCTCGGGGGCGACGCCGCCGCGGCCGGCCGGTGCCTGGCCGGGCACCCGGCCCGACGGGAGGGCGGCGGCGGAGGCGGACAGCGACTCGCGGCTGGGCATCCCGGCCTGGTCGGGGACGTGGCCGGTGGCCGGTCCCGCGGCCGATCCCGGCGCGCCGCCGGGCACTTGGCCGGACGCGCGGCCGGACGCGCCGGAGGACGACGCGTCGGACCCCTCCGCCGGCCCGCCGGAGTGACCGCCGACGGCGCCGTCCGGCGAACCGCCCGCGTGACCGCCGGCGCGGCCGTCGGCACGGCCGTCAGCGCGGCCGAAGTCGAGCCCGTATCCGTAGTCGTTCTGTTCCTCGGCGCTCACAACGGACCCCAGCCTCCACGACAGCCCCCGTAGCGCGGCAGAGCACGCGGGCGTGCGTGGGCGCACGGTCCCCCGTCGTACGGCGCCGACGGCGCTCGAAGGGCGCGCATCGGGACATTGGCTCCAACCACGGGCAAAGGATGGCATAGCGCAGGGAAGGGCGGTAGCCGGACCGGCCGGTACCCACTCTTCCGAGGGGACGTCGCGGAGGTGTTCGCCCAGCGCACGACAGCCGGTTGTGCGACGCCTGCACCCGGCGCGCGCCCAGTGCCCGCGCGCCGGTCACTCGTCCAACTCCTTTACCGGTCACGGCAGCCCGCCGTGCCGGGCCGACCCGCAGGCCGTGCCCGGGATCACCGGCCCCGGCGGGTGCGAGCCCGCCCGTGGGCCGTCAACGCGCCCGCAGGCCGTCCAGCAGGATCTGCAGCAGCCGGTCCGAGGGCCCGGCCACCGCGTGCCCGTCCGCCTGCGGCCCGCCGACCACGACGCCCGGCACCCCGGTCACCGCCGGCACCGTCCGTGCCGCGTGCACCGGCACCGACGCGGTCAGCACCAGGACGACGTCCGCGACCGTGACGCCCGGCCGCAGTTCGCCCGCCGCGCCCGCCCTGGCCACCAGGGCGGCCAGCAGCTGGAGCAGCAGCCGCGGATCGGCGTCCGCCGCCGTCGCGTCGGCCGCCGTCCGCGCCTCGTCGCCGCGCAGGTCGAACCGGGCGGCGAGCGCCTGTTCGGGCGCCCGCTGCTCGGGCACCCGGCCCAGCTCCTCGGCGTACCGGAACGCCTCCGGCGGCAGCAGCCGCCCGGCGCCCGTGCTCACCGCGCGCGCCAGGTACCCGGCCAGCGACTCCCAGGCACCGCCGCCGCCGTACAGCGACTCGCGCGCCTGTGCCGTCAGCCAGGCCACCTCCTCGGCGGCGATCCGCTGGACCAGCACCTCCTTGCTCGGGAAGCGCCGGTACACCGTGCCGACGCCGACCCCGGCGCGGCGGGCGACCTCCTCCATCGGTGCGCCGTAGCCGAATTCGCCGAACACCTCCCGGGCGGCGCGCAGCACGCTCTCCAGGTTCCGCCGCGCGTCCACCCGTAGCCGGGCACCCGGCACGGCGGCCTGCAAGGGCTCCGCCCGGTACGGGACACCGGCGTACGAGACCGCCGACACCCCGTGCTGCGGCGGCAGTTCCACCGGCCCGCGCTGCTCCGGCACCGTGCCCTGGACGACGTGCGGTGCACCCGCCCGCCCCAACATCTGTTCCTGCTCCATCATCTCAACTCTCCCCCGCAGGCGTCCGATCCCGGACCCTGTCGTCGCCCGCCCCTGCACCCCCCGGTGCAAGCTCAGCCCGTCAGAAGTGACCTGATGACCCATTGCTCGTGCCGCCCGTCCCGTTCCGGTGACCACGGTCGTGCCACCGGGCCGGGCCACGCGTCCGGCTCGGTGCGTCGGCACCGTCCGGGGCCTCGTCCGGGAACTACCCTTCCCCGGATGACTGTCCCGCAGTCGGGTTCTCGCGCCAACGCTGGAACTGGCCGTAGTGGCCGCTCCACGGTGCGTCGCCGCCGGTTGTCATGGCGGTGGCCGCTCCAGCACACAATCCGACCATAGTTCACGGCTCTCCGAAGCCGAAAGTGCGTCAGAAAGTCACCCGGACAGCACAACTGGCCACACCGGTCACTCGCGCCGCATCCGGCCCCGTACGGACTGTGGACAAGACGGCCCCCCACGGTCCTTCATAGGGGGGCGCGTCGGGGGATACCCCCCGAACGGGGGACGGCCCGGACTCCGTGACCGGGACGGAACACCACACGAACGCGACACCGTCCGGAGGTGCACCATAAGGATCCTGATCGCCGGAGGCGGCTGCGCCGGGACGGCCACCGCGCTCCACCTCCAGCGCGGCCTGCGCGACCGGCTGCGCCGGGGCGAGGTGGAGATCACCGTCGTCGAGCCCCAGGCCTACCTCACGTACCACCCGCTGCTCGCCGAGGTGGCGGCCGGCTCGATCGACCCGCGGCACGTGGTCGTGCCGCTCCGCCGGGCCCTGCCGGACTGCCGGGTGCTCACCGCGAGGATCACCCGGATCGAGCACGCCGCCCGCCGGGCCCTGGCCGACGCGGCGGCACCCGGCGAGCCCCCCACGCCGATCGAACTCCCGTACGACGTCCTGGTGGTGGCGCCCGGCTCGGTCTCCAGGACGGCCCCGGTGCCCGGCCTCGCCGAGTGCGGCCGGGGCTTCTCGACCGTCGCCGAGGCGGTCGGCCTGCGCAACCACGTCCTCGAACAGCTGGACCTCGCGTCCGCCACCCGGGACCCGGCCCTGCGCCAGTCCGCCCTCACCTTCGTCTTCGTCGGCGCCGGGTACGCGGGCGTCGGCGCGCTCGCCGAGCTGGAGGACATGGCCAGGTACGCGGTGCGCGGCTACCACAACGTCGCCCCGGAGGACCTGCGCTGGGTGCTGGTCGAGGCCACCGACCGGATCCTCGCCGAGGAGTCGCCCGAACTCGCCATGCACACCCTCGGCCAGCTGCGCGAACGCGGCGTCGACGTCCGGCTGCGCACCACGCTGGAATCGGCGGCCGGCCAGGTCGTCGCCCTGTCCGACGGCAGCCGCTTCGCCGCCCGCACCCTGGTCTGGACGGCCGGGGTGCGCCCGTCCCCGCTGCTGCGCGACACCGACCTGCCGCTGGACACCGCGGGCCGGGTGCGCTGCCTGCCCACCCTCCAGGTCGTCGGCCCGGACGGACGCGCGCTGCCCGGCGTCTGGGCGGCCGGCGACTGCGCGGCCGTGCCCGACCCGCACGCGGACGGCGCCCCCTGCGCACCCAACGCCCAGCACGCCTTCGCCCAGGCCGAACTGCTCGCCCGCAACGTCGCCGTCGCCCTGGACGGCGGCCCGCACTCGCCCGACCTCGCCGCCTACCGGCCGGGCCCGGCCGCCTGTTCGACCTCGCTCGGCCTGCGCCGCGCCGTCGCCCACACCCGGCGCGGCGGGCGCCTCACCGGACGCCGCGCCTGGTGGCTGCACCGCGCCCGGCACCTGCGCCGGCTGCCGAGCGCGGACCGGCGGGTGCGGGTGCTGATGGACTGGGTGCTGGGCGGGCTGTTCTCCCGGGAGGTCGTCTCGCTCGGCACCCTGGAGCACCCGCGTTCGGAATTCGAGGCGGGGTTCGGACCGGGCCCCGAACGTGGGCCGGACGCCCCGGCGTGACGGACCGGACGGCCACGCCGAGCGCGCGCGACTTCCGGAATCGGCCCTCCGCCTGACAGGATCAGCCCCAACCGAGTCATTACCCCGTGTGCTGATGTGTACACAAAAAGTGATGATATGACTGGAAAACGAGGAAGCGGCCGTCGTTTGAACCTCATGCGCTGGAGCGCCCGGCTCACCGGAGTCCCCTGGCGTGCCGCCCCGCAGACCGCGGTCGGCACGGAGGACGGCGTGCCCTCCGGCGACGTCGTGGTCCCGGGCCCGCGCGACCCGACCAGCCTCGCCACCGCGGCCGAACTCCTCGACCCGCACAAACCCCAGCACCTGCGCGAGGTCCTCAACCGGATCCCCGCCCCCGTCGCCGTCACCTACGGCCCCCTGCACCAGCTCGCCTACGCCAACCGCGCCTACCGCGAACTCTTCGGCGAGCGCCCCACCGGCCTGCCCGCGTGCGAGGCCCTGCCCGAGCTCGCCACCCTCGGCGTCCTGCCGCTCATGGACCAGGTCATCCGCGGCGGCCGGCCCCGCAGCGTCAAGGCGCGCTGCATCCTCGGCCTCACCGGCAACCGCTACTACAACGTCTCCTGCGTCCCGCTCGGCGCCGGCGACCCCCGCGACGTCCGCGACTCCCGGGACGCCCCCATCGACGGCCCGCCCGCCGGCGTGCTCATCTTCGCCGCCGAGGTCACCGACCAGGTCCTCGCCGCCGCCCGGCTCCGCGAGGCCGAACGCCGCCAGCGCGAGGCCGCCGTCACCCTCCAGCGCAGCCTGCTCCCACAGAAGCTCGACCAGCCCGCGGACCTCCGCGTCGCCGCCACCTACCAGCCCGGCGGCGCCGAAGCGGCGGTCGGCGGCGACTGGTACGACGTCATCGCCATCGACGGCGGACGCACCGCGCTCGTCATCGGCGACGTGATGGGCCGCGGACTGCGCGCCGCCGCCGTCATGGGCCAGCTGCGCACCGCCGTCCGCGCGTACGCCCGCCTCGACCTCCCGCCGCACGAGGTCATGCGCCTGCTCGACGGCCTCGCCATGGAGATCGACGCCAACCAGATCGCCACGTGCACCTACGCCGTCTGGGACCCGCAGCGCCGCACCCTCTCCTACGCCTCCGCCGGCCACCTCCCGATGCTCCTGCGCTGCCCCGACGGAACCATCCTGCGCAGCGAGGAGCAGAACGGCCCGCCCCTGGGAACCGGCGGCGGCCTGCACGTCTCGCACACCCTGCGCCTCCTTCCAGGCACGACCGGCGTCCTCTATACGGACGGACTCGTCGAACGCCGCGACGAGGACATCGACCAGGGACTCGACCTCCTCGCCCGCACCCTGACCGGCGCGATCGGCGCCCCCGAGGTGATCTGCGCCCGTCTGCTGCGAGCCATGGGCGTGACGTCGGAGCACGACGACGACGTGGCCGTCCTGGCCTTCCAGCTCCCGGCCGGCGAGACCGCCGAGGAGGCCCCGGAGGAGGCCCCCAAGGAGCGGGAACCCGTGCTTGACTCGGTCTCCGGAGAGGTCTAGAGTTCTTCGAGTTGCCTGACAGGGAGCACCGGACACGCATCGGCGCGGACGGTCCCGGGGCGGCCAATCCTCTGAAACACCACTTCCCGGTCCGGGCTGGGT
>NZ_JBHYWI010000168.1:0-5937 GCF_042751525.1 Kitasatospora sp. NPDC059408
GGCGGCGGGCCCCCCGTCTCGCACGCCCCCGCGGCCCCCCCCCCCCCGGGGGCGGGCGCCCCGCGGCCGTCGGGCCCGGAATTGTCAGTGGTGCGTGCAAGGATCGCCGCCATGACCGAGGAGACGTTCGACTGGGGTTCCTTCCTCACCCGCTGGAGCGAGGAGTGGGCCGACACCTGCACCGAGCCCGCCGACGAGCCCGCCGACGAGGCCGCGCGGGCGCGCGGGCTGGGCTTCGGGCCCGCCGACGAGGAGCGGATAGCGGCGGCGGAGGAGCGGCTGGGGCGCCGACTGCCGCCGTCCTACCGGGAGTTCCTCGCGGTCTCCGACGGGTGGCGGCACGCGGGCGGGTTCATCGACCACCTGGCCGGCGCCGGGGAGGCCCGCTGGCACGAGGACGCCGACGGCCTCGGCGAGCACTTCGACGAGGGCGAGCTCGACGGCATGTGGGCGCGCGCGCTCCAACTGGACGTCGAATCCGACATGACGTACGTCCTGCTGGATCCGCAGGCCGCCGACGAACACGGCGAGTGGGCCGTCTACTGCCATCAGGTGTGGTCCCACTCCCCGCCCACCCGGCACGACTCCTTCCGCGAGTTCATGCTCGCGCAGTACCGGGAGTTCCACCGCCTCGCCGCCGACCACCACGCGGAGCGGCCGTTCGCCAACGACACCACCCGCCGCCTGGACGCCCAGGTCGAGGCGGCCCGGCTCGACGCGCTGCGCGGCGACCACGAGCGGGCGGCCGCCGCGCTCGCCGACGCGGCCGGGTACGGCCGGCCCCGGGCCAAGGGCATGCTGCACCAGCTGCGCCGCCTACTGGGGCGGACGTACCTGGTGGACTACGGCTCGCTGCCCGCCGATCCGCGCTACCTGCGCGAGGTGGTGCCGCTGCTCGCGGTCGAGCAGGTGGCGAACCGCCACGACGCGACGGTCTGGGGCTACCGGGTGGGCGTCTCCTCCGGCCGGCACCGGGAGCCGGCCGACGAGGTGCTGCGCGAGGTCGAGGAGCGGACGTTCCGGTACACCGCGGAGGGCCCCTTCGGCGCGGCGGTCGAGCAGGCCCGCGAGCAGGCCCGCTGGGGGCGCACGGACGCCGCCTGGCACACGCTGCTCGCCGCGCTCCCGCAGTGGACGCCGGTCGGCCCCGACCACCTGGCCCCGGTCGGCCTGCTCGCCGACCCCGTCCTCGGGCCCCTGGTCACCCCGGAGCGCGCCCTCGCCCTGCTCGCCACCCCCAGGGACGGCCGCCCGGCCCCGCCGCCGACCGCCGGCCCGGGGGACGCGGACGGGCTCGCCTGGCTCGCCGACCACCGCGAGGCCTACCGGTTCGTCCTCGTGGAGGGGGTGCACCCGGCAGACCTTCCCGCGCGCCTCGGTGCCGAGGACGCCGCCCTCGGCGCACCGGCGACGCCCGACGAGACCCACCTCGAAGTCGTCCGGGCCGGCGGCAGTTCCTCCTACGACTCCTACAACTCCTTCGTTTCCTACAACTCCTACGACACCTACGACGACCGGGCCCGCGCCGCCGTCGGCCACGCGGGCGGGTCCGGCTGGAGCTTCGCCTTCGACGCCCACCCCGCCCGTCACGACGAACAGCGCTACGTCTCCCCCGCAGCGGCCTCCTCGCACGGCACGCGCGCCGTGGTGGTGTGGTCCGCACCGGATCAGGGCCTCTTCCACCTCTCCGTCGCCGAACAGGGCACCGAGCTCTACGCCTTCACCGTCCGGGGCCCCGAGATCCACCGCACCGGCACGGACATACCGCCCGCCCTCGACCCGGACGTCCTGTTCGCGCCCGGGGGCGGGGGCCGAGCGGAGCGCCGGGCCCTGGCGGCGATCGCCGTCCACTTCGGTGTGGGCCTCCCGCGCTTCGCCCTCACCGAGGGCCGCCTCCACCACGTCACCACCCGTTCCTGGACGCGCCCCCCCGGGCCCCGGCGAGACGTACGCCCGGATTTCCCTGGGCGGCTCCGGCGGTCGGTGATCGCGGCCGGTGATCGGCGCAGCATCCGGAGGAAGCCGGAACGACCGCGGAACGACCGCGGCCCGGACGCCGGTCGGGCGTCCGGGCCGCGGCGGGGGTGCCGCCGGCGTCAGCCGATGGTCAGCCGGAACGGTCCGGCGAGCACCGAATAGCCGTCGTTGGCGAGGTAGTAGGCGTCGTACGCGCCCGCGCCGCCGATCTTGCCGGTCGACAGCGTGACCGCACCGCTCTGGTTGGGCGTGTAGGCCCAGGTCAGCGAGGAGCGGGAGCCCGGGGTGACGCCCGCCGGGTAGACGCCGACCCAGTTCTTGGCCGCGACCTGGGAGGTGTTCGGCAGCGCGTACCGGAGGGTGACGTTGCCGCCGCCCGCGACCTCGTTCAGGTCGCCGGTGAGCGTCGGGCCGGTGGCCGCGGACGGGGCGAACGCGGCGTTGAGCGGGGTCGCGTAGGTGTCGTTCGCGGTCAGCCCGGGCAGGCCGAGGGCGGACTCGATGGTGCGGCCGATGGAGTAGTGGTCGTAGTGCAGCGGGCTGCTGGTGCCGGCCGGGACGGTGCCCTGCGAGCCCACCGCGACGGTGGCGACGTGGTTGTAGGCCTCGCCCGAGCTCTCGTCCCAGGTGAGGAGCAGCAGGGAGCGCTGCTGGGTCCACGCGGGCGAGGACAGGACCGGGGCGAGGGTCTGCTTCAGCCAGCCGTCCTGGACCTGCAGGCTGGTGGCGCTGCCGTTGCCGGAGGCCTCGCCGTCGTAGTAGTCGTCGGCCGCGATCCAGGAGAAGTTCGGGGTGGTGGCGGCCGACTGGAGGTCGGTGGTCAGCTGTGTGGTGTCGAAGAGGTGGGCGGCGCAGCGGGCCGGATTGCCGCTGATGTCGGTGTAGTTGATGAACGGCGCGTCGTCGGGCATGTACTTGGCGTCGTACTGGGTGGTGGTGTTGCAGGGCGTGCCCATGCCCTGCTCGTAGGCCTTCCAGGTCTTGCCGGCGTCCTCGATGGTGTCGCCGAGGTTGCGCTGCGGGGAGTTGATGTTGGGCCAGTAGGTGGCGCCCTTGGTGTACGCGTCGCCGCCGGCGATCGCCATGTAGTTCTCGTCGCTCGGGTGGTAGACGCCGTGCGCGTCGGTGAGGGTGGCGCCCTGGGCCATCAGGCCGTGGATGAACGGGGTGTCCGCCGGGTCGTTCATGATCTGGGCGTAGTCGGTGTTCTCCATCATGACGGTGAACACGTGGTCGTAGCCGGGCACGGCGGACGCGGGCGGGCTGACCGGGGCGGGGGCGGCGACGGGGGTGTCGAGGGTGAGCGAGAGGTTGTCCAGGTAGCCGGTCTCGTTCGTGGTGGAGAGGAACTGCACCTCGACCTGGATCGACCGGGCGCCGGCCGGGACGGCCCCGGTGGCGGTGCGGGAGAGGAACTTGGTGGCGAGGCCGCGGTCGGTCGCGGAGACGGTCGGCAGCTTGGCGGTCGTGCCGACCGGGTTGCCGCCGGCGTCCTTGAAGTGCAGGCTGACGGCGACGTAGCCGCCGTACGTGGTCCAGCCGCCCAGCCAGCCGGCGAGGTCGTAGTGCACCCCGCCGCCGTCGATGGCCGTGGCGGCGGAGGAGACGTCGACGGTCTGCGACATCGAGCCGTCGCCGAAGTTGCCCGGGCCGAAGAAGGCCTTGCCGGGCGTCCTGCCGTCGTTCGGCAGGCCGAAGGAGCCGACGCCCTGGCACATCACGTTGACGCCGCCGGCCTGGACGGTCCAGCCGGGGACGGTGGTGGCGGCGCTCCAGTCGTTGGTGCAGTAGCCGCCGGCCTCCGCGTCGCCGTTGACGATCAGGTTGCCGCTGCCCGCCACCGCGTGGGCGGTGGCGGGGGCGGCGACGGCCGTCGCGCCGAGGAGGGGGAGTGCGGCGAGCAGCCCGCCGAGGGAGCTCCAGCGCAGTCTCATCAGGGGTACCTCGTCCCGTTGGTGAGGGTGGTCGCCATGGCTTCGCGCCATGAGCGGACATAGAAGTACCGGCCGGTGCTGTCCGAGGGAAGAACGGCGACCGAACTTGGTCAGACAACTTTGCGTGAGCGGCGAGGTGGCACGGGCACGATCGGAGCCGTCGGTCCCCCTGGCCGGCTCCGTACGCCAGACTGTCCGGCGTAGCGGGACGGCAGGACGCAGCAGGACACGGGGAGGAATGGCAATGGTCGGCGACATCGTCAAGGAGCTGGGGGCGGCACTCGGTCGCACCGGCACGGTCCGCCTCGGGGCGGACCACCACCGCCTGACCGTTCCCGTCGCGGGCGGCGAGCTCGCGGTCGACGTGATCGGCGACGCCACGGCGCGGCGGGTGGTCCACCTCCTCCCCGGCGGCGGACTCAACGTCGCCGCCAACTACTGCACCGCGCAGGGCCGGAGCCTCGCCCGCTTCCTCGCCGACCACGGCTACCTGGTCATCGGGACGACGCCCCGCGAGGACGCCCTCACGCCGGAGGCCCCCGACGACTGCACGGCCTGGGGCCTGGACTCGCACCGGGCGGACCTCGAACGCGTCATCACGGCCGCCGACGCCGTCACCGCCCTGCCGTACGAGCTCCTCGGCCACTCGGCCGGAGCCGCACTCGCCCTGGACACCGCCGCACGCACCACCGGCACCACCGGCACCACCGGCAGCGCCGGTCCCCGGCGCGTCCTCGTCCTCGACACCACCGGCCCGTACGATCCCGCGACGGAGCCCGAGCTGGTCGCGAAGGCGGAGGCGCTCACCGACCTCCTCCAGCAGCAGCTGGACTCGGGTGCCGGGACCCTCGACCCCGGTCTCAAGGGACTCTTCGCCCGCGCGGCCACCGCCCCGGACGCGCCGAGCGGCATGCCCCGGCCGGTGCCCCAACAGGCGGGCGAGCCGGGGCGGTTCAGCAACCTCGGCCTGCTCCACTACGCGCTCACCCACACCCGTGACCTGCCCGGCCCCGCCAACTGGATCTACCACCGGGGCCACAGCGGCGGCACCCACGCCTTCGGCCCCACCCCAGCCGAGGACCGCTTCACCCTGACCCACACCCCGCTGGCCGTCTGGGCGGAGGCGATCGAGCGCCTCGGCAGCGGCCTCCAGCCCACCGCCCTGCTGCGCGACCTGGCCGCCGTGTGGGCCGGGCGGACGGACGTCCACCGGATCGACTGGGCCGCGATCCGGGCCGACGTGGTCTGGATCAACGCCGAACTCGGGCGTGGCGACCACGACTCGGGCGCCCGCCTGATCCGCGCGGGCGGCGCCCGGGTGGACTACCGTGTCGTCCCCGGCTACGGCCACGGCGACGTCGTGTGGTCGGCCACCGCCGAGCAGGACGTGTGGACGTCCCTGCTGCCCGGGCGCTGAGCGCGGTCGTACCGGCAGGGCCGCGTCCGCGTCCGCGTCAGGACAGCGTCCACACCTGGTTGTCCGCCTCCGAGCAGGCCTGGACCCTGACCCACTGAGCCATGCCGTCGGAGGTCAGGCACTGCTTGGTGGAGGAGTTGACGACCTGGTAGCCGCCGGGGACCGGGACGAAGGACCAGAGCTGGTTCTCCGCGCCCGGCGGGTTCGTCCAGACCTGGATCCGGCCGGTGGTCAGTTCGAGGTCGAGGACCTTGGTGTAGTTCGTCGAGCCGTTGCGCAGGAGGTAGCGCCCGTCGGAGAAGTAGTCCAGGCGCCACTGCTGAGCCGGGGAGCGGTTGGCCGGATAGGTGCCGACGCGGTTGCCGTCCTTGTCGACGGAGTAGGCGTTGTCCAACGCGTTGCTCCCGAGGGAGAGCTGCGCCAGCGGGGGCAGTTGCGGCGCCGGCTTCGGCGCTTGCGTGGGCTGCGGCTGTGGCTGCGGCTGCGGGGCCGCCGTCGGCACCGCGGGCGGCACGGTGGCGGGCGGCTGGGCGGGGGCCGGCGCCGGCGCCCCGGTGGTCGGCGCGGCGGAGGGCGGCTGGGCCTTCCCGGTGGGGGCCTGGCCGGCGG
>NZ_JBHYWI010000169.1:0-5551 GCF_042751525.1 Kitasatospora sp. NPDC059408
CTCCCGGCCCGTGCTCAGGAGCGGTCCGCCGCCGGCACCTCGGTGCCGACCGGTGCCGCCGGGGCGGGGGCCGGGGCGGGGGCCCGGCTGCTCCGGTTGAACAGGACGATCGAGGCCACGATGACCGCGAACCCGACGACCTCCGAGAGGGTCGGCCGCTGGCCGACCATCGGCCAGGCGATCAGCCCAGCGGCGATCGGCACCCCGTAGAAGTACGAGGCCACCCGGTCCGCGCTCTCCGAGCGCATCAGCACGAACAGCAGGCTGAGCGCGCCGATCGAGACGCCGACCGACATCCACAGTTCCGACAGGACCAGGTCCCTGGTCCAGTGGACGACACCGGTCTCGAAGACCAGCGCGCCGACGAGCATGACGACGGCCGACGAGCCGGACTGGAGGAAGCCGTTGACCAGCGGATGCGTGCCGGGGTTCTTCATCTGGTAGTAGAACTGCCCGGTGGACAGCCCCGCCAGCCCGAGGAAGTCGAAGGCGACGTTGGTCAGGGTGAGCCCGGACGACGACGCCAGCCCCTGGTAGACCGTCAGGGCCACCCCGGCCAGTCCTCCGGCGAGCGCCAGCACCGACAGCGGCCTGACCTTCCGGGCGGTCGCGACGGAGACCATCAGCCAGACCAGGATCGGCTGGAGCGCGATGATCAGCGCGGACACCGCGGGGGTCATGCCGTAGTACAGCGCGTAGAAGACCCCGGTGGAGAACACCCCTTGCAGCAGGATGCCGCTGAGGGCGAGGTGGACGTAGGCCGAGCGCGTGCGCGGCCACGGGATTCTCAGGCACAGGATGCAGGCGAACAAGACGACCGCGGTCCCGCCGAACCGGATGGCCAGGTAGGCGAACGGCTCCGCGTAGGGCAGGCCGAACCGGCCGCCCACGAAGCCCGATCCGTAGATGGTGACGAACACCAGCGCGATCAGCGAGACCTTGAGGCTCTTGTTCTTCCCGGACACTAGCGCATGCCTGCCTTGGAGCCGGCCGCGAGCGCGGCGGTCTGCGGATGGATCACGTCCGACGCCTTGTCGGTGCCGGTGAGCCGGTCGGTCAGCTCGTACTCGTTGACCAGGGCGAGGATCTCGTTCTTCAGCACCGCGATCGCCCTCGGGTAGTCGGCGTCGGCCACCGCGAGCCGCTCGCTGGGCGCGGTCGAGCGCGAGGCCTTCTCCAGCGCGCCGATCCCGTACATCCGGGACAGGATGCGGCCCAGGATCACGATCTTGGCCTGGGACGAGGCGTCGGCGAGGTGGCTGAAGTTGATGTCGGTCAGGTGGAAGAACGCGTCCTCCAGGTACCCGAACCGGCCGACGAACTCCAGCGGCGAGCGCAGCCCCGAGTCCTGGAACTCGCGCAGGAACAGGTTGGCCAGGTGCTGGCAGAGCAGGTCGTTGGTGCCGTCGAAGATGGTGTAGACCCGCGCGTCGAGCAGGGCGTAGGCGGCGATGTTGTCCGGCGCGCCCATGCGGTAGCCCTCGCCGCCGCACAGCTGCTGGTAGTCGAGGGCCGACTCCAGCATGAGCTCGGAGGAGAGCACCTTGGTGGCCAGGGAGGCGAACATACTGCCTTCCATGTCCGTGCGGTAGTCCTCGTCGAGCATCAGGTGCCGGTACAGCGCGTTGCACACGACGGAGTTCTGCTTGATCCGGCTGACCTTGTACTTCACGTAGTCGATGTCGTGCAGCGTGCCGTCGCCGATCTGCCGGCTCTCGACGTGGTGCAGCGTCTCGGCGGTCAGCCGGCGCAGGAAGCCGCTGGACATGGCGGCCTTGCTGAACCGCGACGCGCAGAGGATCTCGGCGGCGTCGCCCAGGCTCGGCCGGCCCTTGGCGAGGCGGTAGTGTCCGGGCACCCGGATGTCGAGGGTGTTCAGCCCGTAGCCCAGGTTCTTCAGGCCGAGGCTGTCGTAGACCTCGGTGGTCTCGAAGCCGCCGTCGGAGCGCTTGTGGGCGAAGTAGGCGAACTCCTTGCGCTCGGGGTGCTTGGCGCAGACGATCCACCAGTCGGCCTGCTCGCTGAAGGCCTGCCAGTGCTTGACCCCGGTGATGCGGTAGCCGTCGCCGTCCGGCTCGTACGTGGTCCGCATGCGCGCCAGGTTCGATCCGCTGCTCGGCTCGGTGAAGGCGAGGCCGCCGATGACGGGGTTGTCGGCGAAGTCCTCGAAGACCTCCTTCTTGAGCGCCTCGTCGCCGCTGGAGGCGACGTTGCGGAGGAAGAGGACCGTGACGATCATCGTGTACATGCCCATGGGCAGGTTGCGCTCGGACATGATCTCGATGATTTCGCACATCTCCCGGTGGCTCTCCCGGCCGCCGTACGCGCGGGGGATGGCCGGCAGGTAGATGCCGAGGTCGATCAGTTCGCGGAGGCTGTCCTTGGACAGCGGCTCCTGCGGCAGGACGGCGCTGTCGAACGCGCCGATGCCGCGCTGGAAATTGTCGAGGAAAGCGGTGGAGTCGAGGTCGATTAACCGGTTCCGTGGAATGCTCATGGTGATATCCCCGTTTCTTCGGTAGCCCTGCTGATGCGGCTCGTCAGAGCGCCGCGAGTTCCTCGCGGATGTGGTCCGGAATGCGCGCGGTGGCATTGGCCTGGTAATCGAAGTGGATCATTACGGTCGTCCCGCGAGCCACCTCGGCGTCGTTCTGCCGGGCGACCTGTTCGATGGTGATCGACGTGTTGCCGATCTTCGCCACCTTCGTCTCGATGACGACGTCGACGGACGCGAGGATCTGCTTGGTGAAGTCGATCTCGTAGCGGCGGAGGATGAGCGCGAGGTCGCGCATGTTCTCCTCCTTGCTGAACAGCCGGAAGATCGGCAGACGGCCGTGCTCGAACCAGACCGGGACGGCGGAGTTGGTCACGTGGCCGAGGACGTCGACCTCGGAGAAACGCGGCGAGATTGTGACGTTCACATCCAACTCCTAGGACGTCCGACTGTTCGGTTATCAACAGTCTGCCACTGCTGATCATCCGTCAATCGGTATACCGGTCGGTGAGTTGATGTGAACTCGGCCACAAGTGCCCGGTGGGGCGGGCTTCCTGGGTGGATCTTTCCGGATTGATCCGACGATGTCCGGCCACGGCACCGGCCGTGTGGGGATGTGCGTGTGCCCCCGGGCCGTGGAACGGACCGGGGGCACCGGCGGTGTGTCAGAGGCGCTCGGGGACGGGGTTGCCGACCTCTTCGATGGCGTGGCGCACCGGGACCTTCGCCAGTACGGCGAAGCCGATCACGAAGAAGACCAGCAGCGAGATGATGGCCAGCCGGTAGCTGCCGGTGACCTGGTAGGCGAGGCCGAAGACCAGTGGGCCCATCCAGCTGGTGCCGCGGTCGCTGACCTTGTAGACGCTGAAGTACTCGGCCTCGCGCCCGGCCGGGATCATGTGCGAGAACAGCGAGCGGGACAGTGCCTGGCTGCCGCCGAGCACAAGGCCGATCATGCACGCGAGGGCGTAGAACCACGCGGGCTGGTGGGCCGGCATGAAGTAGCCGAGGGCGAGGGTGATCACCCAGCCGACCAGCGAGCCGAGCACGGTCTTCTTGGCGCCGTACCGGCGGGCGATCCGGCCGAGCAGGAGCGCGCCGCCGATCGCGACGATCTGGACCATCAGGACGGCGGCGACCAGCGAGGTCTGGTCCATGCCCAGCTCCTCGCTGCCGTACAGCGAGGCCTGCGAGACGACGGTCTGGATGCCGTCGTTGTAGCAGAGGAACGCGCCGAGGAAGAGCAGGGTCTTGGGGTAGCGGCGCATGCCGCGCAGGGTGTTGGCGAGCTCGCGCAGGCTGCCGGCGGTGGGCTTGCCGTCGGCCGCGGCGCCGGTGCGGGCGGGGGCGACACCGGCCCGGGAGGGCAGCCGGAACAGCGGGACGAGGGTGAACAGCGCCCACCAGAGCCCGGCCGAGGCCAGGCAGATCCGCACGGCCGTGCCGGAGGAGAGGCCGAGCGCGTCGGCGTTCTCGAACAGCGCCAGGTTGGCGACCAGCAGGAGGCCGCCGCCCGCGTAGCCGTACGCCCAGCCCTTGGACGAGACGGCGTCGCGCTCGTCGGGCTTGGCGAGGCCCGGCAGGTAGGCGTAGGAGAGGGCGACCGACACCGCGTACGCGATGTTGGCGACCACCAGCAGCCCGCCGCCGAGGAGGTAGCGGTCGCCGTCGAGGAAGAACATGCCCATGGTGGCGAGCGCGCCCACGTAGGCGAAGCCGCACATGAGCTCCTTGTGCCGCCCGGTGCGGTCGGCGACGGTGCCGGCCAGCAGCATCGCCGCGACCGATATCAGCACCGAGAAGGAGACCGTGTACGGGAAGAAGGAGCCCGCGCGGATGGCGAGTCCCAGCGGGTGGACGTCACCGTTGGCGTCGGCGGCCTTGTTGGCGATCGTCGTCAGGTACGGACCCAGGAAGACCGTCAGGACGGTCGCCGAGAACGCGGCGTTGGCCCAGTCGTTGATGTACCAGCCGAAGCGCGTGCGGTTCAGCGCACGGCTGTCGGTGGCCGTGGCCGGGGTGTCCGGCGCCGGGTGGTCCGGCAGGTCGGTCGCGGTGTTCATGGGTTCCAATCACCGTGCTCGGGCCGCGCCGCCGTCCATCCAGCAGCCGCGTTCGCTGAGGACGTCCCGCAGGACGTCTATGCGATCCGCCATGATGCCATCCACACCCAGGTCGAGTAGAGCCCTGATCCGTGTGGGATCGTCCACAGTCCAGACGTGAACGTGCAGGCCGAGGCGGTGCGCGGCCCGGACGAAGGCCCGGTCGACGACCCGGACGCCGCGGTGCCGCTCGGGCACCTGGGCGCAGATCCCGGCGTACGGTGCCCCGCGGCCGGGCAGCAGCGGGCCGGGCAGCAGTGATTCGGCCAGCGAGCGCAGCCGCAGCCGGGCGACCTCGCGCGGGCCGAGCGAGGTGGCCAGCCGCGGGCCGGCGGCGGCGCGGACGGCGGCGAGGCGGGCGTCGGAGAAGCCGCCGACGCAGACGCGGTCCCACGCGTCGGTGCGGCGGACCGCCTCGACCAGTGGCGCGATGGCCGGGGCGGCCTTGACGTCGATGTTGAAGCGGGCGTCGGGGAACGCGTCGAGCAGCTCCTCCAGCAGCGGGATCGGCTCGGTGCCGCCGATCCTGGCCTGCCGCACGGTGCTCCAGGGCTGGTCGGCGACGGCGCCGGTGCGGTCGGTGACGCGGTCGAGCCGGCTGTCGTGGAAGGCGACCAGGACGCCGTCGGAGGTCGCGTGGACGTCCGTCTCCAGGTAGCGGTAGCCGAGCGCGACGGCGGCCTCGAACGCGGCGAGCGAGTTCTCCGGGCGGCCGAGGTCGCCGCCGCGGTGGGCGAAGGCGAGGGGTCCTCGCTGGTCGAGGAAGGGGTGCAACTCGGCCTCCGGTGTCGTTCTGGTGCGCGCGCGTTACAGTATTACGCATCCTGTCAAGCAGTAATGGGGGCTCAGGCCCTCGGCCCGGCGGGTGCGAACGCCGCAGGGGCCGTCCCCACGCGGGTCGGGACGGGCCCTGGCGGGGTGCGGCGGCCCGGCGCGCACGGCCCCGGGGCGCGGG
>NZ_JBHYWI010000170.1:0-5188 GCF_042751525.1 Kitasatospora sp. NPDC059408
GGGCGGCTCCGAAGGGCCAATACCTTCATCATCCGTACAGCACCGCTTACAGAAGCTCCCTACAATCAACTTCCTTTCAGCGTTCAGGACGCAAGCCCAGGGGAAATGCTCACGTGACGACCGTCCGGGAGGACGGCGGTGTGCTCCACGGCCTTCGCGTCGACGTACGCGGCGGTGAACACCCCGTACGGTGCGCCCGGGCCGGGAGGCGCGGTCAGATGGAAGCCCGGGTAGCCGGCGAGGCCCAACTCGACGGCGGCCTTGCCGAGTTCGCGCCCGACCTTGGACGGGTCCGGGTCCCGGGCGGTCAGGCGCAGCAGCGCGGAGGCGCCCTCCTCGGTGGGCGCGTCCGGGTGGTCGGTGCGGGCGAGGGTCCAGGTCAGCTCGGCCGGGCGGCGGCCGGGCGGGATGGCCGCCTCCAACTGCCGCTGCACCAGCTCCGACTTGGCCTCGATGTCGAGCCCGGTAAGGACGAACACGACCTCGTTGCGGTGGCCGCCGAGGCTGTTGAGGCCCACCTTGACCGTGGCGGGCGGCGCCTCGCCGCGCACACCGTCGATGCGGACCCGGTCGGGGCCCTCCTGGGTGAGGCGGACGGTGTCGAGCCGGGCCGTGACGTCCGGCCCGAGGTAGCGCGAACCCGTGGTCTCGTACAGGAGTTGGGCCGTGACGGTACCGGTGGTGACGGCGCCGCCGGTGCCCGGGTGCTTGGTGATCACGCTGGAGCCGTCGGCGTGCAGCTCGGCGATCGGGAAGCCGGGCCTCGTCACGTCGTGCTCCCGGAAGAACGCGTAGTTCCCGCCGGTGGCCTGTGCTCCGCACTCCAGGACGTGGCCGGCGACGACGGCGCCGGCGAGGGCGTCCAGGTCGGCCGGGGTCCAGCCGAAGTGGGCGATCGCCGGGCCGGCCACCAGGGCCGCGTCGGTGACCCGGCCGGTGACGACGACGTCCGCGCCCTCGGCCAGGCAGGCCGCGATCCCGAACCCGCCGAGGTAGGCATTGGCGGCCAACAGTCCATCGGGCAGCCCGAGTTCGGCGATACGCGGGAGCAGGTCGTCGCCCTCGACGTGGGCCACGGCGGCGGCGATCCCGTACCGCAGGGCCAGCTTGCGCAGTTCGCCCGCGAGCCGGGCCGGGTTGAGCCCGCCCGCGTTGACGACGATCCGCACCCCGCGCTCGCGGGCGAGGCCCAGGCACTCCTCCATCTGCCGCAGGAACGTCCGCGCGTACCCCAGCGACGGGTCCTTCAGGCGGTCCCTGGCCAGGATGAGCATCGTCAGCTCCGCCAGGTAGTCCCCGGTCAGCACGTCCAGCGGCCCGCCGGTGAGCATCTCCCGGACCGCCGCGAACCGGTCGCCGTAGAACCCCGAGGCGTTCCCGATCCGCAAACCCGCACGCGCGCGCACCAATGCGCCTCCTCTGCCGGTGAGTTGACGGCCGCCCGACGGCCACCGCCGGGCAGCAGCGTGGCACCGGCCGGAGAAAAAAGCAATCACGCCTGCTTGTTTTTAACCTTGCCCGATCGACCGGGCGCAGGCTCCCGGTGTGACGGGAAGTCGTAGTTGGTTCGCGGCGGGGTCAGCCCGGCGGGCGCGGGGGGCGTCCAGGTCGATCACCGGGCGGCGCGGCGGGCGACGCCGCTGCTGCCTGGTGCGCTGGTCGCGCTCCGCGGCCCAGGGGCACTGGACCTTCGGGCTGGTGCCGGCAGCCGGGCCCGTTCAGAACCCGTCCACTCACGGGCGGAGAACGAGTTTGCCCTTCGATCGGCGCCCGAGTAGGTTCTCGTGCGCATCGCGGGCCCGGGACAGGTCGTATTCCGCTCCGACCAGGGGCCGTAGGCGACTCCGTGCCGTGAGGTCGAGCAGCTCCGCCAGTGCCACGCTGCCGGCGCCATCCCTGGCGAGGAGCGGGACGAGCCAGAAGCCGGCGACGGTGATGCTGTCCACCGCGAGTCGGCTCGGAGGGATCGCGGAGGCCGGCTGCCGGGACGAGGCGCCGTAGGTGACCAGTCGGCCGAGGTATCCGAGCGTGTCCAGGGCGCTGTCGAGGACGGAGCCTCCGACAGCGTCCAGGATGATGTCGACCGGGCGTCCGTGATTGGCGTCGAGGATCCGTTCCCGGTACCCCTCCGCGTCACCGTCGATCGCCGCGTCCGCGCCGGCTTCGAGAGCGAAGGCTCGTTTGTCGTCGGACGACGCCGTGGCGATGATTCGCCCTGCTCCGAACTCTCGGGCCAACTGGACGACGAGGCTGCCCGTCCCGCCCGCGGCGGCATGGACCACCACGCTCTCCCCGGGTCTGATGCGCGCGACCGACCGCAGCAGATGCCATGCCGTCAGCCCCTGCACGAGAACGGCTAGCGCTTTACCCTCGCTCACATTCTCCGGCAAGGCGATCAGGTCGCGGTCGGCGACGACCGCCTGTGCGGCGTAACCGCCCTGCCGCACATAGCCGAGGACTCGTCGTCCAGCAGCCGTCCGGCCCACCACCTCCATGCCCGGAACACGTGGCAACGGGCCTTGAGGAGCGTATGGGCCGTCAGTGTGCTCGCCCGCGATCTGCTTGATGTCGCCGAAATTGACGCCTGCGGCGTCCACTTGGACCAGGGTCTCGCCCGGCCCTGCCACAGGGGTCGGCACATCGGCCTCCACGAGGACCTCGGGGCCGCCGAACCGCTCGTACCACATGGCACGCATAACCAGTCTCTCCCACCACGGTCACAGATCTCATGAGTCCGACGTCCCCACACCGCCAACTGTCTCTCCCGCAGCGGGCCGCCTCTGACAGGGCGCCGTCATGCCAGGGTCAGGGTACAACTCCTGTCTCCGGCAACCTTCCGCACCTCGGGGGAACCTCACTACCGAGAACGTACACCGACCGGTGGACTGGGAATCGGCACATCGTTCGCAGGCTCAACGCCTCCGAGAGGACCGTGGAGAACCACCTCAGCGGCGGCTACCCCAAACGTGGAGCGACCGGCAGAACCCAGGCGTTGCTCTGCACCCAACTCGTAAGTTTTGCCGACTGAACGGACAGTACCGGGCAATGGGTTCAATCGGCCATGTGGCCGAGACAGGACCTTTCGAGAAGGACGCTCCTGTTAGACCATGGGCAGTACGAACAGTGCTATGGACGGGGAAACGGGGAGCATTGAAGGGCCATCATATAAGGAGAAAATGGGGAGACCTGATACAGAGTCTCAACCTTCGTCACCGGCGTTCCCTGTCGAATGCCCTGTCGGAATCCCCGTCTCCACCGCCTCCTCGCACGAGAGAAGCTCCTTTCCGGCCTCGGTGCCGCCCGGCATGGGTGATCTCGTCAGCCGGCTCGAACGCTTCCTGCGGCACTGAGGTGCGCATCCGAGGCAACCACGCCACTCGCCCACGCCTTCAGGCGCGATCCGAGGAACCACGCGCTCGGCGCGCTGCCGGGTCGCTCCTTCATCGTGCCGACCGTCTCGACCACGCACGCGATGGTGACCGAATGGTTCCGCCCGGCCGCGAAAGCAAGTCGCCGCCTGCCGAACAGGGTCCTCCTGTGGCTCCTCGTCATGTCCGTCCTCTTGCCGCCCCTCACCCGGCGTGCACCCCGTCGACTTCTAGGTCCGCTTCGCCACTCGGCCAACGGCCGACGCCTACGATCTCGACCTCGCCGACACAGCACGCCTTGCCGCCTGGGCCTGGGGAATCGATCCTCTTCTGGAGACACGGCCCCCGGCTTCCCAGGCGTGCAGCCTCCTTGTCGTAGCCGCGGAGCAGTGGAGCCTGTGCGGCTTCTCGTTCCCCCGCCCTCGGACTGCTTCCTCTCCGTGCCCGGCCCGCAGCGCGGCGGCTCGCCATCGGGCGGGAGGACACCGAACGACACGGCTCCCTTCTCCCCACACCACGACCGACCTGCTGACTTCATGGAGATCCGCATGTCTTCCCCACGCGTACTCACAACAGACACGACATCTCACTCGCGGCAACGTGCACAGGCGCAGGTGCACAGAGAGGAGACGGAGCCGCTCAACCCGGGCTGGCTCCGTACCTTCGTGGAGGTCTACCGGACGGGATCCTTCGGGGGTGCGGCCCGGAAACTGCACATCTCGCAGCCTGCGGTCACGCATCAGATCCGGCTGCTGGAGGAGAGGGTCGGGACGCGTCTGTTCGTGCGTCAGGCCACCGGGTCCAAACCCACGCCGGCCGCCGATTCCCTTGCGCATGACGCCGAGGGCCCAGTCGATGCCCTCAACTTCGTGTTGCAGCGCTATTCCAGTAGCGGTGGCCCGCCCGGCAGGATCCGGATCGGTGCTCCCGGTGACCTGATCAGCGACCGGATCCTGCCCCTGCTCGCCGATCTACTCCTGGACAGTGTGCAGTTACGCACGACTCCCGCGCTGTCCGACGCGTTGCTTTCCCAGCTGACCGCGGGCGAGCTCGACATCGTTGTTGCCCGGACGCGCCCCCGCGTGACGGGGATCAGCGCGCTACCCCTCTACGACGAGGAGTGGAGCCTGGTCGCCCATCCCGACGTCGCGCGGACGATCCCCGAGAAGCATCTCGCCCGCAAGGCTCCGCACATCCTCGGGGGCCGTCACCTGATCGCCTGCGCCGAGTCCTTGCCGCTCATCGACCACTACTGGTGGTCGGTCTTCCACGCCGAAGTGCCCGCGGCACCCGATGTGGTGGTTCCCGATCAACGGGCCGTACTCGCCGCCGTCAAGGCATCGGTCGGCATCGCCGTACTTCCCACCTATCTCTGTGCCGACGATGTCGCCCAAGGCGCGCTGGTCCCCCTGCTCAAACCCGAGGTACCGCCGATCACCACCACGTACCTCGCCACACGGGAGGGAGACGTCACACGTTCCCAGATGTCGGCCGCTCACAGCAGGCTCCTCGAGCACGGCCGTCGCTGGACCTGACCGCACAGGAACCACCTGCATCGCGCCCTGGACGCCGCGAGCCAAAATAGTTGAGGTCATCATCATCTGACCTCGCCGCTTCCTCCTCGACGGACTTCACGCGCACACGTCTGATCGCCCTGCCGTCGGAGGACTGTGCGGCTCTGCACGCCGGACTGCGCCGGATGCTGAACCGAGCGCGGAGGTCGGGCGGGGGGGGGGGGGCGCCCCCCCCCCCCCCCCCCCCCCGCCCCCCCATGAGAACGCGCGAGACACCCAACCCGATAAAAGCGGGAGGGGGAAGGG
>NZ_JBHYWI010000171.1:0-5003 GCF_042751525.1 Kitasatospora sp. NPDC059408
GCGCTGCGGGGCGGGCGGCTCGGCCCGGCGCACCGGGGCGGGCGGGGGCGGCGGCGGGTAGCCGGCCTGCGACCGGCCGTAGCCCTCCGGGGCCTGCCGGTAGCCGCCGGGCGGCTGCGGACGGCCGCCCTGGCCCGCCTGTCCCCCCTGGTTCGCCTGGTTCGCCCGGTAGGGCGGCGGGGCGACCGGCGGGCGCTGGGCGTACCCGGGCGGCGGCGGGCCCTGGCGGCGCTGGTCGGGCCGGGGGCCGCCGGGCTGCTGGGGCTGGTACGCCCCGGGGTGACCGCCCTGGCCCGGGTATCCGCCCTGACCCCCCTGGCCCGCCTGGTAGGGCTGCGGGGCGACCTGCGGCTCCTCGAAGTCCTCCGGGCCGAAGTAGCCGACCTGCGTCTGCTGGTTGCGGTCCCGCGCGGCGCGCAGCTGCGTCTGCCACGGGTGCGGCGCCTCCTCCTGCGGCGGGCCCGGCGGGGGCGGCGGCACCGCGGTGGGCGGCATCACCTGCGTGCGGTCCGCACTGCCGTACGGGGGCGCGGGCGACGGCTGGGTGCCCATCACCCGGGTCGCCGCGGCCGGGTCGAACTGCGGGGCGCCGGGGCCGCCGGCGGGCAGCACCTGGGTGCGGTCCTCGCTCGCCGGCGCGAACGGCGCGCCCGTGGCCGTGCCCGGCACCGAGGCGGGCTGCGGGTCCGGCTGCAGCAGCGCGCCGACCGCGATCGCCGCGTCCACGGCCGCCGGGGAGGCGTGCACGCCGACGCCCGCCGCCACCACGCGCAGCGCCCGCGCCAGCGAGGTCGCGGACGGCCGCTGCGCCGGGTCCTTGCGCAGGCAGCGCTCGATCACCGTCCACAGCGGCTCGGGCATCGTGCTGGGCCGCTGCGGCTCCTGGGCGAGGTGCGCCTGGAGGACCGCGAGCGCGCCGTCGCCCTGGAACGGCTGGCGGCCGGTGACCAGCTCGTACAGCATGATCCCGGCGCCGTAGACGTCCACGGCGGAGGTCTGGGCGCGGCCCTCGGCGGACTCCGGGGCGACGTAGGCGGGCGTGCCGACGAACTCGTGGGTGCGGGTGATGCCCGGGGAGTCGGCGAGGCGGGCGATGCCGAAGTCGGTCAGCATCGGGTGCATCTGCTCGGTGCCGTCCACCAGGACGGAGGCGAGCAGGACGTTCGCCGGCTTGAGGTCGCGGTGGACGATGCCGTCGGCGTGGCTGGCCGCGAGCGCGTCCGCGACCTGGGCCATCAGCAGGGCGCCGGCGATCGGGCTGAACGGGCCGTTGGAGCGCAGGTAGCGGGCCAGGTCGGGGCCCTCGACGAGGTCCATCACGAGGGCCAGCAGTTCGCCCTCGACGACCAGGTCGCACACCCGGACGATGTTGGGGTGGGTGAGCCGCAGCAGCAGGGAGCGCTCGCGCAGGAAGCGCATCACGACGTCCGGGTCCGCGGCCAGTTCCTCGCGCAGCACCTTGATCGCCACGGCCTGCCCGGGCTCGCCGCCGGGCACGTCGGCGTCCGGGCGCACCCGCCCGCGCCAGACGGTGCCGGTGGCCCCCCGTCCGAGGGTCTCCTCAAGCACATACTTGCTGCCGACTGGCCGCACCTGTCGCACTCCTCGCCGTGCCGCCCGCGCGGGGCGCTCCTCCGCCGGTGCGGTGAGCCTGCCGGGCCCCTGTCTGCGGCCACTCTAACGGTGACCGTTCGGGTTTCGGAGGCGACCGGCAGGCCGTCCGACCGGTCTCGGGGACGGGTTGGGGGACATCCCCTAGGGAAGGGTCACGGGCACCGCCGGAGCACCGGTTGACCTGACCCTCCGCCACCTCCAACATGGCGATCATCGCAAGATCGTCAAATCCGGTACCGTGCGCGGACCGTCCGTGACGGATGGCAGGATGGACACTCGCCACCTTTGTGGCCCAGCGGCCGCCCGAGCCGCGAG
Source organism: Kitasatospora sp. NPDC059408 (assembly GCF_042751525.1). Taxonomy (NCBI): domain Bacteria; kingdom Bacillati; phylum Actinomycetota; class Actinomycetes; order Kitasatosporales; family Streptomycetaceae; genus Kitasatospora; species Kitasatospora sp. NPDC059408. The sequence continues at coordinate 1,930 of NZ_JBHYWI010000171.1, forward strand.
GCAGCGGTACCAGGCTTCACATCAGCAGAAGGGACCCGCGGGCGAGATGCAGATCCGGCTGACCGTCCTCCGACCGCGCAGCGGCCCGACCGCCGCCGGCACCGCCATCCCCTACGTGGACGTACTGGTCACCGCGCCCGTGGGCACCGCGCTCGGCGCCCTCGCGGGCGCGCTCGCGGGCGCCGTGGGCGTGCGCGGGCCCCGGGCCGCCACCCACGTGCACCTCTACGCCGGGGCGCACCGGGTGGACGAACACACCCTGCTCGGCCATCCTCCGCTCCTCGACGGCGCCGTCCTCAGCCTCAACGAGCCGGACCCGACCGCCGACGACCCCGACGACGCGACGGCCGCCGCCGAACTGCGCGTGGTCGGCGGCCCCGACGCCGGCGGCGTGCACCGCCTGCACGGCCGGGAGATCCGGGTCGGCCGCTCCGGCGAGGCCGACGTCCCGCTCGACGACCCGGACGTCTCCCGGCTGCACCTGTCCCTGCACCTCGCCGAGGACGGCCGGGTCACCGTCCGCGACCTCGGCTCCACCAACGGCACCACCCTGGACGGCCGGATCGTCCCGCCCGGCCCGCTGGAGGAGGCCGTCCCGCTCGACCCCGGAGCCCTGCTGCGGATCGGCGAGTCCACCCTCCAGCTCGCGGCCCCCGAACCCGGCGAGCCCGCCCGCGCCGCCGTCCCGGACGGCCACGGCCACCTCCAGCTCGCCGCCCCCGGCCCCGTCCGGCCCGCGCCGCCCGTCGCCGAACCGCCCGCCGCCCCCGAGCCCGCCGCGGGCCGCGGCCGCGGACTGCTCTCGCTGCGGCTCGGCCGCACCGCCGAACCGCCCGGACAGGAGAGCGCCGAGCGCCACCACGCCGCCGTCCGGATCCGCCAGGCCGCCGCCCAGCGCGAACGCTGGCCCGACCTCGCCACCCTCCTGCTCAACGCCGTCGGCCCCGGCCCCCGGCTCTGGGAGCGCGGCCCCGGCCACCCCGACGCGCTCACCCTGCGCCTGGGCACCGCCGACCGCCCCGGCAGCCCCGGCACCACCCCCGGCACGACACTGCCCGCCGTCCCGGTCACCCTCGACCTGCAGACCGCCGGCAGCCTCGGCCTCAGCGGCCCGCGCGAGCGGCTGGACGCGCTCACCCGCGCCGTCGTCGCCCAGCTCGCCGCCCTGCACCCGCCGAGCGGCCTGAGCCTCGTCGTCGTCGACTCCGACCACGCCCGCACCCCGCAGGATCGCGTCGACACCTGGGCCTGGGCCCTCTGGCTGCCCCACCTGCGCCCCGTCGAGGGCCAGGACTGCCGCCTGCTGCTCGGCCTCGACGACGAGCAGGCCACCGCCCGGCTCACCGAGCTCACCGCCCGGCTCAGCGGCCCGGTCGGCCTCGGCGGCCACCCCGCCACCGTCGTCGTGGTCGACGGCCGCCCGGCCACCGAGACCGCCCGGCAGGCGCTGGACCTGCTGCTGCGCCAGGGCCCGGCGGTCGGCATCTTCCCGATCTGCCTCGCCGAGCAGCCCGAACTGCTCCCCCGCGGCGTCGGCGCCACCGCCCTGATCACCGGCGAGGTCGGCACCCACCTCTCGCTCGACCGCCCGGTCGCCCGCGGCCGCGAGACCCTGCACGAGGTCTCGCTGGACGCCGTCTCCGACGCCTGGGCCGAGCGGCTGGCCCGGGTGCTCGCCCCGCTGCGCGAGGCCGCCCCGGCCGCCCGCGGCCCGCTGCCGGACGCCCTGCGGCTGCTCGACCTGCTGCAGCTCGACACCGTCACCCCCGCCAAGCTCTCCGCCCGCTGGGACGCCCACGCCGGCGGCATCGGCGCCGCCACCGCGCTGCTCGGCACCACCCGCGACGAGCTCTGCACGCTCGACCTCGCCGATCCCGAACTGGCCCTCCCCTCCCCCGACCCGGGCGGCCCGCACCTGCTGATCGGCGGCGCGCGCGGCTCCGGCAAGACGGAGCTGCTGCGCACGCTCGTCGCCTCGCTCGCCGTCTCCGAGCGGCCCGAGCGGCTGGCCGTCACCATCGTCGAGGGCCGGGCCACCGAGGACGGGCTGGACGGCTGCACCGAGCTCCCGCACGTCACCGGGCGGGTCAACGCCGCCTCCGACCCGCGCCAGGCGCTGCTCGCCGCGGAGGCGCTGGAGGACGAACTCGCGCTGCGGGAGCGGCTGTTCGACGGCCTCGACTTCGCCTCCTGGCACGCCGCCCGCATTCTCGACGGCCAGCACAGCCTGGACGGCCAGCACAGCCTTGCCGGTCAGCACAGCCTCGACGGCCGACAGGGCCTCGGTACAGGTGCGGACGCCCCGCAGGTGCCGGTGCCCGCCACCGTCGGAGCCGCCGCGCCCCCCGCGCCCCGGGTCATCGGGCCGCGCGGCGCCGACGGCCCCCGGCCCGCCGCCCCGGGCTCCCCGGTCCCCGCCCGGCTGGTCGTCGTGGTCGACGACTACGACGCGCTGCTCTCCCCCACCTCCCCGGCCGGCCGCCCGCTGGCCCGCGCGCTCGCCGCCGTCGCCCGCCGCGGCGGCCCGCTCGGCGTCCACCTCGCGGTCACCACCGGCCGGCCCGAGGAGAGCGCCGGCACCGAGGTCGACGAGGCCGCCCTGCTCCGGATCGCGCTGCGCACCGAGGACCCGGCCGACTCCGACCTGCTGATCCACCTGGGCGACGCCGCCGCCCTCCCCGAGGACACCCCGGGCCGCGGCTACCTGCGGCTGCCGGACGGCGGCGTCTGCGCCTTCCAGGCCGCCCGGATCAGCGGACGCATCCCGCGCACCGCGACCCTGCGCCCGACGGTCGTCGCGATAGACCCGCTCCAGCTCGGCGCCCCGCCCGCCCGCCGCCCGGTCCGCGAACTCGGCAACGGCCCGACGGACCTGGCGCTCCTCGCCAGCGCCCTCCAGCGCGCGGCGACCCGCTGAGGGCCGGCGTCCCGCGGCGCGCACGGAAAGGGGCGGGGGCCGCGGGCGAAGACGCGGGCCCCGCCCCCATTGGCGGCCGGACGTACGATCGCAACGAGCCGGTGCGCAGGCTGTCTCATATAAACAAAAGACGCAGCCGCCGAGTTAGGGGGTGTTT
>NZ_JBHYWI010000172.1:0-4519 GCF_042751525.1 Kitasatospora sp. NPDC059408
TGGCCGCGGCCAAGCGTTCGGGCAGGGGCCGGGCGTGCTCCGCGAGGAGTTCCTCCCGGCCGGCGACCACCGCGTGGCCGTCGACGACGCCCCGGACGCCGAGGCCCGGGATGCTCTCGAAGCCGTCGACGGGCGGCAGCCCGCCGGTCCGCTCGGCCGCGGCGCCGGCGATGGCGGCGGCGATCGGGTGCTCGGAGGCGTGTTCCACGGCGCCCGCGAGGCGCAGGGCCTCGGTCTCGGTGACGCCGTCGGCGGTGTGGACGGCGAGCAGGGTCATCCGGCCGGTGGTGACGGTGCCGGTCTTGTCGAGGACGATGGTGTCGACCTTGCGGGTCGTCTCCAGCACCTCCGGGCCCTTGATCAGGATGCCGAGCTGGGCGCCGCGGCCGGTGCCGACCAGCAGCGCGGTCGGCGTGGCGAGGCCGAGGGCGCACGGGCAGGCGATGATCAGCACGGCGACGGCGGAGGTGAACGCCGCGGTCGGGCTGTCGGTGGCGAGGAGCCGGCCGACCAGGGCGGCGAGCGCGATCAGCACGACGACCGGGACGAAGACGGCGGAGATCCGGTCGGCGAGGCGCTGGGCGGCGGCCTTGCCGTTCTGGGCGTCCTCCACCAGCTTGGCCATGCGGGCGAGGCGGGTGTCCGTGCCGACCCTGGTGGCCTCGACGACGAGCCGGCCGCCCGCGTTGACGGTGGCGCCGGTGACGGCGTCGCCGGCGGCGACCTCGACCGGGGCGGACTCGCCGGTGAGCATCGAGGCGTCCACGGCGGAGGTGCCCTCGACGACGACGCCGTCGGTGGCGATCTTCTCGCCGGGACGGACCACGAACCGGTCCCCCACCGCGAGTTCGGCGATCGGGACCCGCACCTCGCGGCCGGCCCGGCGCACCGCCACGTCCCGGGCACCGAGGTCCAGCAGGGCGTGCAGGGCGGCGCCGGCCCGGCGCTTGGAGCGGGCCTCCAGGTGGCGGCCGAGCAGGATCAGCACGGTGACGGCGGCGGCCGTCTCCAGGTACAGGGTGGACGAGGCGTCGGTGTCGCCGACCGTGAGCGAGAACGGGTGGTGCATCCCCGGCACCCCGGCGTGGCCCCAGAACAGCGCCCAGAACGACCAGCCGAAGGCGGCCAGGGTGCCGAGCGACACGAGGGTGTCCATCGTCGCGGCGCCGTGCTTGAGGTTCGTCCAGGCGGCGCGGTGGAACGGCAGGCCGCCGTACACGACGACCGGGCCGGTGAGGGCGAAGGCCAGCCACTGCCAGTTGGCGAACTGCAGGGCCGGGACCATCGACAGCAGCACCACGGGGATGCCGAGGAGGGTGCTGGTCCGCAAGCGGTCGAGCAGGGGGTCGGCGGGCGGCTCCGGCGTGGCGGCCTCGGCCGGCTCGGGCACGGCGGCCGCCGGGGGCGCCGGGAGTTCGGCGGTGTAGCCGGTGCGCTCCACGGTGGCGATCAGGTCCTCGACCGAGACGCCGGGGCCGTAGTCGACCCGGGCCCGCTCGGTGGCGAAGTTGACGGTGGCCTCGACGCCGTCCATCCGGTTGAGCTTCTTCTCGACCCGGGCCGCGCACGCGGCGCAGGTCATCCCGCCGATCGACAGCTCGACCCGGTCCGGGGCGTGCTCCCGGCCCCCCGTGCCGGTGGCGCCCTCGATCCCGGGTGCCGTCGTACTCATGCTGCTCCTAGGGACGGTGTGGCGTGGGGCGGCCGGCGGGCCCGCTGCCCGGGCCCGCCGTGCCGGACGGGCTCAGGCGCTGCGGCCGACCAGCTCGTAGCCGGCCTCGTCGACGGCCGCGCGGACCTGCTCGTCGTCCAACGGGGCGGCGGAGGAGACGGTCACGGTGCCGGCCTTGGCGTCGGCGGCCACCTCGGTGACGCCGGTCAGGGCGGACAGTTCCTCGCTGATCGCGTTCTCGCAGTGGCCGCAGCTCATGCCGGTGACGGTGTAGGTGATGGTGCTGGACATCCGGGCCTCCGGGAGGTCTGTGCGGCCCCGGGCGGTACCCGGGTTCTCATGCTCATCACACCATACCCCTGCGGGGTATTCCGTGGAGGGGTGTGGTGATGCGGATCGCACCGCCGTCCGGGCGGTTCGGCGGTTCGGCGGTGAGCGGCGGGGCGCTCACGCCGGAGCGGACGGGAACTGGGCCGGGATCGGCGCCGCCCGGTCCCGCCGGGCCAGCACCCTCAGCCACAGCAGTCCACCCAAGGAGACCACGACCAGGCCGGCCGTGTCGTAGAAGGTGTAGAGGTGGACCTGCCCGGTGGTCGGGTCCGGCATGTGGCCGAGGTCGAACAGGGCGCGCTGCCAGTCGCTCGCGGTGGTCCTCGCGACCAGCCAGACGGCGATCCCGCCCATGCTGTCCCAGAGCGCGTGCAGCAGCGATACGCCCAGGTAGGTGACGACGACCGGGGTGGTGAGCCGGAAGCGGCCGGCGCGCCGCTCGCGGAACAGCACGCCGCCGGCGATCGCCGTCCACAGGACGTGGCCGACCGGTGCCACCAGCCCGCGCAGGATCTCCGTCTCGACCAGGTCTCTGAGGGAGAGCCCCTGGACGCTCAGCACGGCGTTGAACGCGTATCCGGCGCTCTCGAAGGCCGCGAAGCCCGCGCCGACCGTCGCGCCCAGCACCAGCCCGTACCGCAGGCCGCTCACCCGTAGCCGCCGGCAGACCAGAACCAGCGCGGCGAGCTTGACCGCCTCCTCGATCAGGCCGACGCCCACGTACATCCAGACCGACGGCGAGAGCAGGTACGTCTCCAGGACGGAGGCGCCGAGGACGCCGATGATGCCGCCGAGGCCGAAGCAGGCGAGGAGCCGGTCCGGGCCGAGGTCGGCGGCGTGGCGCTCGTACGCCCACACGACCACGGTGGCCGGCACGAGGAAGCTGCCGAGCAGCACGATCGTCGGGACGAGGTTGCTGTCGGCCGTGAAGAACGTGACGACGACCGTGGCGACCCACAGGGCCGAACCGGCGAGGAGGACCCGCGGCCAGTGCACCGGCTGCGCCGCCGGGCCGGTCCGGCGGTCGGAGATGCGCGAGGTGTTGCGGTACCCGGACACCGGTCATGGCCTCCATCTGCGTGGCTGGTCTGGTCGGTCGCTCGCTCGGCCGGTCGCCCGGCTGCCGTGGTCGCACTGTATGACAAATGGGGTGTTTCGGTACGGTCCGTCCTGGTCCGGGAAGGGGTCGCGGAGGGTCCGTGCGGGGCGGCCGGTCGGGCTGCCGCGGGCTGGGGAGGGTGGGCGCCTTGATCGTCCGATATGTTCGATATGTGTTCCCGATCCGCCGCGCCCAGTCGCCCGCGGCCCCCACGGCCGCCGGGCTGCCACCGGACCGGCAGCGCGACGCCTTGCTGGCCGCGGACCTCCAGGACGTCCCGTTCTGGCGGCGGGCCACCCCGGCGGTCGCCGCGATCGTCGTGGTCGGCCTGGCCGACCTGCTCTCCGGCAAGGACCGCTACCTCGCGCCGCTGATGACCGTCGTCCCGGTGATCGCCGCGCTGACGCTCAGGCCCGGTGAGCTGTTCGCGGTCTGCGCGGTCGGGCTGCTCGCGGTGTTCGGGCTCAGCCGCTACGACGAGGTCGTCAACATCAACGACGCGCGGTTCGTCTACGGGGCGATGCTCAGCTACATCGTGCTGACGCTCTTCTCCGCCTGGGTCGCCAGGATCAGGATGCGGCGCGCGGCGGCGTTCGCGGCCGTCAGCTCGGTGGCGGAGGCCGCCCAGCGGGCGATCCTGCGGCTGCCGGGGCCGGTCGTCGGACCGCTGCGGCTGGCGGTGCGGTACGTGTCGGCGGCGGACGCCTCGCGCATCGGCGGGGACCTCTACTCGGTGCTGGAGACCCCGCACGGCACCCGGGTCGCGGTCGGGGACGTCCGGGGCAAGGGGCTCGCGGCCGTGCAGACCGCGGCGGTCGTGCTCGGCGCGTTCCGCGAGGCCGCGTACGACGAGACCGGGCTGCGGGGCGTCGCGGCGCGGGTCGAGGCGAGCGTCGAGCGGCACGTGCCGGACGGGGAGTTCACGACGGCGCTGTTCGTGGAGTTCCGCACGGCGGGGGTGATCGAACTGCTGCAGTACGGGCACGTGCCGCCGATCCGGGTGGACGGGGAGGGCAAGGCGCACGTACTGGACTCGCCGGACCCGTGGGTGCCGCTCGGGCTCGGGCGGCTCGCGGCGGGGGAGCCGGTCAGCTGGGGGCGGGACTTCGGGGTGGACGACGTCCTCGTGCTCTACACGGACGGGGTGATCGAGGCCCGGCACCGCAGGAGCGGGGAGTTCTATCCGCTGGCGGAGCGGGTCGGGGAGCTGGTTCAGGGGGCCGCGCGCTCGGCGGGGGAGCTGGAGGCGGCGGTGGAGCGGGTGTACGGGGATCTGCTGGCGCACACGGGCGGGAAGCTCGGGGACGACGCCCTGCTGCTGTTGATCACTCGGACGGACGACCGGGCGGCGGAGGGGGTGTGACGGGAGGGGTGTGACGGGAGGGGGCGCGACGGCGGGGATCCGCGGTCGCGCCCCA
>NZ_JBHYWI010000173.1:0-4341 GCF_042751525.1 Kitasatospora sp. NPDC059408
CGAAGGCGGGTTCGGTGGCGAGGAGGTCGGTGGCCATGCCGGTCCACTGGCTGCCCTGGCCGGGGAACACGAACACCGTCTTCCCACCCGCAGCCACCGCGTTGGTCACCAGCTTCGGGTGCGGCCGCTCCGCCGCGAGGTCGTGCAGCGCGGCGGTCAGCTCCTCGCGGGAGCCCGTGACGACCGCGGCCCGCTCGGCGAAGGCGGTGCGCTCCGCCAGGGTGCCGGCGACGTCCGCGAGCGGGGCGTCCGGGTGCTCGGTCAGATGGGCCGCAAGGAGCCGGGCCTGGTCCCGCAGTGCGGACGTGGTCCGCGCCGAGAGGACGAACGGCAACTCCTCGGTGATCTCGGGAGCTTGACGGACGGTCGGCTCGACGTGCTCCAGGATGACGTGGGCGTTGGTGCCGCTGATGCCGAAGGAGGAGACGGCGGCCCGGCGGGGGCGGTCGGCCTCCGGCCAGGACTGACGATCGGTCAGGAGCTCGACGGCGCCCGCACTCCAGTCGACGTGCGGCGAGGGCTCGTCGACGTGCAGGGTCTTGGGCAGGACGCCGTGGCGCATGGCCTCGACCATCTTGATGACGCCGGCCACACCGGCCGCGGCCTGGGTGTGCCCGATGTTGGACTTGATCGAGCCCAGGTAGAGCGGCCGCTCCCGGTCCTGGCCGTAGGTCGCGAGGAGGGCCTGGGCCTCGATCGGGTCGCCGAGGCTGGTGCCGGTGCCGTGGGCCTCCACCGCGTCGACCTCGCCCGCCGTCAGCCGCGCGTTGGCGAGGGCCTGGCGGATCACCCGCTGCTGGGCCGGACCGTTGGGGGCGGTGAGACCGTTGCTGGCACCGTCCTGGTTGACGGCGGTGCCGCGCAGGACGGCGAGCACGGGGTGCCCGTTGCGCTCGGCGTCGGAGCGCCGCTCCAGGAGCAGCAGGCCGACGCCCTCGCCCCAGCCGGTGCCGTCCGCCGCCGCCGCGAAGGCCTTGCAGCGTCCGTCGGGGGCCAGGCCCCGCTGGCGGCTGAACTCCACGAAGAGGGCGGGCGAGGCGAGCACGGTGACGCCGCCGGCGAGGGCGAGGTCGCATTCCCCGTTGCGCAGCGACTGGGCGGCCAGGTGCATGGCCACCAGGGAGGAGGAGCACGCCGTGTCGACGGTGACCGCCGGGCCCTCCAGGCCGAAGGTGTAGGAGATCCGCCCGGACGCGATGCTCCCCGAGCTGCCCGTGCCGACGTAGCCCTCGAATCCCTCCGGCGCCGGGGTCAGGCGAGCACCGTAGTCGTCGTACATCACGCCGGCGAAGACGCCGGTGCGGCTGCCGTGCAGCGAACCGGGCTCGATCCCGGCGCGCTCGAAGGCCTCCCAGGCGGTCTCCAGCAGCAGGCGCTGCTGCGGGTCGATCGCCAGCGCCTCGCGGGGGCTGATCCCGAAGAACTCCGGGTCGAACTCGGCGGCGTCGTAGACGAATCCGCCGTACCGGGTGTAGGACGTGCCGGTGTGCTCGGGGTCGGGGTCGTAGAGGCCGTCCAGGTTCCAGCCCCGGTCCTGCGGGAACTCCCCGACGGCGTCGGTTCCTTCGGCCGCCAGGGACCACAGGTCCTCCGGCGTCCGCACCCCGCCCGGGTAGCGGCAGGCCATGCTCACCAGCACGATCGGGTCGTCCTCGGCCGGCGCGGCCGGGACGGCGGCCGGGAGCGCGGCCGGCTGCCGGCCGACCAGCTCGCTGCGGACGAAGTCGGCCAGGGCGAGCGGCGCGGGGTGGTCGAAGACGAGCGTCGCCGGCAGCCGCAGGCCCGTCGCCGCGTTCAGCCGGTTGCGCAGTTCGACGCCCATCAGGGAGTCGAACCCGAGCTCCTTGAACGGGCGGTGGACGTCGATCCCGTCAACGCCGCGGTGCCCCAGGACGGTTGCGCACTGGGCCCGGACCAGGTCGAGGACCAGCTGCTGCTGCTCCTGCTCCGACAGCCGGGCCAGCCGTCGGCCGAACCCGGCCCCGCGGGTGGTGGCCGCCCGGCGGCCGGTGCCGTGGACCAGGCCGCGGAACACCGCGGGCAGGGCCTCGCCCTGGGCCCGCAGGACGCCGAGGTCCAGTGCGGCCGGCACCAGGACGGCGTGCGGCGAGCCGAGAGCCGCGTCGAACAGCTCGCACCCCTGCCCGTCGGTCAGCGGCAGGATGCCGGTCCGGGACATCCGGGCCCGGTCCGAGCCGCCCAGCTCCCCGGCCATGCCGGAGCTCTGCTCCCAGAGTCCCCAGGCCAGGGAGGTGGCGGGGAGCCCCTCGGCCCGGCGGCGTTCGGCGAGCGCGTCGAGGAAGGCGTTGGCGGCCGCGTAGTTGGCCTGACCGGGGCCGCCGACCGTGCCGGCCAGGGAGGAGAACAGCACGAAGGCTTGGAGGTCGAGGTGCCGGGTGAGCTCGTGCAGGTGCCAGGCCGCGTCGACCTTGGGCCGCAGCACCGCGGCGAGCCGGTCCGGGTCCAGGGCGGTGAGCACGCCGTCGTCCAGGGCACCGGCGGCGTGGACGACCGCCGTCAGCGGCCGGTCCGCGGGGATCGAGGCGAGCAGGGCGGCCACTGCCGCACGATCGGCCGTGTCGCACGAGCCGAAGCTCACCGTGGCGCCCAGCTCCCGGAGTTCGTCCGCCAGCTCGGTCGCACCGGGAGCCTCGGCGCCGCGGCGGCTGACCAGGAGCAGGTTGCGCACGCCGTGCCCGGCCACCAGGTGGCGGGCGAACACCGCACCCAGCGAGCCGGTGGCGCCGGTGAGCAGCACGGTGCCGTCGGCGGGGAACACCACCGCGCCGGACTCGGGCGCGCCGGTCACCTTGGCGAGCGACTGCCGGAACAGGACGCCGTCCCGGAAGGCGAGTTGGAGCTCGTCGCCGTCGGCCGGTCCGGCCAGCGCGGACACCACCGAGGACCAGGAAGGCAGTTCACCGCCGACGTCCACCAGGGCGAACCTGTCCGGGTGTTCGTTCTGGGCCGACCGCACCAGGCCCCAGACGGCGGCCGCGGCCGGATCGGGGGAGGCACCGGACGCGCCCGCGGTCACCACCGCCAGGCGCGAGTCCGCGCACCGCTCGTCGGCCAGCCACTGCTGAAGCAGGAGCAGTACCTGCCGGGCCACCGTGTGGGCTGCCGCCGCCGCATCGTCCCCGGCCGTCCCGACCGGGGCGATGACGAGTTCGGGCAGCCGATCGGCCGCGAGCAGCGCTGCCAGGTCCGCGTGGACGGGGATCGACTCGGGCACCAGCGGGCCGAACCCGGCCGCGGCCGGGTCGCCGAGCACCGCGCAGTCGCCGACCGCCCGCTCCGGCAGGGCCGGCGACTCGCTCCACACGAGCCGGTAGAGCGGCGTTCCGGCCGCCTTGCCCAGCGCGGCGAGCTGGTCCGCGGAGACGGGCCGCAGGCCGAGCGAGCGCACCGTCAGCACCGGGGCGCCGGTCGGGTCCGTCAGGGCGAGCCGCACGGAGCCGTCGCCGTTGGGCGCGACCCGGACCCGCAGCTCGGTCGCGCCGGCGGCGTGCAGGACGACGTCCGACCAGCTGAACGGGACGACCACCTCGTCCTGGCCGGAGAGCAGCGCGACGGCGTGCAACGCGGCGTCGAGCAGGGCGGGGTGGAGGTCGAAACCACGGCCGGCGGCCGGCTCGCCGTCGACGGGCAGCGCGACCTCGGCGAGGACCTCGTCCCCGGCGCGCCAGGCCGCGCGCAGGCCGCGGAACGACTCGCCGTAGGCGTAGCCGCGTTCGGCGAGGTCCTCGTAGAAGGTGTCCACCTCGATGCCCGCGGCCCCTTCGCCCGGCCAGGCACCGTCGTCCTCGGCATCCGTCGTCGGCTCTTCGGGGGCGAGCAGGCCGGAGGCGTTGCGCAGCCAGTCGTCGTCGGCACTCCGGCGCGAGTGGACGACCACCGCGCGCCGGCCGGACTCGTCCGGCGCGGCCACCGCGACCTGGAACCGGACCGTGCCCTCGGCGGGCACCACCAGCGGGTTCTCCAGGGCCAGTTCGGCCAGCCGGGGGCTGTCCGACGGCGCGCCGGCGTGCAGCACGAGCTCGACCAGCGCGGCGGCCGGGAGCAGGACCGTGCCGAGGATGGCGTGGTCGGCGAGCCAGGGGTGGGTGGCGAGGGAGAGGCTGCCGGTGTGGAGCACGGCCTGGGTGTCGGCCAGTTCGACGGTGGACTCGAGGAGCGGATGGCCGGAGGCGTTGAGAGCGGGCCTGGTGCTGGGGTTGAGCCAGTAGGTCTGGTGTTGGAAGGGGTAGGTGGGGAGGGGTGTGGGGTTTCCGGTGGGGGTGGGGGTGGTGTGTCCGTGGGTGTGGAGGTGGGCGTGGGCGGTGGTGAGGGTGTGGTTTT
>NZ_JBHYWI010000174.1:0-4308 GCF_042751525.1 Kitasatospora sp. NPDC059408
TCCGACAGGAGGCCGTCCACGCCCTCCCGGTCGGTGGTGTGGTCGTCCGCGAAACGACGGTCACCCGTCGCGTCCGGCACGTGCTTCACACAGACAACGATCCTCAAGCTCACGGCCTGTCTCCTGTACTGGTCTCGTCCGGCGGCTGCGGCTGTGCAAGCCGGTGCGAACATGGTTCGCACCTGCTCCGGGCAGCGGATTTCCCGTGCCGGTCCGGAACTTCCTGGCAGCATACTCGCCGGTAGCCCAGTGGTCACTACTGGCCAGTAGCTTACGCCGGGAGGGCTGCACCACCGCCTGCGCCCATCCTGCCCCAGCCCGCCCCCGACACCACCCGACGGGGCGGCACATCCGCGGCGGGATTCCCGGCGCCGACGACGAACCGGCGACGGCGAACAGATAGCCGATGACAGATAACAGATAACAGATAACGAAATCTGTTATCTGTTATCTGTCATCTGTTCGCCGTCACGTGCTCAGACCGCCCACCCGAGCGCCGCGATCACGTCCGCCTTGCGCGGCATCCCGGCCGCCCGTCGCACGACGCGCCCACCGGCGTCCAGGACGAGCACGGTCGGCGTCCGCAGGATCTCCAGCCGGCGCACCAGCTCCAGCCGTTCCTCCGCGTCCACCTCGATGTGCGCGACGCCGTCGACCATGCCGGCCACCTCCGCGAGCACCCGCCGGGTCGCCCGGCAGGGCTGGCAGAACGCCGTCGAGAACTGGACGAGCGTTGCCCGCTCCCCCAGCGCCCCGCCCAGCTCCGCCTCCGACAGCCGGACCGTCCCGTTCTCGGTGGACACCTTCGACCTCCCGTCGCACCTTCACCAGCAGCAGCTCGCGCCCCACCGCCGCCACCGGCGACCCGGTGACGCACAGCCAAAGGACCCGCCCACCCCCAGTCTGCGGCAGTCTCATGCTCATCCCAAAAGCGGATTGTCATAGACAGGTCGCCCGCCGACGCTCGGCCCGCGTAGCATCGGCGAGTGGATTCCGACCGCCCTTCGCAGCCGCCGATACCGACCTCCCGCCGCCATGTCGCCCTGGGCCGGGCCACCGCCTCCCGCTGTCACCGTCGCTGACGCGCCGTCCGCACGCGCCCCCCCCGCCGCCGCCCGTCGCGACCCTCCCGGAGCCCCTGTGCAGATAGACCCCCGCGGCCCCCGCTTCTCCGCCGCGCTCAGCGCGATCGTCCTCGCCGCCGTGCTGATCACCGGCAGCGGCTCGCTCCTCGCCCTCCAGGCCGCCGTCTTCGCACTCCCCGCGTTCGGCGGCCTGCGTCTCTCCCCCTACGGCTGGCTCTACCGCACCTTCGTCCGCCCCCACCTGGCGCCGCCCACCGCGACCGAGGACGAGCGCCCGCCGCGCTTCGCCCAGGGCGTGGGCCTGGTCTTCGCCGCCGTCGGCAGCCTCGGCTTCCTCAGCGCCGTCCCCTGGCTCGGCCTGCTCACCACCGCGTTCGCCCTGGCCGCGACCTTCCTCAACGCCGCGTTCGGCTACTGCCTCGGCTGCGAGATGTACCTGCTGATCCGCCGTGCCCAGGGCCGCCCCGACGTCGTGGCCTGACCCGACCGGGAAAAGTTCCCACCTCGATTCATCACCGATATCACACGGCGAATATCCGCTTGACGGCACGCCTCAGGTGACAGCAGGCACTCGTTCGGGGGATCATCTCCGTGTATCACCCGTGACCGCCGCGGCGTGCCGTGCTCCGGTCGGCCCCCGCGCAACGGCGCGGGTCCCCGCCGTACCGGGCCCCGGCCCGTGGAAGTCAGGACTGACCGTGGCAGAGTTCGTCTACCCGCCGGTGATCGGCGCCGCACTCACCGCCTTCCGCGCGCTCGACGTGCGCATCAAGATCGTGGGTGCCGAGCACATCCCCGCCAAGGGCGGAGCCGTGCTGGTCAGCAACCACATCAGCTACCTCGACTTCCTCTTCGCCGGCCTCGGCGCCTACCGCGGCGGCAAGCGCAAGACCCGCTTCATGGCCAAGGACGACGTCTTCAAGCACGGCGTCTCCGGCCCGCTGATGCGCGGCATGAAGCACATCCCGGTCGACCGGACCGACGGCCAGCCCGCCTACGAGGCCGCGGTGCGCGCCCTCAAGGCCGGCGAGGTCGTCGGGGTGTTCCCCGAGGCGACCATCAGCCGCTCGTTCATGCTGAAGAAGTTCAAGACCGGCGCCGCCCGCATGGCCGCCGACTCCGGCACCCCGCTGCTGCCCGTCGTCCTGTGGGGCACCCAGCAGCTCTGGACCAAGGGCCGTCCGAAGACCCTGACCAAGCGGCACGTCCCCGTCACCATCATGATCGGCGAGCCGATCCACCTCACCGCCGGCGACAAGCCGGTCATGGTCACCCGGAGACTGCGCGCCGCGATGAGCGAGATGCTCGACCGCGCCCAGCGCGAGTACCCCGGCAAGCCCTCCGGCCCGGACGACACCTGGTGGCTGCCGGCCCAGCTGGGCGGCACCGCGCCCACCCTGGAGGTCGCCGAGGCCGAGGACGAGGCGGAGGCCCTCGCCAAGGCCGAGCGCCGCGCCGCCAAGGGCTGAGCCCGCCGACCGGTCCCCGGCCCTTCACCGCCCGGGTCCGTCGCTCCCCCTGTCTGCCGCCCCCACTCCGCCATTACTCCGTGTGGCCGAGCGAACGCGCTCCGACGCGTGTCGCCCGGCTGCCGACACCTCTCGTCTGACACAGTGACAGACCCGTTCGGGGGCCTTCGTCCTGAATCGGCGACGGAGCGAGAGTCGGAGCGGCCGCGAGGCCGGAGACGGAGATGACGCGGATGACCGGCACAGGGCAGTCAGCCACGACCAGGGCCCGCACCCGCGCAAGCGCCGGTGCGGGCCTTCTGCTGCTGGGCACCCTGCTCGCCGGCTGCGGAGCCGAGCCCGGCGAGATCCCGCTCTCCGAGATCCGGCCCGAGAGCCCCACCGCCACGCCCGAGCCGACGACCGCCTCCCCCACCCCCGGCGTCGTCGGCGCCGCGGCCGGTGCCACCGGCGCCGCCGCGGTGGCGGCACACAACGGCCTGATCGCCGGCCGGGCGTTCGTCGATCCCGGCCGCACCACCAGCGCCATCGTCACCGTCGGCCCCGACGGGAGCGGCGAACACCAGGTCACCCAGCCGCCCGCCCGCGCCCGCGACGACCGTCCCGACTGGTCCCCCGACGGCAGCACCATCACCTTCGACCGCACCGACCCTCAGACCGGCACCGCCCGACTCTGGACGGTCGCCGCGAGCGGCGACGGCGAGCGCCAGATCGGCCAGCTCTGCGAGAACGGCACCGCCGACTGCAGCAACGAGGACGAACGCGCCCCCGCCTACTCCCCCGACGGCACGCAGCTCGCGTTCAGCCGCTCCTGGGGCGCCGTCAACCCGGCCGGCAACAACACCACCCAGATCCAGTACTCCGACCTCTACCTGATGGCCCCGGACGGCACCAACGTCCAGCGCCTCACCTTCCTCACCAACGACAAGCCGTACTCCGGCGAGGTCGGGAACCCCAGCTGGTCCCCCGACGGCAAGCGCCTCGCCTTCGAGTACCGCACCGGCGCGAGCGGACAGCCCGCCAACTCCCGGGCCGTGTACGTCGTCAACACCGACGGGACGGGCCTGCGTCAGCTCACCCCCTGGGAGCTCCGCGCCGGCGACCGCGCGAGCTGGTCCCCGGACGGCAGCCAGATCCTCTTCACCACCTACCCGGCCGGCCCCGAGAACGCGCCCGGCGGCGGCATCTACACCGTCCACCCCGACGGGAGCGCCATCGCCGCCCTCACTCCCGCCCCTTCCGACGCCTACTACGGCGCCGCCTCCTACGCGCCCGACGGCCGGTCGATCGTCTTCGCCCAGGCCCCCGCAGGCGCGACCGCCGACCTCTACAGCATGCAGCCGGACGGTACCGGGGTCGCCCGGCTCACCAACAGCGCCGGTCAATGGCTCAGCCGGCCGAAGTGGGGCACGGCCGCGCCGTCCGCGCCCGCGGCGCCCACCCAGGCCCCGGCCCAGGCACAGGCGCCGGCCCAAGCTCAGGCCCCGGCTCAGGCACCAACCCAGGCGCCGGCACAAGCCCAACCGTCGGCGAACGCCCAGGTGAACCCGCAGGCCCCGGACGGCCAGGACGGCCAGGACAGCGAGGACGACAACTGAGCCTCTCCGGAAAATCACCGGAAACGCAAAAAGACCCACTCCCGATCGGGAGTGGGTCTTTTTGGAATGATTGTTCGGCGGCGTCCTACTCTCCCACAGGGTCCCCCCTGCAGTACCATCGGCGCTGTGAGGCTTAGCTTCCGGGTTCGGAATGTA
>NZ_JBHYWI010000175.1:0-3818 GCF_042751525.1 Kitasatospora sp. NPDC059408
ACCCCCCCCGCCCCCCCCTAAAATACCCCCCACAAACCAACCCCCCCCAAATCCGCCCCACAACCCCCCAAACAACCGGGCGCCCGCCCCAAAACCCCCGCCCCCCGCCGCACGCTCGAATCGGCTCAGGCCGTCACACCGCCGGGAACGGGTCCAGGTCCGGCTTCAGCAGCTGACCGGCCGCCGGCACCTTCTGGTCCACCAGGTAGCGGGTGACCAACTCGTTCAGGGCCTTGCTGCGGCCGACCGCGCAGTGCTCGATCGAGTCGACGCTGACCAGCACGGCGTTGCCCAGCTCCTGCTGCATCCGCTGCGCGAACTTGTACTGGGTGGCCGGGTCGTAGAGGTTCCCGATCACCATCACGGTGTTCGCGCTCTTGCGGTCCCACGGGCCGGCGAAGCGCTCGGCGTCGACCGCCGGGGCCGGCCAGCTCGCGCACGCCGGCGCGTCGAAGGCCTGGAAGCGGCCGAAGGTGGGCGACTCCTTCTCCCACTTGCGGGCCGCGTTGGCGAAGGCCCGGTCGTTCGACGGGTACGGCTTGTCCTGGCAGTTGACGGCCAGGTACGAGTCGTCGCCGGTGTACTCCGAGTCCGCCGGCGCCTCGCGCAGCGCGTGCGGCACGGCCACCGCGAGCCCCTTGGCGTCGTCGTCGGCGGCGGCCTTCGGGGCCAGCAGCGCGGCCGCGGCGGGCTTCTGGACCGCCTGGTACAGCGCCTGGAGCTGCTTGGCCAGGCCGGCCAGCCGGGACTGCGAGTACAGCGCGTTGGCGACCTGGTCGGTGAAGGTGCTCAGGGTGACCTTGCTGCCGTCGGCCAGCGTGACCGGGCCGTCGTGCAGGCGGTCGCGCAGCCCGTCGAACTTCGCCCGGGTGTCGCCCTCGCCGAACGCGCAGCGCGGGGCGCCCGCGGTCTGGCAGCGCTTCAGGAACTCGTCCAGGGCGATCTCGAAGCCGCCGGCGCGCTGGCGGTCGTACTCCAGGCCGTCGCTCAGGCGCAGGTCCGGGTCGACGTTGCCGTCGACGATGACCGCGCGGACCTTGTTCGGGTACATGGCGGCATAGGTGGAGCCGATCAGGGTGCCGTACGAGAAGCCGGCGAAGGTGAGCTGGGAGTCGCCGACGGCGCGGCGCATCCGGTCGAGGTCACGGACCACGTTGATGGTCGACATGTGCTCGATCAGCGGGCCGGCGTTCTTGCTGCAGGCGTCCGTGTAGTCCTGGTCGGCGTCCAGGGTCTGGTTGACCTCGGCCTTGGTGAGCGGCACGCCGATCAGCCGGGCCTGGAGGGCGTCCGCCTCCTCCTGCGTCTTGAAGCACTTGAGCGCCTGGCTCCGGGCCACGCCGCGCGGGTCGAAGCCGACCAGGTCGAAACGCGACTGGACCTCCGCCCCGAAGCGGGTGGTGGTGGCCCACAGGTAGCCGCTGCCGCCCGGGCCGCCGGGGTTCATGAACAGCGACCCGATCCGCTTCGCCGGGTCGCTCGCCCGGCGGCGCATCATCGCGATGCCGACCTTCTCGCCGTCCGGGTTGTCGTAGTCCATCGGCACCGGGTAGACGGCACAGTCGTAGATGCCCGGGTCCGGCTTGCTCGGATCGGGGTTGCACGGCTTCCAGGCGACGGGATCGACCTTCGCCTCTGCCGTCGGCGCCAGGTCGATCGGGGCGGCGGACGCGGCCACGGCGCTGCCGGTGACCAGGGCGAGAGCACAGGTGACCGCTCCGGCCAGCGTGGATATGCGGGACAAGGAACCTCCTCCGGGATGCAAGGGCGGCCCCAGCCTGTCAGCCCGTGATCTCCGTGTGAAGACCTTGTGGCACCGCAAATCAGCTGTGAATTATTCTGTGAATAGCCGGACTTGACGGTCGATTTACCCGTCGGCCGGCCGCGGGAGGTCGTCCTCGTGGTGGACGGCGAGACCGCCGGCCACGACCGCGCGTGCCGCCGGCCGGCGTCGCCGCCGAAATGACCTGACGCAAGCTCACCGTTCGGTTAACGTGCGCCACCGAACCACCTGACCAAGGATGTCGTGACACGTGACCCAGCACACCCGCCCCGCCGACCCGACGACCCCCGACAGCTTCATCACCCCGGTCGACCGCGTCTTCGTCCGCACGCACTTCGGCAAGCACCCCGAACTGGAGGCCTCCGCCTGGAGCTTGACGATCGAGGGCCTGGTCGACCGCCCCCTCGAACTGGACCTCCCCACCCTCCTGGCCCTCCCCCAGACGCACCTCACCGCCGTCCACGAGTGCCTGGGCAACCCGCTCCACCCCGACGTGCCGACCCGCGCCGTCGCGAACCTGGACTGGACCGGAGTCCCGCTGTCCACCGTGCTGGACCTGGCGGGCCCGCGCCCCGAAGCCCGGCACGTCTGGCTGGAGGGCGCCGACACCGGCAACTTCGCCGACGAGCAGGACATCTCCTACCTCAAGGACCTCCCCCTGGAGCAGGCACGCGCCGAGGTCCTCCTCGCCCA
This sequence comes from Kitasatospora sp. NPDC059408, assembly GCF_042751525.1. NCBI lineage: Bacteria > Bacillati > Actinomycetota > Actinomycetes > Kitasatosporales > Streptomycetaceae > Kitasatospora > Kitasatospora sp. NPDC059408. The sequence goes on from NZ_JBHYWI010000175.1 coordinate 2,477, forward strand.
CCGGATGAACGGCGAACCGCTCCTGCCCCAACACGGCTTCCCGGTCCGCGCGGTGGCACCCCGGATGTTCACCACCAACTCGGTCAAGTGGCTGACCCGCATCGTGCTCGCCGCGGAGCGGCCGGACCACCTTTTCACCACGCGCCTCTACACCCGCACCCACCCCGGCGAGACCGAACCCCGCCCGGCCCGCGAGATCGACGTCAACAGCAAACTGCTGACCCCCCGCCACGTACCCGCCGGAACAACCGAACTGGCAGGCCGCACCTGGAGCTACACCGACGTGACGACCGTCGACGTAGCAATAGACGAAGGCCCATGGCAGCGAGCCACCCTGGAACCACGCGGCACCCACCCCACCTGGCAGCGCTTCGCCCTCACCCACCACCTCACCCCCGGGCCGCACCGCATCCGCAGCCGGGCGACCGACAGCGCGGGCCGAGTACAGCCACCCGCAGGGGCACGCAACGAGGTCCACGAGATAGAAATCACGGCCTCCTGAGACTCCCCTGGTCTCCCCGCAGCGCGGCAGAGACCAGGCCACGAATCTCGTCCTCCCCGACCTCACCACCCCCCACGAGCCGGTCGAAGACCAGCCCGTCGATGCACGCCAGGAGGGTCGTCGTGCGCTCAAGAGGCGCGACGACCCCCTGCGCAACGAGGAAGGCCCGCACGCGAGCACGCCCCGCGTTCTCCCGGGGAACGAGGATCTCGCGCAGTTCGGGATCACGGACGCTCTCCACGGCACACGCGTAACGCGCCAACGAGCGGCGCCGCCCTTCGCCCGTGAGCCGTCGCCGGATCAACTCCCCGATCCCTGAAACCAGTTCATCGACCGAACCGATCGGCGGAGCCTGCTCCCCCAAGAACTGCAGCTCCCCCTGGTCCAGTTCCACCAGGCGACGAACAAGAGCGGTGAGCAACGCCTGCCGCGTGCGGAGGTAAGCCGAGGTCGTCCCCACGGGCAACCCCGCCGCCGCATCCACCGCCCGGTGCGTCAGCCCCCGAACCCCGGCGTCGGCCAGCACACCGATCGCCGCGTCCGCAAGCACCGTACGCCGATCACGAGTCTCACCCTGCTTCTGCCCCATCCCTCATTTCTACCTGCAAAAAAGACCCACCCCTCACCTCCTTACCCCCACCCCTCACCGCCGCACGAACGCACCCCCCCTCAACCACCCACCCACCCCTCATCCCTCCCCAGCGAGAGGGTGCGCTGCGGGAGGGGGTGGCTGCGGGGGTGGCCGCGGAGAGGGGCGTGACGGGTGATTTTCAGACTGCCAACGGTCCAAGCCCCCCACCCACAGAGTCGGCAGTCGGAAAATCATCCAGCCCCCGGAGC
>NZ_JBHYWI010000176.1:0-3130 GCF_042751525.1 Kitasatospora sp. NPDC059408
GGCAACCCCGTTCCCGACCCCCTCCTCCCCCCCCCCGGCCGGAAACCCGCCGCCGGCCTCGAACCCTCGGTCGAACTCGTGCCCGCGGGTGCGCTGGAGGTGCACTCCTCCGGCACCGGCGCGACCACCCGCCCGGGCCCGGGCGAGGTGCTCGTCGTCACCGACCAGGACCTCGTCACCGGCAACCCGCCCACCGCCGCGCTCGCCGTCCCCGGCCCCGCCGGAGACCTCCGCACCCGCCCCGGCGACGTCCTCGTCCCCGCCCTCGGCGGCGGCCTCGCGCGCGTCGTCCCGGCCGAGGGCCCCCTCGTCGGCGCCGCCCTCGGCAGCCGCCTCCACCTGCTCCGCCCCGACCCGGCCGCCCTCGACGCCGAGTTCCTGGCCGGCCACCTCCGCTCCACCGCCGGCACCCGCCGCGCCGCGAGCCACGCCACCACGACCGCCCGCCTCGACATCCGCCGGGTCGAACTGCCCCGCCTCCCGCTGCCCGACCAGCAGCGTCAGGGCACCGCCTTCGCCCGCCTGGCCGCCTTCGCCACCACCCTCGCCCAGGCCGCCTCCCTGGCCCAGACCCTGACCCAAGCCGCCACCGACGCCCTGGCCACCGGCTCCCTGGCCCCCTGACCCCCGGCCCGCTCCTGCGCAGGAAGTCGGCCCGCCCGACTTCCTGCGCGCCGGATGTCCCCGCGCCGAGCTGACGCTCCCTCTCAACCCTGTCTCTGGGAGGGACTCCGGGCGGTACCGTGTGCTCGGTCCGTCCGTCCTCACCAGCTCAGGAGCGCACATGGCAGGGCAGTACCCCGGGACGTTCGGACCCCCGCCCGGTGCCGCCGCCCAGCCGCCGGGCCGTCCCTCGGCCTCCGTCCGGGTACTGTGTGCGCTCGTCCCGCTGCTGACGGCGGGCGTGTTCGGCCCGCTGCCCTCCCTCGTGCTGGCGATACGCCGCAGGCGCCCGTACGACATCGCGGGCGCCGTCGTCTACTGCCTGCTGCTCCTCACGATGGTCGTCTGCGCGGGCGTCGCGAGCGACACCAAGGTTTCGGCCGCGAACGTCATCGGCGAGATCGCCCTGGCCCTCCTCTGGCTCACCCCCACGCTGCACTACCTCGTGATGGACCGCCGGTCCCTCTGGGCGCCCACCCCGTACGCCCCGCCGCCCGCCGTTCCGTACGGCGCGACCATGCCCGGCCACACCGCCCCGCCGCCCGCCGCCCCGTACGGCGCGACCATGCCCGGCCACCCGGCCCCGCCGCCCGCCTCCCCGTACGGCGCGACCACGCCCGGCCACACGGCCCCGCCGCCCGCCGACGACCTGCGCGAACTCGGTGAACTCCTGCGCCGCCAGGCCCGCGAGGACCGGTCGTGACCGTCGACCGCGTGATCGCGGGCCGCTACCGCCTCGCCGAGAAGATCGGCCACGGCGGCATGGGCCAGGTGTGGGGCGGCTACGACGAGCGCCTGGACCGCCCGGTCGCGGTCAAGCTGCTCCGCACCGACCACCTCCTGGCCGCCGGTCCCGCGCCCGCCCCCACGGGCACCGAACAACACCGCCACGGCGACGAGCTGCGCCGCCGCTTCCTGCGCGAGTGCCGGGTCACGGCCGCGCTGGACCACCCCGGGCTGGTCACGGTCTTCGACGCCGGGGAGGACGAGGGTGAGCTGTACCTCGTCATGCAGCGCGTCCCCGGGGTGAGCCTCGCCGACCTCATCGCCGAGGACGCGCCGTTCCCGATCGAGCGGGCGGCCGCCGTCGCCGCCCAGCTGTGCGCCGCGCTGGCCGCCGTCCACGCCGTACCGGTGGTCCACCGGGACCTCAAGCCGAGCAACGTGATGGTCCGCCACGACGGCCGGACGGTCCTGCTGGACCTCGGCATCGCCACCGCCCTCGACCCCGGCGCCACCCGCCTCACCCTCACCGGCGTGCCGATCGGCAGTCCGTCCTACATGGCGCCCGAGCAGGCGCTGGCCACCACCACCGACCCGCGCAGCGACCTCTACGCGCTCGGCTGCCTCCTGCACGAGATGCTCGCCGGCGAGGAACCGTTCCGCGCGCCGACCGCGCTCGGCGTGCTGCGGCGCCACGTGGACGAGCCGCCGGTCCCGCTGCGCGACCTGCGGCCGGACGTGCCGCAGCCGCTCGAACGCCTCGTCCTCGACCTGCTCGCCAAGCAGCCCGCCGACCGTCCCGCCGACGCCCGGCAGGTGTACGGGCGGTTGCTCCCGCTGCTGCCCGCGCCCGAGGTGGCCGCCCAACCGCGGTACGCGCCGCTGCCCGACCCCACCCGGCCGTACCGCTTCCCGCACCAGCCGCAGCCGCCGGCCGCTGGGCCGGTGCAGCAGCGGCCGGCGTCGGCGACCCCGCCGCCGCCGGCGGTCCCGCCCGTGGTCCCGTTCGTCCCTGCCGTCCCGTCCGCCCCGGACCTCGGCGCGGAGTGCGGACGGCTCTCCGACCTCGTCGACGCCGGCCGCCACACCGAGGTCCTCGGCCTCGCCGCCCGGCTGTTGCCCCGCGCCGAGGCCGAACTCGGCGACGGCGCGCCGCTCGTGCGGACGATCCGCACCATCTACGCCCGCACCCTCCTCCAGGAGGGACACCACGCGCAGGCCCTCCCCGAGTACCGCCGCCTCGCCGCCACCGCCGAGGGCGGCCCGTTCGGACCCCAGGCCCTCGACCACCGCTACCGCGCGGCGATCTGCCTCGACCACCTCGGGCAGGGCGCGGAGGCGATGGCCGAGTACCAGTCCCTCCTCGCGACGGCAGCCCACGACCCCGACCCGGAACGCGCCTTCGACCTCCGCGAACGCATCGGCCTCCGGCTCGCTGCTGCGGGAGACGCCGAGAACGCCTGGCAGTGGCTCCTCCAGCTCCTCTTCGAACGCGAACGCCGTGAGGGCCCCCACCACCCCGCCGTCCGCCGCCTCCGCCACTCCCTGAACACCCTTCAACCCCACCGCACCACCCGCTGAGCCTCACCCCCATCCCCCGCCGGCTGGGCCGCGCCGCAAGAAGTCGATGACGCCGACTTCCTGTGCTTCGGTCTCCTGGCGCCCACCTCGGCGCGGCCCAGCCGGACTGTACGGCCGCCACGCGCGTGCTGGTGCACGAGTCGAACCACCACGAGTTAGTCTC
>NZ_JBHYWI010000177.1:0-2973 GCF_042751525.1 Kitasatospora sp. NPDC059408
GCCCGTCAGGTCTTTCAGTCCTCCGACGCCGGACGGCCGGTCGCGGGGCGGCCCGACACCGCCCGCCCCGGCGACGTCTGCGACCTGCCCAGCCGGCGCCGGCGCCAGCCCCTCGCCGCCCCCGCGGCCGGGCCCGCCGAGGCCCCCGCCCGTCCCGCCGGGCCCGGCCCGGCCGAGGACCCCGGGGCGCCCGCCCGCACCCCCGAGCGGGCCGCCCGGCACTGGAGCGCGCTCCAGCAGGGCACCGGCGAGGGCCGCGCCGCCGTGGCCGCCGCCGCCCGGGACGGTGCCACCCCGCCCCAGGGCGAACCCCCGTCCACGGGCGCACCCCAGTCAGCGGGCGAAGGCCCCACCCCCGAAGGAGCCGCGCAGTGAGCAGCACGCCCAGCCCGACCGCCACCGACGAGATCTCGTGGGTGCTCACCCCGCTGCTGGAGCTCCCGGGGGTGCTGCACGCCGTCATCGCCACCGGGGACGGCCTCGTCGAGGGCGCCTCGGACGGGCTCGGCCGCGCCTCCGCCGAGCGGGTCGCCGCGATGACCGCCACCGTCCACGCCGCCGCCCGGGCCTTCACCAGCGCCTTCACCGACACCGCCCAGCCCCGGCTGGCCCAGACCGTCGTCGAGTCCGACCTCGGCTACGCCGTCGTCGTCCCGGCCGGGGAGAACACCTCGCTCGCCGTCTTCACCACGCCCGAGGCCCAGCTCGGCAACGTGGCCTACCAGATGCAGGTCCAGGTCGCCGCCCTGGGCCGCGCGCTCGCGAGCCCGGCCCGGCAGCCCGACGGCACACCCCGGTCATGACCGGCGTACCCCGCAGGCGGATGGTGCCCGCCTACCTCGCCACCGGCGGCCGCACCCGCCCCGGCAGCGCCGGCTTCGAGCGGCTGACCGTGCTGTACGCGGCCCGCGCCGACCCGCCGCACGGGCTGGAACACGAACACGAACGGCTCTGGGAGCTGCTGCGCCCCGGCGCGCTGACCGTGGTGGAGGCCGCCGCGCACCTGCGCCTGCCGGTCAGCGCCACCGTCTTCCTCGCGGCCGATCTGGTCGAGGCGGGCTGCCTGAACGCCCGCGCGCCGATCCCGCGCGCCCAGCAGACCGACCGCTCCATCGTCGAGAGGCTCCTCGTTGGACTCCGCACGCTCCGGTAACCCGGCCCCCGGCGGCCCGGCCGACCGGCCCAGCCGGGTGGGCTACCTGCCCGACCCGGACCAGACGCTGATGAAGGTCGTCGTGGCCGGCCCGTTCGGGGTCGGCAAGACGACGCTCATCCGCACCCTCTCGGAGATCGCCACCCTGCACACCGAGGAGGCGATGACCGAGACCGGCCGCCCGGTCGACGACCTCGCCGACCTGCCGGAGAAGACCACCACCACGGTCGCCGTCGACTTCGGCCGGCTCACCCTGCCCGGCAACGTCGTGCTCTACATGTTCGGCACCCCCGGCCAGCGCCGCTTCTTCCCGCTCTGGCAGGACATCGCCCGCGGCGCCCTCGGCGCCCTGGTGCTCGCCGACACCCGCCGGCTCGCCGACTCCTTCGAGATCATGGACATGGTCGAGGAGCAGGGCCTGCCCTACGCCGTCGCCGTCAACGGCTTCCCGGACGCGCCCGTCCACTCCGTCGAGGTCCTGCGCGCCCACCTCGACCTGCACCCCGACACCCCGCTCGTGCTCTGCGACGCCCGCGAGCGCGGCGCCAGCCTCGACGCGCTGATCGCGCTCACCGAGCATGTCCTGCACGGCCTGCCGGCCGGCCCGGACCCCCAGGAGGGACCGTGACCACCGAGACCCGACCGACGCCGATCTACGGACCGGTGTTCGCCGCCGACCCGCACCTGGTCTACGACCGGCTGCGCCGCCACGGCGCCGTCGCCCCGGTCGAGGTCGCGCCCGGCGTGGAGGGCCTGCTCGTCACCGACTACCAGGCCGCGCTGGACCTCCTGCGCGACACCGACACCTTCTCCAAGGACTCCCGGGCCTGGCAGCGGACCGTCCCGCCGGACTCCCCGCTCCTGGTCGTGCTCGGCTACCGCCCCACCGCCCTGTTCAGCGACGGCGAGGTCCACGACCGCTACCGCGCGGTGATCACCGACGGCCTCAGGCTGCTCGAACCGCACGTGCTCCAGCGCCGCGTCGGCGAGGTCGCCCACCGGCTGATCGACCGCTTCGAGGCCGCCGGCACCGCCGACCTCATCGCCGAGTACGCCCGCCAGCTGCCGGTCTTCGTCTTCAACACGTGGTTCGGCGTGCCCGAGGAGCACAGCGACCGCCTGGTGGCCGGCATCTCCAAGATGATCGAGTCCACCGAGAAGGCCGTGGCCGCCTACGGGGACCTGCTCGCCGTGGTCACCGAGATGGTCGCCGACCGGCGCCGGCGCCCCCGGCACGACCTCACCTCCTGGTTCGTCACCCACCCGGCCGGGCTGGACAACGACGAGGTGATCCGGCAGATCACCCTGACCATGATCGCCGGGCACGAGCCGACCACCAACCTGATCGGCAACGCCCTGCTGCGCCTGCTCACCGACGAGCGCTACGCCGGCTCGCTGTTCGGCGGCGCGATGACCGCCTACCAGGCGATCGACGAGGTGCTGTGGCACGAGCCGCCGCTGGCCAACCTGTCGGCGCACTACCCGCGGTACGACATCACCTTCCACGGCCGCGAGATCAAGGCCGGCACCCTGATGCTGGTCTCCTACGCGGCGGCCAACAACCAGGCGGCGCCGCCGACCGACGGCGCCGAGCTGCGCAGCGGCGAGAGCGCCCACCTGGCCTGGGCGGCGGGCCCGCACGCCTGCCCGGCCCGGGACCCGGCCCTGCTGATCGCGATCTCGGCGATCGAGCAGCTGACCAGCCGGCTGAGCGACCTCGAACTCACGCTGCCCACCCAGGACTTGCTCTGGCGCCCGGGGCCCTTCCACCGCGCCCTGGTGAACCTGCCGGTCCGCTTCGCCCCGGTGGCCTCCTGACC
>NZ_JBHYWI010000178.1:0-2700 GCF_042751525.1 Kitasatospora sp. NPDC059408
GCTCGGAGATGTGTATAAGAGACAGGTCAAATCACGTTAAAGGCCGATTCGTTGACAGTGCGCCCAAAAAGCAGTTCGCCGATCGCGAGGAGATGATGTCGGCGCCCTGTTATGCCGGTTCACGGTGATGGATATGGTGAATGGAGCCAGGGGTGCGGAGGAGGCCACAGGTTCGCGTGTGCACCAAAGGGGTGCCGGGTTTTCACTACCTTCACCTGCGGAGATGGCAGAATGACCCATTCCGGAGAGGGTATCGAAATCTTCACAATCGGCACTGTCGATTCACAACTGATCGAGGGTAGCGTCGTCGTCGTTCCGATTCCTGAAGTGGGGGAAACACGCATGGCATCGAACCGGACCGCGAAGGCACTGCTGGGAATCATCACCGCCGGCGCCATCGGTGTCGGTACCCTCGCCGGTGCAGCGACGGCCGCCGCCGCACCCGCGCAGCAGACCGTCACCCGGACCATCACCATCCAGGCCGTCAACAACCTCGGCCTCAGCACCAGTGAGGCCCAGAGCGTGCAGTGCTACGTCCGCGACGCGGGATTCAACCCCGGCGCGATCGACGGCCAGCTCGGCGGAGGCAGCTGGAGGGCCTGGCAGGGCTTCCTCAACGCCCGCGGATACAACGCCGGGGCCGTCGACGGCCAGGTCGGCCCGAACACCATCAGCGGCCTCCAGCGCTTCCTCGTCTACCTGGGCTACGACACGGGCGGCATCGACGGCGACGCCGGGCCCAAGACCAGGGCCGCCTGGAAGGCGTTCTCCTACCTCGGCGGAGGCTGGTGCTGACCGGCGACCGGCAGAGGAGCGCGGGCCCGTCCCGGGAGCGATCCCGAGGCGGGCCCGCGCCGCTATGTCCCGTGCGTGGAGAACTCGACGATCCGGGCCGGCGGCGGCGTCCAGCCGCGCGAGGTGTCGACGACCAGGCAGGGCACATCGAGCGCGATCGGGACCCACGACGCGATCGGCCGCTGCCCCTCGGCGATGCGGCGCAGCAGCTCGGAGTCCGCATGGACCGCCCGTGAGGGCTCCTCGGCGGCCCGACGGGCGATGCGGGTGTGAGCGATCTCGGGATCGACGGTGCAGCGCACGACCCGGACGTCGGCCAGCGGCACGAGCGGCGCCAGACCCGGCCGCCACAGCTTGTCCTGGAAGGCGGCCTCCGCCACCAGGTTCGTCCCCGACCGCACGAGCTCGCCGATGCTGCGGAAGAACGTCTCGAACGTCCGCAGGTCGAGGTCGTCGGCGGGATCGGCGCCGGCTGCGACCATCCGCTCCTTGATCTCGTCACGGCACACCAGCGGCCACCCGAGCGCATCGGCCAAGGCATGCGCCAGCGTCGTCTTGCCCGCGCCCGGCGGGCCACTCACGACGACGAGCGCCGGGCGGCGCGGCGGCGTGCCGTCGGGGGTGACTGCGCTGAGCAAGGACGTGCCTTCCCGACCCGCTGCGAACCCGGGCCCACTCGCTGACGATCGCGACCTCGTCGAGGGTCTCACGGGGTCGTAGTTCAGCTCCAGGGTCGTCAGCGGTGACGGCCAGGAGGCCGCGGCCCGTGTTCGACCCGGAGCTGCTGTACGTGGGGGCGACTTCAAGAACCGCATCCTCGCCGCGTTCACCGAGGGCATCAGGAACCGCCCCGGCACGACCTTCGGCAACGTGAAGGCGGACGTCCTGGCCCACTTCGTGCCGGGCTTCGAGCGCGGTGACTTCGTCGAGGTGATCAAGGGCTCGGACTGGGCCGAGTAGGACGCGCAGTATCATCCCGGGTCAAGACGGTGAACGAGGCATTCGGAGGGGCGGACCCATGTCGGCCGACGCATGGCCGGAGCTGCTGTTCGGCTCCGAGCAGTTGATCGCGCTGTACACCGGACTGCCGCCCCTGGAGGGCCTGGTGCTCCGGTCGGTGCAGCTGAATCCGCGCGGCGCCGGGGTGACCCTGCGGGTCGAGTTCCCGTGCTTTCCCGACCTCGCTCCGCAGGAGTGGACGGACGCGGGCTGCGACCGGTTCGAGGCGCAGGTCGAGTTCACGGCGGTGGAGGAGGACCTGCGGATGCGAGGCCTGCCCGGCGGCACCGTGGTCGACGTCGAGCTGAGCCGCTACCTGCGGGACCGGGAGCGCCGGATGGCGGTCGGGGTGCGCGGGCCGGGGTTCTCGCTGGACTTCACCGCGCACGCCGCGCTCAAGGCGGCGCACCTCAACGCGTACTGCTCCGGCGGCGCCGAACCGTACGCGGCGAAGCGGTGGTTCGTGAGCCCGGTCGACCGACGCCTGTACGGCAGCGTGCTGCCGCCCACGACCGCGAAGGTGTTCTATGGGTGACGGCCACGACTGGTCGGCGGAGTTGGCGAACCCCGGGACGATCCGCGAGGTCCTCGGCGCACCGCCGCCCCCGCTGAGCGACTACGGGCTGGACTCCGTCCTCGTCGACGAGCGCGGCGCGTCCGTCACGTTGCGGTTCTCCGCGTTCGCCGTCCCGGCCGGCGCCGCGGACCTGTGGCGGGAGCTCGGCCACAACGCGGTGGAGTTCGTGCTGGTGTGCCTCGGCGTGACGGACTTCGAGGTGGACGCGTGGTCGGGCCGGCCCACGACCCGCGCCACGCTCACGGGCAGGCGGGTCGTGCTCGGCGGGCGGGGCAAGCACGTGTCCTTCGCGGCGGCCGAGATCCGCGCCGAGCCGCCGGTCGGACGGC
>NZ_JBHYWI010000179.1:0-2492 GCF_042751525.1 Kitasatospora sp. NPDC059408
GGGAGCCACCAACGTTCTACGGGCAGGGCTTGTCCGTCGCAACGCCCGCCAGGGTTAGCGAGAAGCCCCCGGCTTCAGCCGGGGGAGGAGTCACGCTGTCCGCCGCGATCCGGCGGGTCCGGCCGCTGCTGGCGGCGCGCGGGTTCGCCGTGCCCGACCAGCCCGGCATCCGGCTGCGCACCATCGAGGACGTGAACGCCCGCCAGGCCTCGTGGCTGAAGCCGAGAGCCGGCCCGTGAGGGTCCTTGCTGTCGCGGACCGGGACGATGTCCGAGATGCCGTCGGCAACTTCGACGCAGTTGCCGCTTTCGCCGCCGCTGTAGCTGCTCTTGCGCCACATCAAGTCAGTGGACATGCGTGCCCTTCCGAGCTGGCCGATCGGGAGGCCCCCGCGCGCTTCGCGGGGGCCTCCCCAAGGCAGAGGTTCAGAGGGTGGTCGGGAAGTCGCCGGCCTGGATGCCGGTGATGAACGCCCGCCAGGCCTCGGGGCTGAAGCCGAGAGCCGGCCCGTGGGGGTCCTTGCTGTCGCGGACGGCGACGCCGTTCGAGTCGGCAAGTTCGACACAGTCGTCGTTTGGATTGCTATAACTGCTCTTTCGCCAGGACAGGTCAGTCGTCACCGCGGGTGCCCCTCTTGAGCTGCCGATCGGTGTCTAGGGGTGGCCCCACGAGTGCTGTGGGGCCACCCCAGGGTAGGCAGTATTGGGGTGCCTTGGGGAGGGGCGCCTGCGCGGATGGCCGAGAAGACCGCCTGTCGCCCCTGGGGGCTTGGCGTGAGGATTCGTCAGCGATCTTGTGGGGCGCTCATCTGTCGTGAGGGCCGCCCCGCGAGCCTCGCGGGGCGGCCCAGACGTCTGTTGTTCAGGGTGTGGTGGGGAAATCATCTGTCCTGACGCCTGCAACGAATGCCCGCCAGGCGTCGGCGGTGAAGTTCAAGACAGGGCCGTGAGGATCTTTGCTGTCGCGGACCGGGATGGCTCCGGTGATGCTGTCGGCGACTTCGATGCAGTCGCCGTCGCCATCGCTGTACGTGCTCTTTCGCCAGACGACGGTCTGGAAGTGATCTATCACGTGTCGTACTCCTCTGCGACGTTCCTCAGCCACGAGATGGCCTTCTCGGGCTGCACCGATGAGGCCATGAGTCGGTGGAAGACATCCTCATGGCGAGCAATCTCGGATTGCTCCTCGATGTAGGTCTTGCTGGTGATGTTCTCCGAGTAGACGACGGTGCCAGGGATGTCGCTGAAGGAGAGGATCGAGAACGACGAGCCCATGGCTGCATGTGCTCCTGCAGAAAACGGGAGGACCTGCGCGGTGATGTTCGGTCGTTCTTCCGCAAGGTCGGCGATGTGCCTGAGCTGCTCGGCCATGACGGCGCTGCCGCCGATCGGTCGCCGTATCACGGCCTCGCCGATGATCGCCCAGACGTGAGGCGGGTTGTTTCGATCGAGGATCCGCTGCCGTTCCATGCGGAGGGCGAGCCTGCGCTCGACTTCTTCGGCTGAATCTCCGGGCTTCATCGACCGGATGACGTTCCGTGCGTAGGCTTCGGTCTGCAGGATCCCAGGAACCAGCTCGCAGTGGAATGCGAGAATCTTCGTGGCATCTGATTCGAAGCCCACGTAGGCGCGGAATCGCTCTGGGATGGCCTCGCCGAACGCGTGCCACCAGCCCTGCTGGCGGCTCTGGCGCGTCATGCTGAGGAAGTGCTTCACCTCATCGGGCGAAGTGACTCCGTAGTGAGCCAAGAGTTTGGCCGCGTCGCGCTCTTGTAGCGGCACCAAGCCACTTTCGATGCGGCTGAGCTTGGAGGCTGACCAACCCAGTGCGGCGGCGACGTCCTTGGCGTTCATCTCGTGCGATGCGCGCAACTTGCCGAGCTCGCCGCCGAGCCTACGCCGCAGCACGGTCGGACTGCTCATGCGTCACTCTCCCTGGCTGTTCGCTTCGTTGCATAGTTTGCCACCCCTCCGGGAGCTCAACCATCCCTCAAGATCATGCAATTGCTTGAGAGAAGCAGTTGCATGCAATTGCCCGATGAGGGCATGCTACAGGGAGTAGTCCGACGGTTCGCCTGAGTGATCAAGGTGGGCTTGTTGCCGGGCATTCCTTTGCTTCGCCCGGGCGCCACCTTCCTCAACCGCCGCTCCCAGAAGGTGACTTCGCCATGTCCGTCAACATCTCTTCCATCTGGCTGCCGCGCAGCCGTCGAGCGCCGGGCGAGGCGCGGCGGCGGCTCTCCTTGCTCCTCGCCGGCGTCCCGCACGGCGGTCGCTTCCTCGAACCCGGGCTCCTCGCCGTCTCCGAGCTCGTGACCAACGCCGTGCTCCACGGGACGCCCACCGGGTACCTCATCTACCTCGCGCTCGACGTCTCCCCCTCCCGTCTCCGCATCGAGGTCCACGACGCCCGTGGCGACCGCGCGCCCGTCCTCTCCCCGCCCGGCCTCGACGACGAGGCCGGGCGGGGGCTCCAGATCGTCAAATCCGTCA
>NZ_JBHYWI010000180.1:0-2389 GCF_042751525.1 Kitasatospora sp. NPDC059408
GCCCGAGTGAGTACGAATACCTCCGATTCATCTCTCGGGGCGGCCACGCCCGCGCCCTCCGGTCCGCAGACGGACCGGGACGGGCGCGGCGTGGTCGCGGGCCCCAGGCAGCCGCTCCGGCCGGAGCGTGCGGGCGCGCGGCGCCGTGGCGACGAGCTGCTGAGCATCGGCGCGGTGCTGGCCCACCTGCGCGACGAGTTCCCCGAGGTCACCATCTCCAAGATCAGGTTCCTGGAGGCGGAGGGCCTGGTCGAGCCGCAGCGCACGCCCTCGGGGTACCGCAAGTTCAGCCCGGCCGACGTCGAGCGGCTGGCCTACGTGCTGCGGATGCAGCGCGACCACTACCTGCCGCTGCGGGTGATCCGCGAGCACCTGGACGCGATGGAGCGCGGGGAGGCGCCGCCCGCGCTGCCGCCCGCCGACGCCCGGCCCGGGCCGATGGAGGAGGCGGACCGGGAACTGGTCGCCGCCGCCGAGGCCTCGGCCGGGGTCCGGCTGGGGAGGGCCGAACTGCTGGCCGCCGCCGGGGCGGGCGACGGGGACCTGGTCGAGTGGGAGTCCTACGGGCTGGTCGCCTCCGGGCCGGACGGCGGGTACGACGGCGACGCGCTGCAGGTGGCCCGGCTGGTCGCGGAGCTCGGCCGGTACGGGCTCGAACCGCGGCACCTGCGGGCCATGAAGGCCGCCGCCGACCGGGAGGTCGCCCTCGTCGAGCAGGTGGTGGCGCCGCTGCGCCGGCACCGCAACCCGCAGACCAGGGCCCATGCGGAGGCCACCGCGCGGGAGCTCGCGACGCTGGCGGTGCGGCTGCACGCGGCGATGGTCCAGGCCGGTCTGCGGACCCGCCCGTGACGGCCCCACCCCGCTGACCAGCGGCGTCGGGTCTGCGCTTTCATATCCGGGGCCAGAGCCATAGGGTTGCCTGTGTGAATGAGCTCGACGTCGTGGGTGTCCGGGTGGAGATGCCTTCCAACCAGCCGATCGTGCTGCTGCGGGAGGTCGGGGGCGACCGGTACCTGCCGATCTGGATCGGCCCCGGCGAGGCGACCGCGATCGCCTTCGCGCAGCAGGGGATGACCCCGGTGCGCCCGTTGACGCACGACCTCTTCAAGGACGTCCTGGAGGCGCTCGGCCAGCAGCTCACCGAGGTCCGGATCACCGATCTGCGCGAGGGCGTCTTCTACGCGGAGCTGGTCTTCGCCGGCGGGGTCGAGGTGAGCGCCCGGCCGTCCGACGCGATAGCGCTCGCGCTGCGGACCGGCACGCCGATCTTCGGGAGCGAGGAGGTGCTCGCGGAGGCGGGCATCGCGATCCCGGACGAGCAGGAGGACGAGGTCGAGAAGTTCCGCGAGTTCCTCGATCAGGTGTCGCCCGAGGACTTCGGGGGCAGTGGTCCGCAGTAGCGCGGACCGGCCGGCGTACGGGCCGTGCTGTCGTTTTGCCAAAATCCGTCCACCTACCCACACTAGGGGCACGAAAAACCACTCTCCTGAGTGACGCGGTTTGTCCGGCTCGGCGTGGCGATCGTTGACGGGTCATAGGGGACTGCCTACCGTCAGGAGTGGCTGCCCGGGTGACCGACGCCCGCAGTCTGGGTTGCCCGCAACACGAGTGGACGGAGGTAGGCATGAGCAGCACCGGCGATGACGCGGCCGTGGGAGGCCTGTGCGCCGTGCACGTGCCGCGCACCGCTCGCACCGTGACGGACCTGCCCAGGGTGGGCCGGTTCCCGGCCGTACAGCCCGGCCAGCCGGCCATCGAGCGGCTGGCGCCGACCTCCGAACTCATCGGCTACCGCGGCCCGACGGCCTGCGCGGCGGCCGGCATCACCTACCGCCAGCTGGACTACTGGGCCCGGACGGGGCTGCTGGAGCCCAGCGTCCGTTCGGCGTACCCGGCGACGAGTCAGCGGCTCTACAGCTTCCGCGACGTCCTGCTCCTCAAGATCGTGAAGCGGCTGCTCGACGCGGGCGTCTCGCTGCAGAACATCCGGGTGGCCGTCGCCCATCTGCAGGCCGCCGAGCAGGGCGACCTGGCCGGGCTGACGCTCATGTGCGACGGCGCGACGGTCTACGAGTGCACCACGCCCCAGCAGGTCGTCGACCTGCTGAAGGGCGGTCAGGGTGTGTTCGGCATCGCGGTGGGGGCGGTCTGGCAGGAGCTGGAGCTGACCGTCGGGCGGCTGCACGCCGAGCGGACGGACACCGGTGAGACGCTGCTGGGGCACGACCCCGGGGACGAGCTCGCCCAGCGCCGCAACCGGGCGGTCTGACGGCCCGGTAGGAGCACGGAACGACGAGGCCGCGGGGCCCCCCGGGGGTCCCCCCGGGGCGGCGGCCGAGTGGGTGGGGCGGGGGGGTAGTAGTAGGGGGGGGACGAGGAGCTCGGG
>NZ_JBHYWI010000181.1:0-2274 GCF_042751525.1 Kitasatospora sp. NPDC059408
CCTCACCACCGCCCACGCCCACCTCCACACCCACGGACACACCACCCCCACCCCCACCGGAAACCCCACACCCCTCCCCACCTACGCGTTCCAGCGCGACCGGCACTGGATCGACACCGCGACGGCCGTCCGGCGTCCGGCGAAGGAACTGCCGACCGGGTCCGGCGTCGACGCCGCCGACGAACGCCTGCCGCTGGCACGGCAGTTGGCCGAGCTCGACCAGGAGGGGCAGGACGAGGCACTCCTCGACCTGGTCCGCACCGCCGTGGCCATCGTGCTCGGCCACATCACCCCCGAGGCCATCGAGACCGACCGCGCGTTCAAGGACCTCGGATTCGACTCCCTCACCAGTGTCGAGCTGCGCAACCACCTGGCCGCGGTCACCGGTCTTCCGCTGTCCGCGACGCTGCTCTACAACCACCCGACCCCGGGCTCCCTGGTCCACCACCTGCGCGATGAGCTGCTCACGCCGAACTCGGCTTCTCCGGCGACGACTTCCGTATCCGCCGGGGACGACCCGATCGCCATCGTGAGCATGAGCTGCCGCTTCCCCGGCGGTGTCAGCACCCCCGAACAGCTCTGGCAGCTGGTCGTGGACGAGGTCGACGCGATCACCGGCTTCCCGACCGGACGCGGCTGGGACCTCGACGCCCTCTTCGACCCTGACCCCGAGAAGCCCGGCTCCTCCTACGCCCGTCACGGCGGATTCCTCCACGACGCCGACCGGTTCGACGCCGACTTCTTCGGGATCAGCCCCCGCGAGGCCGCCGGCATGGACCCGCAGCAGCGACTGCTGCTGGAGATCGGCTGGGAAGCGGTCGAGCGGGCCGGGATCGACCCGACCTCCCTGCGCGGCACGCAGACCGGCGTGTTCATCGGCGCCATGTCCCAGGACTACGGGCCCCGGCTGTACGAGCCGGCGGACGGCGTCGGCGGCTACCTGCTCACGGGGAACACCGCCAGCGTCGCATCGGGCCGACTGTCGTACACCTTCGGTTTCGAGGGTCCTGCCGTGACCGTCGACACCGCGTGCTCCTCGTCGCTGGTCGCCCTGCACCTGGCCGCCCAGGCCCTGCGCCAGGGCGAGTGCTCGCTGGCACTGGCCGGCGGTGTCACCGTGATGGCCAACCCCGGCATGTTCGTCGAGTTCAGCCGCCAGCGCGGACTGGCCGCCGATGGCCGCTGCAAGGCCTTCTCGGCCGGTGCCGACGGCACCGCCTGGGCCGAGGGAGCCGGACTGCTGCTCCTCGAACGCCTCTCCGACGCCCGGCGCAACGGGCACCAGGTCCTCGCGCTGCTGGCCGGTTCGGCGATCAACCAGGACGGTGCCAGCAACGGTCTCACCGCGCCCAACGGCCCCTCCCAGCAGCGCGTCATCCGCAGCTCCCTGGCCGGCGCCGGCCTGACGGCCGACCAGGTCGACGTGGTGGAGGCGCACGGCACCGGCACCGCGCTCGGCGACCCGATCGAGGCCGAGGCCATCCTCGCCACCTACGGGCAGGACCGGGAGACGCCCCTGCTGCTGGGCTCGCTCAAGTCGAACATCGGGCACAGCCAGGCCGCGGCCGGCGTCGGTGGCGTCATCAAGATGGTCGAGGCGATGCGCCACGGCGTGCTGCCCAAGACCCTGCACGTCGACGAGCCCTCCCCGCACGTCGACTGGACCGCGGGGTCCGTGGAACTGCTCACCGAGCAGCGGGACTGGCCCGAGACCGGGCACCCCCGCCGGGCCGGCGTCTCCTCCTTCGGCATCAGCGGCACCAACGCCCACGTCATCCTCGAACACGTCCCCACAGCTGACGCTGCCACCGAGCCGGAGATCCCGGGCGCCGTCCACACCTGGGCACTGTCCGCCAAGACCGAACCCGCACTCCAAGCCCAGGCCGCACGCCTGCTCACCTTCCTCCACGAACACCCCGACACCAACCCGGCCGCAATCGCCCACTCCCTCGCCACCACCCGCACCGCATTCGAGCACCGGGCCGTCGTCATCGGCAACGACCTCGACGAACTCACCCACGCTTTGGAGCAGTTGGCCGACGGCGAATCCTCCCCGTCCGTCGTGCGCGGGACGGCGACCGGATCCGGCAAGCTCGCCTTCCTCCTCTCCGGCCAGGGCTCCCAGCGCGCCGGCGCAGGCCGCGAACTCTACGAAACCCAGCCCGTCTTCGCCGCTGCGCTCGACCGCGTCCTCGCACTGCTGGAACCGGGACTTCGGGACATCATGTTCGCCGAGCCCGGCACACCCCAGGCCGAACTCATCAACGACACCCG
>NZ_JBHYWI010000182.1:0-2142 GCF_042751525.1 Kitasatospora sp. NPDC059408
TGCCCAGGTGCCGTTGTTGAAGAGGCCGTTGGCGGCGGGCTTGCCGGTGCTCCAGCGGCCGGCGATCGCCCGGTCACCCGGATCGGGGACGTTGATGTGGGCGAAGCCGTCGGCCGTGGCGGAGCGGCCGTGATCGTCCGTCACGGTCAGCCGTACGGTGTAGCGGCCGGGCTTGGCGTAGTCGTGCGGGACCGGGTCGGCGGGCAGCGACCGGAACCATTGCTCCTGGCCGTCGCCGAAGTCGACGGCGTACTGCCAGACCGGCCAGGGGCTGTTGGAGCTTCCGGTGACCGAGATGCTCTTGGGGGTCAGCGCCGAGCCGTGGACCTGGACGGCGGCGGTGATCGGCCCGCTCGCCACATCGGCTTCCACGGTGGTCTTCTTGACGGTGCCGTTGCTGTCGGTCGCGGTCAGCGTGGCGGTGTACCGCCCCGCTGCGGCGTAGGTGTGCGTCAGCGGGAAGGTCGGCGCGGTCACGACCGGGCTGCCGTCCCCGAAGTCCAGGGTCGTGGTGGCCGGGTACCAGGGCGAGGTCGTCCCGCCGAGGAACTTGACGGCCATCGGCTGGTCGGGCATGTACGCGCCGGTGGTCAGCGAGACCTTGAACGGGTTCTGGTACTCGGCCGCCCCGCGGTCGTGGTAGCCCACGCCAGTACCGGTGTTGGGCACGAGCGGGTCGTCGACGCGCGGGTTGCCGTAGACGTCGGTGTCCAGCTGGCCGGGCGCGGTGGCGTCGGCGGAGTCCAACGCCGCGGTCTCGGTGGTGGGGGTGACGTCCTCGCCGAGCCCGCTGCCGTCGGAGAGCTTCGGGTCCACCGTCAGGTCGTGCTGCCCCTGGCCGGTGGCGGTGGTGAGGTCGGCGGGAGTCTTGTAGAGAGTCCCGTCCCAGTAGTAGGCGTGGGTGTCCGGGCTGTCGGTGTACAGCACGTTGTAGTCGGACCTGGTGCCGGGGACGGAACCGGATGCCACCATCACGCCGACGCCGACGCTCGCTTCGCAGTTCCGGTGGACCTGGACGATGTTGTTCACCACGGTCGAACCGGTGGAACTGCCGTTGAGGATGATGCCGGTGCCGCAGGTAGCGCTGATGGTGTTGCTGTTCACCACCGTGCCGGGCGCGCTGTCGGCGACGATGATGTTCGAGGCGCGGAAGCCGTAGACCCTGGAGAAGGCGTTGGTGGTGACGATGGTCCCGGTCACCCCGGGCTCGATGGCGACGCCCGCCCGGCCGCTGTCGACGATCTGGTTGCGGCTGATCGTGACGTCGCTGGTCTTCCCGGTGAGGCGGATGGCCGACGTGTCGTTGTCCAGGTTGTGGGGCGGCGGCTCCGTGGCCTGATGGCCCGCGTCCTCCACCTGGTTGCCGTCGAGCGTGATGCGCTGGGAGTCGGTGATGAGCACCGCTTCCTGCGGGGATTGGGTGATCCAGAAGTTCTTGATCGTGATGTCGTGCACCCCGGACGCGACGAAGGCGTGCTGCGACTTCGTGGTCGACGGCCACCCGCCGGGGTGGAACTCGGTGCCCGTCCGGTGGCCTGCAGGCATGCCTTCGCCCCGGATGGTGATCGGGTGCCCCGGCGTGCCGGACCGCTTCAGCGTGACCTGTTCCGTGTATTCGGTGTAGGTGCCGCCGACCCGGATGGTCTGGCCCGGCTGCGCCGCGTCGGCGGCGGCCTGAATGCTGCAGAACGGCCGGTGCATGTCGGTGCCCGGGCCGCTGTCCGAACACGTAGTGGAGCGGCTGGACACGAACAGGAATTCGGAGTCGGCATGCGCGGCCATAACCGGCAGCGCACTCACGATGACGGTCGAGCTCACGAGTGCGGCGGCGAGGCCGACGCGACGTCTGCTGGGCACTGCTTGATCCCCCTGGGGTGTGCGGAGCGCGCCGGGCCACCCCCTGTGTTCGGGCGTGGAACCTTCGACCGGCGCGAGCGCGAACGATATCCAAGGCGGCGGACACCACCCTGCGGTGGGGGCCGGTTCGAACAGCCCGGCAGCCCCGCCCCTCCGGTGTGAGGCTGCGAGCCAGAGCGGCCCTGCACCCTTGGGTGGGGTGCAGGGCCGCCGTGTTTGTGTGGGTTAGTAGACCTGGCCGGCGTAGCCGTAGACGCCGGTGTATGCGCCGCTGAGGGCGTAGGA
>NZ_JBHYWI010000183.1:0-1933 GCF_042751525.1 Kitasatospora sp. NPDC059408
CTTGCGTCCTGAACGCTGAAAGGAAGTTGATTGTAGGGAGCTTCTGTAAGCGGTGCTGTACGGATGATGAAGGTATTGGCCCTTCGGAGCCGCCCTGCGGGGGGAGGCTTCAAACCGCCTCATGCTGCGTTGGCTGAAGACCGTCGTGGTGAGCGATGAGGAAAAGGCGTCGTAAGAGGCGTCAGGTAGGGACCGGGAAGACGAACGCAAGTGAATCGCCGCTGACGTGTCGAAAGAAAATCAGATGGCATCGAAACCGGGGTGTGTCCAGAACTCCGGGATGAGCCTGGCGGGTGCCCGTTTATTGGCCAGGCGGTGTCCGGCATGTAGGCGACGTGAGTCCGGTCTGCTGCGTCCGTGCGGAACAGGAGAAGGCAGGACCTGATACTCCCCATCGTGTTGGTGGGGGAGAGGGAGTGCCCCGAGCAGACGCAACTGTGAGGGGTCGAGTACCGATGCGGGT
Organism: Kitasatospora sp. NPDC059408; assembly: GCF_042751525.1. Classification (NCBI taxonomy): domain Bacteria; kingdom Bacillati; phylum Actinomycetota; class Actinomycetes; order Kitasatosporales; family Streptomycetaceae; genus Kitasatospora; species Kitasatospora sp. NPDC059408. The sequence continues at coordinate 464 of NZ_JBHYWI010000183.1, forward strand.
CCTGCTGGCGGACCGGCCCGTAGTAGTGCTGAGGCCCCTGTAATGGGGGCGGAGCGAAGGGGCCGGGTCGTTCGTGACTGTGTTGATCACATCAACCGGATGTTCTCCGGGAGGAGTGGGGTGAGCCAGTTGAAGTCTCAGATCAAGCCGTTTGATATTTCGAAACGGGAAGTTGTGGAGGCATGGGAGGAAGTCAGAGCCAATAAAGGCGCGCCGGGCGTGGACGGGCAGAGCATTGCGGACTTCGAGAAGGACCTTCAGGGGAACCTGTACAAGGTTTGGAATCGGATGTCGTCGGGCTCGTACTTTCCGCCTCCGGTACGCGCGGTGGAGATCCCGAAGCCACACGGTGGCGGCACGAGGATGCTTGGCATTCCCGCTGTCGCCGACCGGGTGGCGCAGACCGTAGTGGCCCGGCATCTGTCGCGGAAGGTGGAGCCGATTTTCCATCCGGACAGCTACGGATACCGGCCAGGACGGTCCGCCTTGGATGCGGTGGGAAAGTGTCGGGAGCGATGCTGGCAGAGAAACTGGGTGGTCGAATTCGACATTCAGAAGTTCTTTGACAGCGTGCCCTGGGACCTGCTTGTCAAGGCGGTGGATGCTCACACGGATGCCGTTTGGGTGAAGTTGTACGTGCGCAGGTGGCTTGCCGCCCCGCTCGTCATGCCCGACGGCTCCCTGGTGAAACGGGAGTTGGGGACGCCGCAGGGTGCCCCGGTGTCTCCCGTGCTGGCGAACCTGTTCCTGCACTACGCGTTCGATGCCTGGATGGTTCGGGAGTTCCCCACCATCTGGTTCGAACGCTACGCGGATGACGCTGTGCTGCACTGCGTCACCGAGCGCCAGGCCCGCGAGGTGCTGGCCGCGCTGGGGGACAGGATGGCCGAGGTCGGGCTGCGGTTGCACCCGGACAAGACCCGGATCGTCTACTGCAAGGACCAGGTACGTCGAAGCTCGTACGAGCACGAGGCGTTCACGTTCCTCGGGTACACGTTCCGTGCCAGGAAGAACCGGACTCCGGACGGCAGGCAGTTCCTGTCGTTCGAGCCGGCGATCAGCAGGGAAGCCCTGACCAAGATCGGACGGGAGGTGCGGTCATGGCACCTGCACACTCGGACCGGTCTGTCCTTCGTCCAGCTCGCCCGCCGGATCAACCCGGCCGTGGCGGGCTGGCTCAACTACTACGGCCGTTTCCGGTGGTGGGAGTTGGAGTCCTTCGCGATGCGCATCAACGCCTACCTGGTGCGCTGGATTCGCCAGAAGTACAAACGGCTCGCGGCCAAGCGTAAGGCCCTGGCGAAGCTGCAGGAGATCGCCCGTCGATACCCCCGCATGTTCGCGCAGTGGCGCATCAGCGTGAGCGCCGTGACGGTCTGATGATCAGAGCGGCATGAGCCGTGTAACGGGAGACTGTTACGCACGGTTCTGTGAGGGCCGAGGGGTGAAATTCCCCTCGGCTACTCGGCA
>NZ_JBHYWI010000184.1:0-1851 GCF_042751525.1 Kitasatospora sp. NPDC059408
CGACGGACTCCCCGCCACCTCCATCGCCTGGGGCCTGTGGGCCGACGCCAGCGGGATGACCGGCGCCCTCGACGAGGCCGACCAGGCACGGATCGAACGCGGCGGCATCCTGCCGATCGACGGCCGGCTCGGGCTCGCGCTGTTCGACCACGCGCTCGCCGGCGCGGCACCCGTGGTGGTGGCCGCGAAGACCGACAGCGCCGCACTGCGCGACCGCGCCCAGGCCGGGATGCTGCCGCCACTGCTCCACGGCCTGGTCCGCACAGTGCCGACGCGCACCGGACAGCACGGATCCACCACGCTGGTCGCCGAGTTGGCGCAGCTGTCCGACGCCGAGCAGCACGACCGGGTCCTCGCCCTGGTGCGACGCGCGGCCGCCCTGGTCCTCCGCCGGCCGGACGGCGACGCGATCGACGACACCCGCGCGTTCAAGGAACTCGGCTTCGACTCGCTCACCGCCGTCGAACTGCGCAACCAGCTCAACACGGCCACCGGACTGACCCTTCCGGCCACCCTGGTCTTCGACCACCCCACGCCCGAAGCACTCGCCGCCCATGTCCGCACGGCCGTCCTCGGCCTGCGCGACGTGCCCGTCCAGGCCGCCCCGCTCCCGGCCGCCGCGCCGGACGAGCCGATCGCGATCGTGTCGATGAGCTGCCGGTTCCCCGGCGGGGTCCGGTCGCCCGAGGACCTGTGGCAGCTGCTGTCGGACGGTACCGACGTGGTCGGCGACCTGCCGGACGACCGCGGCTGGGACATCGAGCGCCTCTACCACCCCGACCCCGACCACCCCGGCACCTTCTACGTGCGCGAGGGCGGGTTCCTCTACGACGCGGGCGGGTTCGACGCCGAGTTCTTCGGGATCAGCCCGCGCGAGGCGCTCGCCATGGACCCGCAGCAGCGCATCCTGCTGGAGACCGCCTGGGAAACCGTCGAGCGCGCCTCGATCGACCCGGCCTCGCTGCGCGGCTCCCGGACCGGCGTCTTCACCGGCGTCATCGCGCAGGAGTACGCCTCGCCCCTGCGCAAGGTCCCCGAGGGCACCGACGGCTACTTCCTCACCGGCACCACCACCAGCGTCGCCTCAGGCCGCGTGGCCTACACCCTCGGCCTGGAGGGCCCGGCGGTCACCGTCGACACCGCGTGCTCCTCCTCCCTGGTCGCCCTGCACCTGGCCGCACAGGCGCTGCGCAGCGGCGAGTGCGACCTCGCCCTCGCCGGCGGCGTCACCGTGCTGGCCAGTCCGAGCATCTTCCTGGAGTTCAGCCGGCAGCGCGGTCTCGCGCCGGACGGGCGGTGCAAGCCGTTCGCCGCGGCGGCCGACGGCACCGGCTGGGGCGAGGGCGCCGGCCTGCTGCTCCTCGAACGCCTCTCCGACGCCCGGCGCAACGGGCACCAGGTCCTCGCGCTGCTGGCCGGTTCGGCGATCAACCAGGACGGTGCCAGCAACGGTCTCACCGCACCCAACGGGCCCTCCCAACAACGGGTCATCCAGCAGGCGTTGGCGAACGCCCGCCTCACGGCGGGCGACGTCGACGCGGTCGAGGCCCACGGCACCGGCACCACCCTCGGCGACCCGATCGAGGCCCAGGCCCTGCTGGCCACCTACGGCCAGGACCGCCCGGCGGAGCGGCCCCTCTGGCTCGGCGCCCTCAAGTCGAACATCGGGCACACCCAGGCGGCAGCCGGCGTCGCCGGCGTCATCAAGATGGTCGAGGCCATGCGCCACGGCGTGCTGCCCAAGACCCTGCACGTCGACGAGCCCTCGCCGCACGTCGACTGGACCGCGGGGTCCGTGGAACTGCTCACCGAGCAGCGGGAGTGGCCGGAGACCGGTCGGCCGCGCCGGGC
>NZ_JBHYWI010000186.1:0-1421 GCF_042751525.1 Kitasatospora sp. NPDC059408
GCGGCGGCGAGGTCGGTGGGGCGCTCCCCGGTGGCGCCGGTGGTGAGGATGATCAGCCGGCTGTCGTCGAAGGCGCTCTCCGCCAGCCACTCCTGGAGCAGGGCCAGGGTGCGCCGGGTATGCGCGTGGACGGCCTCGCCGGCGTCATCGGAGGTGCCCGGCCACGGGACCACCACGGCCTGGGGCGTCGGCAGCCCTCGCTCGACGGCGGCACGCAGCCCGGCGAGGTCCGGATGCCCGGTCACCGAACCCTCCGGACCGGACAGGGATCCAATCCCCAGGACGGCCCGGTCTCCGGTCGGGAAACCGCCATGGTCCGCCGCGAGCGGGGTCCACTCCAGTCCGAGCAGGGCGCGCGGGCGAGGACTCGCGGCAGCCGCCAACTGCTGGGCGGAGACGGTCCGGAAGCGGATGGTCTCGATCGACGCGACCGGTCGGCCGTCGCCGTCCGTGAGGAACAGGCTGAGACCGTCGTCGCCGACTGGGACGGTCCGCACCCGGACGCTGCCGGACGGCACGGTCCTGAGCGTCACGCCGCTCCACGCGAACGGAAGACGGACCTGCGTCGGGTCGTCCCCGGTGAACCGGCCCGCCAGCCCGACGGTGTGGAGGGCGGCGTCGAGCAGCGCGGGGTGGAGGCCGTAGCCCGTCGTGTCGACGTCCCCCGGCGGAACGACCTCGGCCTGGACCTCGTCCCCGACGCGCCAGGCGGCACGGAGCCCCTGGAACGCGGGGCCGTAGGCGTAGCCCCGGTCGGCCAGATCGGCGTAGAAGTCCGTCACGTCGATCGCCTCCGCCTGGGCGGGCGGCCACGCCGAGCCGACCGCCGGTGCCGCCTGGGCGGGCTCCGGGACGACGACGCCGGTCGCGTGCCGGGTCCAGGACCGCTCCTCGGTGCCGTCCGGACGGGAGTGGATGGTGAACGGCCGGGCTCCGGACGCGTCCGGAGCGGCGACGACCAGCTGTAGCTGAACCGTCTGCTCGGGGGCCAGGACCAGCGGCTCCTGAAGCGTGAGCTCCTCGACCGTGCCGGCGCCGAGCTGTCGACCGGCGTGCAGGGCGAGTTCGAGATGGGCGGCGGCCGGCAGGAGGACGGTGTCGGCGATCGTGTGGTCGGCCAGCCACGGCTGCGAACGGAGCGAGATCCGGCCCGTGAACAACACGCTGTCGTCGCCGGCCAGGTCGACGGCGGCGCCCAGCAGCGGATGGCCGCCCGCGTCCAGGCCGAGGTCGGTGGTGTCCGTCGAGGTGAAGGGGGCCCGGAGCCAGTAGGTCTGGTGTTGGAAGGGGTAGGTGGGGAGGGGTGTGGGGTTTGTCTGGTGTCGTGTGGGGGTGGGGGTGGTGTGTCCGTGGGTGTGGAGGTGGGCGTGGGCGGTGGTGAGGGTGTGGTTTTCGGGTCGGTTGGGTCGGAGTGTGGGGGT
>NZ_JBHYWI010000187.1:0-1395 GCF_042751525.1 Kitasatospora sp. NPDC059408
CACCACCATGACCACCACCACCCCCCGCCCCACCACCACCAGCGACGACGACAGCCCGCCCCCCACCCCCGCCCAGGCCACCCCCGACCCCACCCCCGACACCACCACGGCCCCCACCACCGACGCCGGCCCCGTCCTACGCCACCTCAAAGTCGCCATCATCGGCACCGGCTTCTCCGGCCTCGGCACCGCCATCCGCCTCCTGCAGACCGGCACCGACGACTTCCTCGTCTTCGAACGCGCCAACGACCTCGGCGGCACCTGGCGCGACAACACCTACCCCGGCTGCGCCTGCGACGTCCAAGCCCACCTCTACTCCTTCTCCTTCGCCCGCAACCCCCACTGGAAATCCACCTTCGCCACCCAAACCGAAGTCCACGAATACCTCCGCGACTGCGCCCACAAACACGGCGTCCTGCCCTACCTCCGCTACAACCACGAACTCCTCACCGCCCACTGGAACGACACCCACCACCACTGGGACCTCCACACCACCGGCGGCCGCTACACCACCCAATTCCTCATCACCGGCACCGGCTACCTCTCCACCCCCGCCATCCCCGACATCCCCGGCATCCACACCTTCACCGGCACCCTCTTCCACTCCGCCCAATGGAACCACCACCACAACCTCACCGGCCGCACCATCGCCGTCATCGGCACCGGCGCCTCCGCCATCCAATTCCTCCCCCACATCCAACCCCAAGCCGCACGCCTCGACCTCTACCAGCGCACCCCACCCTGGATCGCCCCCAAACCCGACAAACCCAACACCCCCCGCCACACCTGGATGCTCCGACACCTCCCCGGCTACCAGCAATTCCGCCGCAACTTCAACAAACACGGCCGCGAAATCATCGCCTACTTCATGTCCCGCCCCACCCGCACCACCGCCATGAAAAACATGGCCGCCACCCACCTCAAAAAATCCGTCCCCGACCCCCACCTGCGCACCCTCCTCACCCCCGACTACACCATCGGCTGCAAACGCCTCCTCTTCTCCAACACCTGGTACCCCGCCATCCAACAACCCAACGTCAACATCATCACCACCCCCATCAAAAACATCGGCCCCACCCACATCACCACCACCGACGGCACCACCCGCCACATCGACACCATCATCCTCGCCACCGGCTTCACCCCCACCAACCAACCCATCACCCACCGCATCCACAACGCCAACGGCACCACCCTCAACCAAACCTGGACCCAACACGGCATCCAAGCCCACCGCGGCACCACCATCCACGGCTACCCCAACCTCTTCATGCTCCTCGGCCCCAACACCACCCTCGGCCACTCCTCCCAAACCGTCATCATCGAAGCCCAAATCACCTACATCATCCAAGCCCTCAAAACCACCACCACCCACAACATCACCAGCCTCCACCC
>NZ_JBHYWI010000188.1:0-1247 GCF_042751525.1 Kitasatospora sp. NPDC059408
GGGTGGGGTCGGGGGTGGCCTGGGCGGGGGTGGGGGGCGGGCTGTCGTCGTCGCTGGTGGTGGTGGGGCGGGGGGTGGTGGTGGTCATGGTGGTGGTGTGTTCCTTTCTTTGTGTTTCCGGGGTGGTTGCGGGCCCTGGGGCCGGGGTGGGTGTGCGGGCCGCGGGGGTGGTGGCTGGGGGTTGTTGAGGCGGGTGCCGGGTGGTGGCGCTCTGGGTGTGGGGGGTGGGGCGGGGTTTCCCGGGGTGCGGCCCGGGGGCCGGCGGTGGTGGTGTGTTGTGCCGGGTGTTGTGGTGGCCGGTTCCGGTGGCGGGCCGGGGTGTTCGGTGTGTTGTTTCCCGGTGGTGGGTCCTGGTGGCGGGCCGGGGTCGGGGCGGGTTCCGGGTGGTGTTGCGTTGTGTGGTGCGGGAGTTGCCTTCGGGGGGGGCGGGGTGGCTCGTGTGTTGTTCCGGGGCTGTTTCGTGGGCTGGTTGCCGGTGTTGTTCGTGGGGCCGGTGCCCTGGTGGCCTTCTGTGGTGCGGTGTGGCCGTTTTGGGCCGGCTTGGTTCCGCCGTGTCCGTGCGGGCTTGGTTCCGCCGTGTCCGTGCGGGCTTGGTTCCGCCGTGTCCGTGCGGGCTTCGTGCCGGGGTCTTTGTGTGGGGGTTTGCGTGCCGGTCCGGGTTGTTCCCGGTGTCGTTCCTCGGGTTGTCCGTGAGCGGTTCCTCGGGCCGGTGTGGAGCGGTTCCGTGGGTCGTTGCTTGGGCCGGTCCTGATCTGTTCCTTGGGCGTGTGGAGCTGTTCTCGGGGCCGGCCTCGGGGGGTTGCTCCTGTGCTGTTTCCCGGGGTGGTTCTGGTGGGGCGGTTGCCGGTGTTGTCGGTGGGGTCGTCTGGCCCGTCGTGTGGCGGTTGTGGGCGGGCTTGGTTGCGTTGTGTCCGTGCGGGCTTCGTGCCGGCTGGGTTGTTCCTGGTGTTGTTGTTGGTGCTGTTCCTGAGGTGTTCCTCGGGCGGGCTGTGTGTTTCGGGTTGTTGGTGTGGGCTGCCGCGGTCCTGCGGGCGCGGTGCCGCCGTAACGAGGTCCCGGTGAAAGGCTCTTGGGCCGTCCCGGCGGCGGCCTGGCACCGCGGCGGCCCGGGGGCCCGGTACCGGGGTACCGCGGCACCACGGTGGCCCGGGAGCCCGGCACCGCGGCACTTGGGCTGTTCCGGCGGCCCGGCGCCGCGGCACCGGGGTACCGCGGCGGCCCCGGCATCGCGGTGCCGCGGGAGTCTG
>NZ_JBHYWI010000189.1:0-1076 GCF_042751525.1 Kitasatospora sp. NPDC059408
GGCCGTGACTGCGTGCCTTTTGAAGAATGAGCCTGCGAGTTTGCGGTGTGTAGCGAGGTTAACCCGTGTGGGGTAGCCGTAGCGAAAGCGAGTCCGAATAGGGCGTTTGAGTTGCATGCCCAAGACCCGAAGCGGAGTGATCTAGCCATGGGCAGGTTGAAGCGCGGGTAAGACCGTGTGGAGGACCGAACCCACCAGGGTTGAAAACCTGGGGGATGACCTGTGGTTAGGGGTGAAAGGCCAATCAAACTCCGTGATAGCTGGTTCTCCCCGAAATGCATTTAGGTGCAGCGTCACGTGTTTCTTGCCGGAGGTAGAGCACTGGATAGGCGATGGGCCTCACCGGGTTACTGACCTTAGCCAAACTCCGAATGCCGGTAAGTGAGAGCGTGGCAGTGAGACTGTGGGGGATAAGCTCCATGGTCGAGAGGGAAACAGCCCAGAACACCGACTAAGGTCCCTAAGCGTGTGCTAAGTGGGAAAGGATGTGGAGTCGCAGAGACAACCAGGAGGTTGGCTTAGAAGCAGCCACCCTTGAAAGAGTGCGTAATAGCTCACTGGTCAAGTGATTCCGCGCCGACAATGTAGCGGGGCTCAAGCACATCACCGAAGTCGTGTCATTCACATATATAGGCCCAACGGCTGTGTGGATGGGTAGGGGAGCGTCGTGTGCCGGGTGAAGCGGCCGAGGAATCGAGTCGTGGACGGTATACGAGTGAGAATGCAGGCATGAGTAGCGATACAAGAGTGGGAAACTCTTGCGCCGATTGACCAAGGGTTCCTGGGTCAAGCTGATCTGCCCAGGGTAAGTCGGGACCTAAGGCGAGGCCGACAGGCGTAGTCGATGGACAACGGGTTGATATTCCCGTACCCGCTTTGAAGCGCCAACGTCGAACCAGGTGATGCTAAGGCCGTGAAGCCGTCCCGGAGCCTTCGGGCAAAGGGAAGTGGTGGAGCCGCCGGTCCAAGTCTGTAGTAGGTGAGCGATGGGGTGACGCAGGAAGGTAGTCCAGCCCGGGCGGTGGTTGTCCCGGGGTAAGGGTGTAGGCCGTGAGGTAGGCAAATCCGCCTCACAT
>NZ_JBHYWI010000190.1:0-1062 GCF_042751525.1 Kitasatospora sp. NPDC059408
TGTTCTGACCCGTGAGGTTGGGGACGCGGCTGGCGGGTGGCTTGCCCCTGAGCGCGGTGTGTCCGCGGTGGTGATTGTAGGTGTGGAGCCAGGCGGGGAAGGCGTCGCGGCGTTCCTGCTCGGTGCGGTAGGGCTGTGCGTAGGCCCACTCGTCGAGCAGGGTGCGGTTGAATCGTTCGACCTTGCCATTGGTCTGCGGCCGGTAGGGACGGGTGCGCTTGTGTGTGACCCCGCCGGCCGCAAGGGCGTCACGCCACAGCCGGGAGCGGTAACAGGAGCCGTTGTCGGTCAGCACCCGCTCGACGGTGATCCCGGCCTGGGCGAAGAACTCGTGCGCGCGGGTCCAGAAGGCGGTGGCGGTCTCCTTGCGCTCGTCGGGCAGGATCTCGCTGTAGGCCAGTCGAGAGTGATCGTCGACGGCGTTGTGCAGGTAGCTGTAGCCCACGCCCGACCGGGACGGGCTGCCCTTGCGGCCTCGTACCTTGTGGCCGCCACCGTCGGGAATGTTGCCGAGCTTCTTGATGTCGACGTGGACCAACTCGCCCGGTGCGGCGCGTTCGTAGCGCCGTATCGGGTGGCCGGTGGCTCGGTCGAGGTGGGCCAGGCGGGCGAGCCGGTAGCGGACCAGGACCCGGTGCACGGTGGCCGGGTTCAGTCCGAGCAGGTAGGCGATGCGGGCCGGACCCCAGCGCCGCAGCACACGGACCTTGATGATCCGCCGCTCGGTGCGGGTCGCCGTCCGACGCGGGCTGCGGTGCGGTCTGGAGGAGTGGTCGGCCATGCCGGCCTCGCCAAGAGCCCGGTAGCGGTCCGCCCAGCGCTTGGCCGTGGTGGGTGAGACCTGGAAGCGTTCGGCGGCCCGCCGCAGCGGCCAGCCGTCCTCGACCACGCAGCGGGCCAGGCGCAGGCGGCCGGTCTCGGTCAACGGTGCGTTACGGTGTGGCATGAGGGCCTTTCTGGGTGCCGGTGCAGACGTCGCAATCCACACCGAGCCAGAAGGCCCTCACTCATTTCAAGATCACCTGACCGTGAACCCCGTCACCAACCTCCGTGGTCAGTACA
>NZ_JBHYWI010000191.1:0-1030 GCF_042751525.1 Kitasatospora sp. NPDC059408
GGCGAAGCTGAGAACTTAAGCGCCAGTAAACGGCGGTGGTAACTATAACCATCCTAAGGTAGCGAAATTCCTTGTCGGGTAAGTTCCGACCTGCACGAATGGCGTAACGACTTCTCGACTGTCTCAACCATAGGCCCGGTGAAATTGCATTACGAGTAAAGATGCTCGTTTCGCGCAGCAGGACGGAAAGACCCCGGGACCTTTACTATAGCTTGATATTGGTGTTCGGTTCGGCTTGTGTAGGATAGGTGGGAGACTGTGAAGCAGCAACGCCAGTTGTTGTGGAGTCGCCGTTGAAATACCACTCTGGTCGTGCTGGATGTCTAACCTGGGTCCGTGATCCGGATCAGGGACAGTGTCTGGTGGGTAGTTTAACTGGGGCGGTTGCCTCCTAAAGGGTAACGGAGGCGCCCAAAGGTTCCCTCAGCCTGGTTGGCAATCAGGTGTTGAGTGTAAGTGCACAAGGGAGCTTGACTGTGAGACTGACGGGTCGAGCAGGTACGAAAGTAGGGACTAGTGATCCGGCGGTGGCTTGTGGAAGCGCCGTCGCTCAACGGATAAAAGGTACCCCGGGGATAACAGGCTGATCTTCCCCAAGAGTCCATATCGACGGGATGGTTTGGCACCTCGATGTCGGCTCGTCGCATCCTGGGGCTGGAGTAGGTCCCAAGGGTTGGGCTGTTCGCCCATTAAAGCGGTACGCGAGCTGGGTTTAGAACGTCGTGAGACAGTTCGGTCCCTATCCGCTGTGCGCGTAGGAGTGTTGAGAAGGGCTGTCCCTAGTACGAGAGGACCGGGACGGACGAACCTCTGGTGTGCCAGTTGTTCTGCCAAGGGCATGGCTGGTTGGCTACGTTCGGGAGGGATAACCGCTGAAAGCATCTAAGCGGGAAGCCTGCTTCGAGATGAGCACTCCCACCTCCTTGAGAGGGTAAGGCTCCCAGTAGACGACTGGGTTGATAGGCCGGATATGGAAGCCCTGTAAGGGGTGGAGTTGACCGGTACTAATAGGCCGAGGGCTTGTCCTCAG
>NZ_JBHYWI010000192.1:0-1025 GCF_042751525.1 Kitasatospora sp. NPDC059408
AAGCCCTGGCCGATGATGACGGAGTTGCCGAAGGGCATGGTGTTCATGCCGCCGTCGTTGTGCCAGGCGCGCAGGGTGCCCTCGGGGTCGTTCTGCGGGTTGCCTGCGGGCTGGACGTAGATGAGGTCGGCGCGTCCGTCGCCGTCGAGGTCGGCGAACTTGACGCGGGTGGGGTCGGTGAAGCCCTGCGCGATGACGGCCGAGGTGTCGAACGGCATTTGGGCGAACCCGGCCGCGTTGTGCCAGGCCGTGAGCGTCCCGTCCGCCGAGTCGCTCACCACCGACGCCCGGCCGTCACCCGCCAGCGATGCGGAACCGCCCCCCGATACCCGGGCGGCGGCGGTCTGCGCCGCTGCGAGGTAGGTCTTGTAGGCGTTGTTGTGGACCCAGGTCGTGCAGATCGAGGAGTCGTAGGTCGACCACGGGCAGAAGTTCGTCCCGTGCTTCGATATCTCCCAGGCCGCGTTGGCGTTGCACTGCGGGTCGAAACGGCAGTTAGGGTCCTGGGCCTGGGGATGGACGGTGTTGATCTGCCAGAGCCCGTAGTCCACCGTGCCGTTGGAGTTCACGTGGCTGGCCTGTGGGTTGCAGTGCGACTCGGCCATGGCGACGGCGATCGCGGTGACGAGGGTGTCGTGGCTGAAGCCGGCCTGCTTGGCGACCTGGGCGCAGAGGTCGATCCCAGTGGCGGCGGTGGTGTGCGCGGTGGCGGAGGCCGGGGCGGCGGCGCCGAAGGCGCTGGACGAAAAGGCGAGCACGGCAAGGGACTTGGCGGCGAGGCGGGTGGCGTTGGAACGGAGGGAGAGCATGACGGAACTCCTGTCGGCGAGGTATCGGCTGATGGCATGGGCGGGGGCGGCGGCTTCGGGTGAGGCCGCCGCCCCGGGTGCTCGGCTGGGGGCTCAGGCGAAGTAGGTGCTGGTGGGGTTGGTGAAGCCTTGGCCGATGATCAGGCTGTTGCCGAAGGGGGCGGTGGTGAAGCCGTTGTCGTTGTGCCAGGCGCGGAGTGTGCCGTCGGCGTCGTT